>JAAYQF010000013.1 GCA_012519425.1 Bacteroidales bacterium | reverse complement strand
GGTGTTGGTGCTTATTTGGGAGCATTGTTGCTTGAGACAGGTATGGGTTTAACTGTTCCTTTTCTCATTGCATTTTTACTTAAAACAGCCCAAGGGTCGTCAACAGTGGCTATCATTACGGCTGCTTCTTTTGTAGCTCCAATGTTACCTGCCCTTGGACTGGAATCGGAAGCAGGTAAATTGTTAGCCATGTTGGCTATGGGTGCAGGCTCGATGGTGTTTTCGCATGCCAACGATTCTTACTTTTGGGTGGTAAGCAGATTTTCAGGTATCAATATGACTACAACCCTGAAAGTGTTTTCAACAGCTACCGCCGTCATGGGTGTTGTAGTTTTTATGTGTGTGTGGATTGCTTCTCTTTTAATAATGTAAAGTCATGGATATGAAACAGACTGCAAAAGAAATATTCCTGGCCGGTGTTGCAAGCGTGTTGCCCGATAAGTTAATTCGTTCTCAGGTACAATTGACCGGCAATATATTGAAAGTGCGGGATTGCACGTACGACCTCAGCACGATTGAAAATATTTTCGTGATAGGGGCAGGAAAAGCTTCTGCATTGATGGCATCTGAAATAGAAAATATACTCGGCAACAGAATTACTGCCGGACATGTCGTCACCAAATACAATCACGGGTGCGAATTGAAATACATCAAATTGTCGGAAGCCGGACATCCCGTTCCGGATCAAAACGGTTTGCGTGCAACACATGCAATCCTGGAAATTGCCCGTCGGGCTGAAGAGGATGATTTGGTTATATGCCTGATCTCGGGTGGAGCTTCCGCCTTGCTGGTTGACACTCCACCGGGTATTTCTTTGGAAGACATCATCAAGGTCAACGAAGTATTGTTAAAATCCGGTGCTGATATCCGTGAAGTCAACGCCATCAGAAAGCATTTTTCAAAGGTTAAAGGCGGACAGTTGGCGAAGGCAATTTATCCGGCAAAAATCGCATGCCTTATTCTTTCAGATGTAGTAGGTAATCCGATGGATGTTATTGCTTCGGGTCCGACCGTGCCGGATACTTCAAGTTTTATGGATGCAGCGAACATCATTAAAAAGTATGAGTTGTACAGACAATTGCCCCAGTCCACCATCAAGTACATCGTACGCGGAGCAGCCGGCATTGTGGCTGAAAATCCCGAAGTATATGATCCCTGTTTTAAAAACACGAAAAATAACATTATAGGATGCAATCAGACGGCTTTGGAAGCGGCAAGTAAAAAAGCTGTTGAAAAAGGATTCGACACACACATCATTACCAACAAGTTGCAGGGAAATTACACAAGAGTTGCCGATTTTATACTGCAAACCATCGATCAACATGGCCATAAGAAAGGCAAACGACCGGTTTGTCTGTTATTTGGCGGGGAACCAACCGTTCAGGTCCGTGGCAACGGATTGGGCGGTCGCAATCAACATTTGGCATTGCACTTAGCTACAAAAATCCATGGCAAACGAGATGTAACCATCCTGTGTGCAGGAACAGACGGAACGGACGGTCCTACTGACGTAGCCGGTGCTGTAGTTGATAATCATACCATGTCCAAAGCCTTAAGTTCAGGTATTGATCCGGATTTGTATCTCGAAAATGCAGATTCTTATGCATTTTTCAATCAGGTTGAAGGGCATATTGCCACAGGTTCGACACAAACCAATGTGATGGATCTGATGGTGACACTTATTTATTAATTTATTTATTTTTATTAACAGAATTATTATTCATTTTTAAATTTATTCATTATGAAAACAAAAATTTTACTATTGCTGAATCTGCTTTTAATAAGCACTTTGTCTTTTGGGGTTACTCACACTGTAACTAATGCCAATGCTTCAGGTGAAGGCTCGTTTGCCCAGGCATTCGCCGATGCCGTGACCGGTGATATTATCAATTTCAACTTCGATGGCACTGAATTTACTTTTCCAAATGAAGTTCCTATGAAAAGCATTACCATCGATGGCTTAAATGCTTATAACGACCAAAAAGTAATTTTTAAACAAACCGCATCAACAAGCTTTTTTTCATTAGCTTCCGGAATTACCGGAACTTTTAAAAACTTAATTTTTGACGGAACCGGTATTGCAGGGAATACCGCAATCAAAGCAGCCAAAGGCTCTACCCTCACGGTTGAAAATTGTGAATTCACAAATATCAATGCACAAAAAAACAATGGAGGAGCAATGAGAATTCAGGGTACAGCCAATATTGTAAATTCTGTATTTGATGGTAATCAAACTTCAGGTGGATATGGTGGCGGATCCATATGTATCTATGGTGATACCGACGTAATGATTGATAAATGTACTTTTGTCAATAATTCATCGTTGAGCACAGCCAAAAGCGGCGGGGGTGCTGTAGTAGTCAGAGGTAGGGATGCGGCTGGTATTCCAACAAAATTAACAGTTAGCAATTCTACTTTTGCCAACAATAATTCCAGTAATTTCGGAAGTGCCATTTTATGCTCTGTACAGAGTAAAACTGCTAATTATATAGTAAATGTAGATATTATCAACTGTACAATTACCGGCAATGCCACTGTGACAGCAAGTGGCGCTGTAGAAACACATGCTGATTCTCTAGGAACACTGAATTTAAATTTAGTAAACACCATTGTAACCCATAATGTCAACAGTTCAGGCTATTCGGATGTATTGGAAAACAAAGAATCAGGAGCCACTGCAACTCTTACAACTGAGTTATACAATACAATTTATGGTGTCAGTTCTGTTACACCCGATGCCGGACGTAACTGTATAGAGATTGCTGATCCGGCAGTGGCTAATATTTTCTTTAAAAGTTTAGAAACTTTTGCTACTGATAAAAAGCGTCCCGTACTTACAAGTGCTTCAGGGCAAAAAATTGCAGCCATCTCTGAAACCAGTATTGCCAGGGGTGCCGGTATTGCTACTTTGGCAGGATTTGACATTCCAACAAAGGATCAGACAGGGGGTGCTCGCCCTGCAACGCCTTCGATCGGGGCAGTAGAATATTATGTTTGGGTAGGTGTTTCCGACGATGCAGTTAATACTGAACTAAAGATGATAACAAAAGATAAAGTGATTTCTTTTACCGGTTTGTCGGGGGTAAGTCCGGTAGCCGTGTACGGATTAACGGGTAATCTGCTGCATCAATCTTTGGTAGGCAACAATCAGGAAATTTCCCTGGATCATCTTTCAGATAATTTGGTGATTGTGCGCATAAATAATAAAAGTTTCAAAGCTTTTTTGAAGTAAATATTAAACACGGCAGAGCAATAGACGGTGTCTTAGAAGTAAATATTTAACCAAAAACCCGCGAGGTGTCTTAGAAGTGTTCAAATGCAAGGCGCTGAGATTGAGGGCGAAGGAGCATACTGAAGTATGTGACTGAGCCCGAATATCGAAAGCAACGCAGCAGTTGGGCATTTATGAGACACCGTCGGGTGTATTGCTCTGCCCTTTATTACACTATTATGAAAAGACATACAACACTCTTTCTGTTATTTTGCTTTCCTCTGCTTCTTGTTGCAGGAAATATTAAGTTGATGACTTATAATATTGAAACCAACAAGGGTTTTAATTTTCAATCTTTTCGCATTTCAAAACATGCACAAGTCATTGCTTCTTGTGGTGCCGACATCGTTGCCGTACAGGAAGTTAAAGGGAACTCCAATTTTAATAACTTAAAAAGTAAATCCGGTTTATCCGGACATTGGTATGATATTGCCGGAGATGGTTACGGCATAGGTGTTCTGTGGAGAGCTTCTTTAGGTACGCCTACCATTACCAATGTTAAAATCGATCCTGCACCCGGATCCTCCGATCCCGAAAGCAGGGCATACATCATTGCCGAATTTGAAAATTTTTATTTTATCAGCACACATTTTAGTTTGAATGCCGCTGACCGGGATACCATGACTGCAAGCATCATCAATTTTGCCGATACAGCCGGTAAAACGGTTTTTGTGGGAGGTGATTTCAATGCGCAACCGACCTATACAGCCATGCAAACTTTTCAAAACAATGGTTTTAATATTCTCAATGATTTGAATCATAAAACTTACACAAGCAGCAATCCTGAATCTTTGATCGATATGATCTTAGGGTTCAGAAAAACATCTGAAGACAAGGAATATACAGTGATTGAAAAAGGTGTGCCCACCCCGCCGTCCGGTGTGGTTTTAAAGGACATTTCCGACCATTTGCCTTATTGTGTTACTGTGGATATAGCTGACGTAAATAAGAGTGTCGATTTGACCGTAACCAATGCCAATGCTTCGGGTGAAGGCTCATTTGCCCAGGCATTCGCCAATGCCCTGGCCGGTGATATTATCAATTTCAACTTTGATGGTACGGAAATTACACTGCCGGATCCGGATGCAATAATCATGAAAAGCATTACCATCAACGGATTCAATGCATTCAACGGGGAAAAGGTGATCTTCAAACAAGCAGGAGAAGGTAAAAGTTTTTTCAAGTTAGACTCCGGAATTACCGGAACTTTCCAAAACATCATTTTTGATGGAACCGGCATATTGGGTAATTCAGCCATCACAGCAGCGAATGGTTCCACTTTAAATATTGAAAACTGTGTATTTAAAAATATCAATGCACAAAAAAGCAATGGAGGAGCTTTACGCCTTCAGGGTGTCACCAATATATCGAATTCATTATTTGAGGGCAATTATTCCAACGGGGGCTATGGTGGTGGTGCCATTTGCATTTACAATGCCGCCGATGTAAAAATTGAAAATTCATCCTTTATTGGCAATCAAGGTCCGAGGGGAGGGGCTGTTATGGTCAATTCCAGTGTAGGAACGCCATCAAAGCTTGAAGTGATCAATTCTACTTTTGCAAATAACAGCGTAGAAGGAGAAACAAATGCACGTGGAGGAGCAGTGTACCTTCAAGCCAATTTGAAAGATGCTTCACAAGTTAATTCAACATTTATCAATTGCACATTTACCGGTAATTATGCCATCAACAATGGCGGTGGTTTATGTGCTTTTGCCGGCTCAGGCAGAATTATCAATATCGACATGATCAACTGTATTATTGCATATAATAAGACAGGTAAAAATTCCGATATAGATGTGTGGAATCTGAATGACAGGGTATTCTTTAAAACGGCAAGTAATTGTATTTACGGGTCAACATTGGGCGGAGCTGCTGATATTGAATGGACAAATTCTATCCAGCCGGATGATATTAACCTTGCTGATATTTTTGAGGAGATTGAAGATTGGACAGATGATTTCAAACGTCCTGTTATAGCTGATGTGCAGAATTTGAAAGTCATTAATTTGTCGGAAAACAGCATTGCCAATGGTGCCGGTATTGCTGCTTTGACAGGATTTACCATTCCAACAGTGGATCAGGTGGGGTACATTCGCCCTGCAACGCCTTCAATTGGAGCAGTAGAATATCATGTTCCGGCAGGCGTTTCCAATGCAGTTAATTCTGAACTGAAAATGATGATAAAAGATAAAGTGATTTCTTTTGCCGGTTTGTCGGGGGTAAGTCCGGTGGCTGTGTACGGATTAACGGGCAATCTGCTGCATCAGTCTTTGGCAGGCAACAATCAGGAAATTTCTCTGGATCATCTTTCGGATAATTTGGTGATTGTGCGCATAGATAATAAAAGTTTCAAAGCCTTTTTGAGATAAAATATTAAAAATTATGAGAAAATATACAACACTCTTTCTGTTATTTTTCTTTCCTCTGTTTCTTGTTGCAGGAAATATTAAGTTGATGACTTATAATATTGAAACCAACAAGGGTTTTAATTTTCAATCTTTTCGCATTTCAAAACATGCACAAGTCATTGCTTCCTGTGGTGCTGACATCGTTGCCGTACAGGAAGTTACAGGAAATTCCAATTTCAACAACCTAAAAAGTAAATCCGGTTTATCCGGACACTGGTACGATATTGCCGGAGATGGTTATGGCATAGGTGTTTTGTGGAATGCTTCTTTGGGTACGCCAACCATTACCAATGTTAAAATCGATCCTGCGCCCGGTTCCTCCGATCCCGAAAGCAGGGCATACATCATTGCTGAATTTGAAGATTTTTACTTTCTCAGCACACATTTTAGTTTGGATGCTGCTGACCGGGATGCCATGACTGCAAGCATCATCAGTTTTGCCAATACAGCCGGTAAAACGGTTTTTGTAGGAGGTGATTTCAATGCGCAACCGACCTATACAGCCATGCAAACTTTTCAAAGTAATGGTTTTAATATTCTCAATGATCTGAATCATAAAACTTACACAAGCAGTAATCCTGAATCTTTGATCGATATGATCTTAGGGTTCAGAAAAACAGCTTCAGATAAGCAATACACAGTGGTTGACAAAGGTGTACCGACCCCACCGTCCGGTGTGGTTTTGAAAGACATTTCCGATCATCTACCTTATTGCGTCACTGTAGATATTGCTGATGTAAATACGAATGAAGGTTTGACCGTAACCAATGCCAATGCTTCAGGTGAAGGCTCGTTTGCCCAGGCATTCGCCAATGCCGTAGCCGGTGATGTTATTAACTTCAATCTTGATAGTACGGAAATTACACTACCGAATGCAATGGCCATGAAAAATATTACCATCAACGGGTTCAATGCATTTAACGGAGAAAGGATGATCTTTAAGCCTGCAGGAGCAGGTAAAAGTTTTTTCACACTAAGCTCGGAAATTACCGGAGCTTTCCAAAACATCGTTTTTGATGGAACCGGCATATTGGGCAATTCAGGCATCAATGCAACAGATGGTTCGACTTTGAATATTGATAATTGTGTATTTAAAAACATCAATGCACAAGCAAATAACGGAGGAGCGATGAGAATTCAGGGCGTAGCCAATATATCGAACTCCTTATTTGAGGGCAATTCTTCCAACGGAGGTTACGGTGGTGGTGCCATTTGCATTTTCAAAGCCGCTGATGTGAAAATTGAAAATTCATCTTTTATTGGTAATCAAGCTCCGAGAGGAGGGGCAATAACTGCTCAAGGGGATTCAACTTTATCTTACTCATTATCAATAACAAATTCAACTTTTGCGAACAATGAAACTATAGGTAGCTCAGATGCCAGAGGTGGTGCTGTTTATCTGACAGCTCCAAAAGCTACAGAAGTTAATGTTAAATTTATCAATTGCACCTTCACCGGTAATTATGCCTTTAATAATGGTGGCGGTTTATGTGCTTTTGCCAGTAAAAATAAAAGAATTAATATCGATTTGATCAACTGTATTATTGCATATAATAAGACGGGTAATCATTCCGATATAGATGTGTGGAATTTAAATGAGAGGGTGTACTTTAATACGGCAAGTAATTGTATTTACGGAACAGCAGCAGGCGGAGCTGCCGGTATTGTGTGGACAAATTCTATCCATCCGGCTGACATCAACCTTGCTGATATTTTTAATGAGATTGAAGATTGGACGGGTAGTTTCAAACGCCCGGTCACAGCCAATATTCAAGGTTTGGAAGTCGCTAAATTATCAAAATACAGCATTGCAAGCGGTGCCGGTATTGCCACTTTATCCGGTTTTTCCATACCGACCACAGATCAGATAGGAAATGATCGTCCCTCTACACCTGCAATAGGTGCTTTAGAAGTCATCGCTGATTTCCCTACCCGGGATATTCAG
>JAAYQF010000079.1 GCA_012519425.1 Bacteroidales bacterium | reverse complement strand
GATCTCTATCAATCTTGCTTTAAAATTTGAATTAAACGAATATCCCTAAAGGAACAGAAGAGGCTTTAAAAGAATTAGCCAAATTACTAAAAACCAAATGCAGCGCGGGGGGTTCTGCCCGTGACGGTGAAATTTTAATCCAGGGAGATTTTCGTGAAAAAATAGCCGAAATCCTCACAGACCTCGGCTATAAAATCAAACGAATCAACTTTCCTACATCTCCCACTGCTCTACCGAATCAATCAAATCGTCGAAAGTTTTGATACTACTCTTGGCTTGTACGTCAACAATTTGTTTGATGAGGGCATCGTTGTAAGTTTCAGCCTCTACATCACGAATGACGCCCAAAGCAACGGGATATTCCGGACCGGACATTAAAATAAGTTTTAAATGTAACGTAGGATCTGGTGTTTTGGCATCGTGGGTCAGGATGTCATTTTCTGTGATACCGTTTTCACCTATGGTTACTACTTTCAAATTCAATCCTTCCAAGATCAATCCTTTATCTTGATTTTTTCCAAAAATCATTTTCTTACCGTGTTCCAACACGATGATTCTGTCCTCACGGGTAGTCTTTTCAGAAAGATATTTGTGTGCACCATCATGAAAGATGACACAGTTAACCAGACATTCTACAACAGAAGTGCCTTTATGTTTAGCAGCAGCAAGTATGGTCATGTGCGATGACTTCATGTCAACATCCAATACTCTTCCGAAAAAAGTACCCCTGGCGCCCATGGTTAGTTCACCCGGACGGAAAGGCTCTTCTATGGTTCCAAAAGGGGAAGAATTAGTAATACACCCTTTAAGGGTTGTGGGTGAATATTGCCCTTTAGTCAAACCATAAATTTGATTATTGAAAATCAATACATTGATGTCAATATTTCTTCTTACACTGTGGATGAAGTGATTGCCGCCGATAGCCAGGCAGTCGCCGTCACCGGTGACTTGCCAAACCGTTAAATCAGGGTTTGCCACTTTTACGCCGGTGGCGATAGCAGCACTTCGGCCATGAATACCGTGAAATCCGTAGCTGTTTACGTAATAAGGCAATCTCGATGAACAGCCAATACCGGATACAACCACTGTTTTTTCCGGAGCAACGCCCATATCAGCCATGACTTTTTGCATGGCAGCCAATATAGCATAATCGCCGCAACCCGGGCACCAGCGCACCAATTGATCGCTTCTAAAATCTTTTACCGTATATTGAGTTTTTTGTGTCGTGTCCATGTCTGTTTATTTTAAAAGTGAACTGATGTGTTCTTCCAATTCAGCGGAAGAGAAAGGCTGTCCTTGAACTTTGTTGTACTGAAGATACTCTTTCCCCGGAACTTTTGTCCGAAGAATAGTAGCAAACTGTCCACCGTTCAATTCACAAACAACCACCTTTTTGTATTTGGCAATCACCTCTGCCGTATTCTTTGGCAAAGGATTGATATAATTAAAATGCGCCAAAGCAACCTTTTTACCTTGCTCATTCAAATCAAGAACGGCTGTTTTCAAGTGTCCATAAGTAGAACCCCAGCCAACCACCAACAAATCAGCATCCGCGTTTCCTTCAACTTTCAAATCCGGAATGGCATTGACTACATAATCTACCTTAGCCTGACGGGCATCTACCATGCGCTGATGATTCAAGGCTTCCGTAGAAACAGCACCGGTAACATAATTTTTCTCCAGGCCTCCGTTGCGATGCTCCAAGCCTGGTACACCAGGAATATTCCAATACCTGGCCTTAGTTTCAGGATCGCGAGCCGTAGCTGACAAGCCTGTCATGCCCGATTTTACATAATGGGGTTTAATCTCCGGAAGATCGGCAAATTTCGGTAGTTTCCACAGGGATGAACCATTGCCGATAAAGCCGTCAGTAAGTAAAACAACCGGCGTAGAGTGTTCCAAAGCTATCTTGGCAGCTATAAAGGCATAATGAAAGCAGTCTGCAGGAGTAGAAGCCGCAAGCACTACAACCGGACTTTCACCATTCCTGCCATACATAACTTGTAATAAATCCGTTTGCTCTGTTTTGGTAGGCAATCCCGTAGAAGGACCGCCACGCATCACGTCCACAATAACCAAAGGCAATTCCGCCATCACAGCCAAACCAATGGCTTCCGACTTCAAAGCGACACCCGGTCCGGAAGTATTGGTCGCTGCCAGCGCTCCTGCAAAGGAAGCCCCGATGGCAGTTGTAATACCCGCAATTTCATCTTCAGCCTGTATGACCTTCACTCCCATGTCTTTCCTGCGAGCGAGTTCCTGCATGATATCGGAAGCGGGGGTAATGGGATAACTACCCAAAAATAATTCAAGATTGGCTTTCTTTGAAGCTGCAATCAATCCCCAGGCAGTGGCCTTATTTCCGCTTATACTGGTATACTTACCTTTGGGCGTTGATTCCGACTTGTTAACCTGAAAAGTAGAAACATTCAAATGCAGGTTGTGACCGTAATTAAATCCGTCCACCAAAACTTTAACGTTGGCCTCCAATACTTTAGGTTTGTTTTTAAACTTACCGGAAAGAAAATGAATGGCAGCATCAATGGGGCGATTGAATAACCAGCAGACCAATCCTAAGGCAAACATATTTTTACTCCTTAACACGGATTTGTTGTCCATGTCGAAATCCTTCAAACTCTCCTGAGTCATTGATGTCAGAGCAACCGGAATCAATTGTACAGTATCTGAAATTTTCAGTTCTTCGAAAGGATTATCTGTAGAAAACTGTGCTTTTTCCAATTCTTTTTTCCCAAAAGCATCTGTATCAAAAATGATTGTGCTATGTTTTTTGACACCTTTAGCATTCACTTTCAGAGCAGCAGGATTCATTGCCACCAAAACATCGGCATCATCACCGGGAGTATAAATTTTCTCCGACCCTAGATGCACCTGAAAACCGGACACACCAAATAAAGTACCCTGTGGTGCCCTGATTTCAGAAGGATAATCCGGAAAAGTGGAAATTTCATTTCCCAGGATAGCCGATAAATTAGAGAACAAAGTCCCGGTGAGCTGCATCCCATCTCCAGAGTCTCCGGAAAATCGGATAACTACGGTTTTCTTTTCAGTTGTTTTGATATCAGTCATATTTACGAGTTAGGTATTATAAATTTTGCGATTCTGAGCTGCGAGTAAGTTAATGTGCTCGTTCTTAACTCGAATCGCGGAATATTAATCTGACTTACAACAATTAAGTCATTTTTTTAAAACTCTGCGTTATTTGGTGTGCGTGGGAAAGGTATCACATCGCGGATATTGGTCATGCCGGTTACAAACAACATCAGCCGCTCGAACCCCAAACCAAATCCGGAATGAGGTGCTGTCCCAAAACGACGGGTATCCAAATACCACCAGATATCTTTTTCAGGAACACCCATTTCCTGAGCACGCTTTTTTAATTTCGTATAATCTTCTTCTCTTTGAGAACCTCCAATAATTTCGCCGATTTTCGGGAACAATACATCCATTGCTCTTACCGTCTTGCCGTCTTCATTGAGTTTCATATAGAAAGATTTGATGTCTTTTGGGTAATTGATGAGGATAACCGGTTTTTTAAAATGTTTCTCAACCAGATATCTTTCATGTTCAGACTGTAAATCCATACCCCAGCCAATAGGATATTCAAATTTTACACCCTTGCCAACGGCTTCCTCCAAAATTTCAACACCTTCTGTGTAGGTCAGGCGTTGGAAGTCATTTTCTACCACAAACTTCAAGCGTTCTATCAACTCCTTATCAAACATATCATTGAGGAATTGTATATCATCCGTACACTTTTCCAGTGCCCAGCGTACACAGTATTGCACAAAGTCTTGTGCCAATTGCATATTATCTTCTATCTCATAAAATGCCATTTCAGGCTCTATCATCCAAAATTCAGCTAAATGGCGTGGAGTATTAGAGTTTTCTGCACGGAAAGTGGGGCCAAAAGTATAAATTTCACCCAATGCCAAAGCTGCCAATTCTCCTTCCAACTGACCAGAAACAGTCAAATTAGTCTGTTTGCCAAAGAAATCTTTGGAAAAATCAACCTTACCTTTATCGTTTTTAGGTACATTTTCCAGATCCAGGGCAGTCACCAAAAACATATTACCTGCCCCCTCACAATCGGATCCGGTAATGATTGGTGAATGGAAATACACAAATCCTCTTTCGTGGAAGAAAGTGTGGATTGCCATAGCCATATGGTGACGCATGCGCAAAACGGCACCGAAAGTATTGGTTCTCGGTCGCAAATGAGCTATCTCGCGCAAGAATTCTAAGGAGTGACCTTTCTTCTGTAGTGGATAAGCCTCTGGATCGGCAGTGCCGTATATTTCAATAGCTTCAGCGTGAATCTCAACATTTTGCCCTTTCCCAAGAGATTCCACCAATTTTCCCGTTACGCTGATACACGCCCCGGTAGTGATGGGTTTCAGAAACTCTTCACTAAAATCGGTACTTTCAGCCACTACTTGAATGTTGTGTATGGTAGAACCATCATTCAGTGCAATAAAACTGATGTTTTTGTTACCACGCCTGGTCCTTACCCAACCCTTTATGTTGACGTCTGCACCAAAATCAGTACGCTTGAGCGCATCAATAATTTTTGTTCTCATTTTAAGAGGTTTACAATTCAGCCCGCAAAAGTAATAAAAAAAAATGAATTGTGGCGGACAGACTACCCAAGTGCTCAACGAGTACTGACAAACCAACAACATTTTTAAGTGAAAACCTTCAGTTCCTCACAGATTAACACAGATTGGGAGTCGCAGATTTTCAAATTTTTCGAGCAAAGCGGACGCAGTCTTGACCTTTTTTTGCCTCTTTTTTTATGTCAAGACAAAAAATAAAGAATAAGGGTTCAAGCCAAAAAACAAACAAGTTCCTTCATTATCAACGTCATCAGGGGCTGCACTTTATTTCCTACTTCCTGTACTTCTTCATGACTAATTTCGACAATTTTACCAGGTACACCAAGGTCAGTTATAACGGAAATGCCAAACACCTGCATGCCGGCGTGCTTGGCAACAATAACTTCCGGAACTGTGCTCATGCCAACTGTATCGGCACCGATGATTCGAAAATATTTGTATTCGGCAGGTGTCTCGAAGGTCGGTCCTGAAGTACCTGCATATACACCTTCCACCACTTTGATATTGTGCTTGGCGGCTATGGCTTTTGCCTGAGTAATCAATGCCTTGGAATAGGCTTCACTCATATCGGGGAACCTTGTCCCCAACACTTTGTAGTTTTTCCCACGCAACGGGTGTTCGGGAAATAGATTGATATGATCAGTAATAAGCATCAAATCGCCTATCTCAAAATCAGGATTAAGACCACCCGAAGCATTGGATATCAATAAAGTGTCAATTCCTATTGCTTGCATCACCCTGACCGGAAAGGTAACTCTTTGCATATCATATCCTTCGTAATAATGAAATCGTCCTTGCATTACCAGCACATCAACGCCACCCAACTTACCGATAATCAGTTTGCCCTGATGTCCTTCAACAGTAGAAACCGGAAAATTGGGAATGGTATCATATGGTAATTCAACCTTTTGGGTGAGTTGAGTCACCAAGTTACCTAAACCAGTTCCGAGAATGATGCCAATATGAGGCAAGTTATCAAATCTCTTTTTTAGATAAGAGGCGGTTTCTTGAATCTTCTTCAACATAATCGGTAATTTTTTTTATCAATGCGGTTTCGTTATTGTTTAAAATCTTCACACGGATAGGCAATGCATATAAATGATATTTTAGTGAACTGGGCACAATGGGGTTGTTAATCAACCTGGCTGCATCTTTCTCCGTCATTAAAATAAGCTTTTCCTGATTAGGAATTTCATAAAACTGTTTCTCAATCAATGTAATGTCTTTCTCTGTAAACTCATGGTGATCACGAAACTGCAAATGCCTGATATCATTCGTATAATTCCTCAGATGTGACAATATCATTTGGGGCGATACAATCCCCGTTACAAGTAAAACGGATGCTCTTTTTTGTTTAATTTTTTTAAACAGCCACAAGCGGTCGGCATAGCGAATGAAAACCGGCAAGGGTTCATCATACACAAAACTTGAGAAAAACACATGATGATACATGCTGGGTGAGACCTCATGCTCAATAACACGCATGTCTATCGCTGACATGCCGGCCGGGCATTTGGTTACGATGATAATATCGGCACGTCTTGCTCCTTGTTTTTTAGGTTCACGAAGATTACCACCCGGCAACAAACTATCACGTGTATACAATCGGTTGTAGTCTGTAAGCAAAATTGATAAGCCCGGCCTGATTCTACGATGTTGATGTGCATCGTCTAAAACGATCGCGTCTAATGTCGGATAAAGATCCAACAATTTATCTATTCCCTTGCTTCTATTTTCAGAAACAGCCACTGGCACCCCATGAAATTTGAGATACATCTGCATGGGCTCATCGCCTATTTTCAGGGCATTAGACTTCTGATTAGCCAATACAAAACCTTTTGTTTCCCGTTTGTAGCCGCGACTCAAAATGGCAACACGGAAAAGCGACTGCAACTCGGACACGATAAATTCAGTATGTGGAGTTTTGCCGGTCCCACCAACTGTCAAATTTCCAACCGATATAACGGCTGTATTTTTTTCTTTTGAAGGCAACAAACCAAAGTCATATAAACTGTTTCGAATGCACATCACGATACCATACACAAACGATACAGGTAAAAACAATAGTCTTCTGATGACTTTCTTCATGGCTGCTATCTCAGGGGGCATCTCATAAACACCTGACTGCTGCACTTCGACTTCGCTCAGTAACCACGTTACTTTTGATATTCGGACTCATCCACGTACTTTGAGTACGCGCCTTTGTCCTCAATCTCAGCGCCTTGCATTTGGACACTTCTAAGACACCTTACTGTTTATTAATTAAATATTTTGCCTTGCATTGCAAAGTTAATCATATATCATGTTCATGCGACAGTATTAATGAAAAATATTCATTTTCAACACTATGGAACCGGGTCATAACCACTCCCTCCCCAGGGATGACAACTCAGAATTCTTTTTAGAGCAAACCATCCTCCTTTGAAAATTCCGTATTTCATCACAGCCTCTACAGCATATTGTGAGCAAGTGGGTGTGTATCTGCAACTTGGTTTCAGCAGTGGTGAAATCGCATACTTGTAAAAATAAACAGGTATTAAAAATATATGTCTGATTAAAACTTTCACACCTCTAACGCTTGCACAATTTTTTCCAAAGATAATTTGACTTTATCTTCTATTTCTAAATATGAATGCTTACTGCCAGACAAATAAATAAATGCAAGATCGAGCTGCACGTTTTTATCGATACATTTTTGGTGAAGCAGCCATTTATTCAAACGGTACGATTCCCGTATTTGTCTTTTAACTTTATTGCGGTGAACAGCTTTTTTGATTCTCTTCTTGGGTACGCTGACTAGGATCTTAACTGGAGTTTCTTGAACGTTATCAATCCGCTTATAGACCACCTTCAATGGATAGACTTTAAAAGTACTACCCGCTTCAAACAATTGTTTAATACGGATTTCACCGCACAAACGTTCGTTCTTGGAAAATTGATTGGATTGATTTATCGCCATACGCATGAATGAACGTCTTTCGTTTATCCTAATAAATTTAATCCCAAAAATACGATTTTTTCCGTAAATTTGGGATTAAATTGTCTAATTGAGTCAACAAATCAGTTATTTGTTGTCGTTTTTCAATTTCTTAAAGTGCTCTTTTAAATAAGCATCCAACGCCATGGTCATGGATGGAGATTCTTCTGTCGGTGCCTCTAAGTCCAACCTCAAGCCCGACTCACGAATAGCTGCCGCTGTAGCCCCACCAAAGCAGCCGATATGAATGTCCCCTTGTACAAAATCAGGAAAATTAACAAATAAGGATTGTACTCCCAGGGGGGTAAAAAACAGTAACATATCATAATCAAAATTTTCCTTCGGAGTATATTCGTTGGCTACTGTTCTGTACATCACTGCTTTCGTATAGGAAATTTTTGAGTTGTCAAGTGCATTAACAACATCTTCATTCAGCACTTCAGGTGTTACAAACAAAAACTTCTCATCCGCATGCTTATTCAAAACAGCCACAAATTCGGGCATTTTTCCACTCGAACCGAAGAAAACTTTGCGTTTCCGATACTGGATGTAATGCTGTAAATAAACTGCTACCGACTCAGAGATACAAAAATACTTCATTTCCTGCGGTACAGTAACTCTCATCTCTTCACACATACGGAAGAAATGATCAATACCTTGTTTTGCATTGAAAATGATGGCCGAAAAATCCAAAATTTTTATTCGCTGCGCCCGAAATTCTTTTGCACTTAACGGCTCAACTTTGATAAGTTGATAAAAGTCAATCTTAACATTATGTTTCTCACTTATATCAAAGTAGGGAGATTTTTCACTTTTGGGCCGGGGCTGGGACACTAATATCTTTCTGATTCTCAATGCTTAACAAATTAAAGTTTAAAACCCTTTTATTATCCATTTATAGACTTGAAACAGCCCTATATAGGGCAAAATTTCGAGAGCGCAAAGATACAACAATATGTGAATAGAATCTAATATTTTTTTATAAAAAAGCTGAAAAAGTTTAATAACCAAGAATATAGCTGATAAAATCGCGAATATTGATGCTATGATGTCAAACAGATTCGGGAAAGTTCCATGGCAAAAATATATTTTCAATATCAACAAAGGAGCGACTAGCAGACTGAGAAAAAATAGGGTGTTGGTATAAAACTCATCGCCGGATTTAAACGATGCTTCTTTTGAAAAAGTATAGGCTACGACGCGCATAAGGAAATGTTTGACAATCAAAAAAATTAAACTGCACAAAAACAGCAGGAAATAAATTGAAAAGCTGAGTTGTGCTGACGGATAAAAGCCTAAATATACATACAAACTCAAAATGCCTACAGCAAAAATAATTAAAAAGAAACGCGATTGATACCCTTCCGTGGTTGTTTGACTGAACATACTTTTGCGGATTTTCACTTTGGCAATATTTTGCAGTGAATCCACGATCCACCCATAAGACCGATTAACGGAAAAGACAAAAAGTACGAACAAAAACAAGATAACTCCGAATATCCAATTTTGCATGTGAGGTAACTGCGGAAATAAATCTCCCTGAAAACTAACAGGTAAGGATCGTAAGCCATCCAAAGAATTTTGGATATAGAAAACAGCTTCCCCATACCGGGGATTAGCCCGGAAAGTCAAAATATCATAAATACCAAACATCCGCTACACCGTTTTTAAATTAATTAAATGTACAAAAGTACGTTATTTTCTGTATATTTGCATAAATTTTTTCACAATGATACTAGTTACAGGAGCAACAGGATTAGTTGGCGGACATCTTCTCTGGCATTTATTACAACAACATGAGGAAATTGTTGCGATTAAAAGGTCATCCAGCAACATGAATACCATTTACACCGTATTCAAGTTTTACACAAAAAACCCCGATGAATACTTAAAAAAGATAGCTTGGAGAATTGCAGATGTGAATGATTACAACTCCTTGCAAAAAGCCATGTCAGGCATAGAGCAAATTTATCATTGTGCGGCGATAGTCTCCTTAGGGAAACAAGATAACAACATTGATGATGTGAATGTGTCCGGAACCCGAAATATGGTAGAACTGGCCCTGGCACACAAAGTGAAAAAGTTTTGCTATGTAAGCTCGATTGCAGCTTGTGGTTTCAGCCACAAAGGAGAGATGATTGACGAAGAAACCCCTTTTCAAAGTTCAACACACAAAACACCTTATGCCGTCAGTAAGCATGCAGCTGAACAGGAAATTTGGAAAGGAATTGAAAAAGGTTTAAAAGCCATTATAGTCAACCCGGGTGTCATCTTAGGCGTTTCCGGGGCTAAATCCAGCAGCATGCTACTTTTTCATCAGGTAAAAAGAGGATTTATGTTTTACACCTTGGGCGGATCCGGTTATGTGGATGTGCAAGATGTGGTCAAAGCTATGATTTTGCTGATGGACAGTAACATTCATTCAGAAAGATTTATTCTTGTCGGCGAAAACAACTCCAATCAAGAAATATTGAATTGGATGGCAACGGGCTTTAATAAACCCAAGCCATTTATCAAGGTAGGACGCAGACTAATTACGGTAATCGGCTTCCTTTCTGAAATTTCCGGAAAGATTTTCAAATACACTCCACTCTTAGACAGAAGCATGGGTGTTTCGGCCACCAACCGTTCCTATTATTCATCTCAAAAAATAAAAGATGCCATAGGGTACCAGTTCAATCCTATTTCAAATTGCATTGCCGACGTCTGCAGATTCATGCTGCAAAACTAATTTCAATTTTTCTACAAACAATTTGGCATCTCCCATGGGAAGGGAAAGCGGAGGCAATAGTCTGATGGTGTTTGTTCCCGAAACGCCGGTAAATATTTTTTGTTCAAAGAGCAAACGATTTCTGATATCTTTTATCGGCTCTTCAAACTCTAATCCTATCATCAATCCCAAACCACGTACCTCTTTAATCTGAGGGATTTGTTTCAGTTCAGACACTAAATATTCACCAACCTTTTGAGCGTTTTGGACAAGGCTTTCCGCCTTCATGATATCCAATACTGCGATCGCTGCAACACAAGCCAGGTGATTACCCCCGAAGGTAGTACCCAAAAGACCGTGCGAAGGTTTAAACATCGAACTGATTAGCACGCCCCCTATGGGATAACCGTTTCCCATGCCTTTGGCGGTAGTGATTAAATCAGGACGGATATCGGCGTATTGATGGGCAAAAAACTTTCCGCTCCTACCGTAACCCGACTGTATTTCATCAAGAATTAGAATAGTTCCCGTGGCTTTGCAAGCATCACTCAATTGATTCAGAAAACGAACATCAGGTATCTGAATACCGCCAATACCTTGAATCCCCTCGATAATTACGGCACAAACATCCCTTTTTTCTAAAGAATTTCTTACTCCATCAATATCGTTAAGAGCAAAAAACTCGACTTCCAAACCTTCATTGATGGGAGCAATGATCTTAGGATTATCAGTGACTCTTACTGCCATTGAAGTACGTCCGTGAAAACTCTTTTTGAATGAAATCACTTTTTTCCTTCCATTGTGGAAAGAAGCTAATTTCAGAGCGTTCTCATTGGCCTCTGCACCGGAGTTCACCAAAAAAAGTGCGTAATCTTCATATCCTGAAATTTTTCCAAGTTTTTCGGCCAATTCATGCTGAAATTTATTGACAATTGTATTGGAATAAAAGATAAGTTTTTCAGTCTGACTCTTTAATTTTTGAACAAAAAAAGGATGCGAATGACCTACAGATATAACAGCGTGTCCACCGTAAAAATCGAGATATTCTATGCCCTGTTTATCGTACGTTCTACACCCAATCCCCTTTTCAATTTCAACGTCAAACACCGGATACACATCAAAAGGTTCCATATTAATAGTTTTTAATCAGTTAAAGATAATTTGTCAGTTAACTCCAAACCACAGCGGCCTAGACAAACAAAATCAGATGATGGATTTAATCATAGAATTGTTGCAATACGCAATCCGATAAAGATAGCATATAATAAATGAAGAAGCTTGATCTTGTCTTTACGCACGTAACACAGAAGCTTGATGCAAAGCTTCTAAAACATTGATGATATAATCCCCCATTTTTTCACATTCGGTGATAATATCCATGTAGGTTACACTAATCTGATATTTGTATTTTTTCGAATTAACATCTAATATATTTTGAGTTTTCAACCTGTCTCTAAAGTTATTGATTTCATTTTCTGTGTTTTCAGAACGAATAAACTCTTCATAACTCACATCATCATTTTCGAGTGCATCGATCATTTGCTGAATGGCTTTGTCAACAAGATTCATCATAAGTTGAATATTGTTGTGCATCTCTTCCGTATAAACAACTTTATTTTCATTTCTGCGCACAATCGTACGACCAATATTGTAGCAGCCATCACAAATACTTTCGATTTCGGAAACCACACGAAGCATTTTCTGTACCTGATACTTACTTTCAGGACTCAACCTACCGTCGGAAACTCTAGTCAGATAAGAAGCAATCTCAACCTCCATCCTGTCGCTGATGCCTTCGTACTTCTGAATACGAGTAAACAGCTTGACCGCCTCATTTTCATCCTGCTCGGAATAGAACTTCCTGACGATCTCAAACATCCTCTGCGCACGCAGGCTGTAAGATTTTATTTCATTCCATGCTTGTACTAATGACAGTTCAGAAGTTGACAACAAGCCCATGGATATATAACGCAATTGAAACTCCGAATCATCAGTAGTTTTACTCTTCAGCACAAAAGACACCAATTTGGCAATTGGTTTTGTAAACCACACCATAATCAAGGTATTTGTAACATTGAACACTGTATGAAAAAGAGCCAAACCATAAGCAGTTGAAGTCCTGTATTTCATCAACACTTCTCTGTATGCAACATCTTCTGCACTCAACAAAGAGACATCGGCAGAGAGAATATGTGCAGCATTAGGATTGGAAATTATTTCCTGAGTGAATAAATTAGGATTGCCAATACCAATCAATTCGGAAAAATTGCCGACTAACCCCAGCATCGGATAAAATAAAATAAGTACCCATGTTACTCCAAAAATATTGAAAACCGTATGAGCCAAAGCTGCACGTTTGGCAGATACATTAACCGGAATTGCTGCAATATTAGCTGTAATTGTTGTTCCTAAGTTTTCTCCCAAACACATTCCAACTGCCAGTTCATAGGATATCCAACCTTGCGTCACCATAATCAGTGTGATAGTCATGGTGGCAGAAGAAGATTGAACAATAACAGTTAAAATAGCTCCAACAACAAAGAAAAAAAGAACGGACAAAAAACCTGATTGTGTAAAACGCTTTAAGAACTCAAGCATTTCAGGGTTATTTTGAATATCAGGCATGGAACTCTTCATAAACTGTAATCCCAAAAACAACAATGAAAATCCAACTATGAATTCTCCGTATGATTTGTGTTTGCCTTTGGAAGAGAAAATCAGAGGAATGGCTATTGCCAGCAGCGGAATTGCAAATGTGCTTATATTGATGGAAAATCCAAACACAGCAATAATCCATGCAGTGAGCGTACTTCCAATATTGGCACCCATAATGACAGAAATGGATTGCACCAGGCTGATCAAACCGGCATTCACAAAACTAACCAACATCACAGTTGTAGCAGAAGACGATTGAATAATTGCAGTAATAATCAGTCCTGTAAGCACACCGGCAAACCTATTCTTAGTCATAGCCGTCAGCACCGATCTTAGCTTGTTACCTGCGGCTTTCTGCAAACCCTCACTCATGGTTTTCATCCCAAAAAGGAAAAGACCCAGAGAGCCAATCAACATCATGAAGTCTAACAAAGAATAATTCATGCTGGGATTGATTTAATTTGCTTAATCTGTTT
>JAAYQF010000012.1 GCA_012519425.1 Bacteroidales bacterium | reverse complement strand
GAAATTATTTCATTAAGAAATAAGCTATGGCTAACAATATAATAAGGATGATGATTACGCGGAAATTCGATCCACGAGCTTTTCTGCGTGTAATACGTTTTTCTTTCTCAGCAATCTCTCTGAATATACCACGTCTCAAAATCTGAGGTTCATATTCACCTTTTCCATTTCCTTCAGCAGGTTTATTGGCTTGTTCCATACGCTTCCTACGTTCTTCCCGGGCTTCCTTTTTCGGATCGTAATAAATCGGTTTATAATTATAAACCAACGGCTTATGTAACTTAAAAAAACTCATAACTACTCCTCCTAATTTAACTACCTTTCCCAATTATTATCTCCTGATCACACAAACTCCCCATCAAAAGTCAATACTACATCATTGACAAATTGACGAATTTTCGCCTCCTCATCCTTCTTGCAAATCAGCAACACATTGTCAGACTCAGCTACCAAATACCCCGACAGGCCATCTATCACGGCTAACTTTCCCTGAGGTAACACAACGATATTTTCCCTGCTATTATAAAAGAGGGTTTTAGACTTCAAATTGACATTTTGGTTTTCATCTTTTTCAGACATTTCATACAAGGAACCCCATGTTCCGAGATCTGTCCAACCTATATCCGCACAAAGCACAAATACATTTTCAGCCTTTTCCATGATCCCGTAATCAATGGATATATTTGTACATGTTGAATAGACCTCATTAATATAAGCCCGCTCCTTATCAGTGTTGTAGAAGGGTGCTCCCTGAGCAAATTTCAAAGCTATATCCGGCAACAGAGTGTCGAACGCCTTCAGAATGGTATTTATATTCCATAGGAAAATACCGGAATTCCAATAGAACTCACCAGTTTCGAAGAATACTTTTGCTAATTCCAAGTTGGGTTTTTCGGTAAATGTCTTCACTTTATGAATGTCACCTTCTGTTTCTTCTATTTGAATATAGCCATAACCGGTTTCCGGTCGGCTTGGCTTGATGCCTAAAGTCAAAAGCGAATCGTTGTTTTGGACAAAATCCAGCCCTTTTAAAAGAATGTTTTTAAATTCATTTTCTTTCAAAATCAAGTGATCCGAGGGTGCTACCACAATATTGGCAGTATCGGAGATGGCTTTGATGCGATTAACTGCATATGCTATACACGGAGCCGTATTTCTGCGATGAGGCTCTAATAACACCTGACTTTCTTGAATCTCAGGCAATTGTTGTAGAATCGTATCTTTATAAATTACGTTGGACACAACAAAAATATTTTCAGGGGGTATTACAGCACTAAACCTGTCGTATGTCATCTGCAAAAGCGAGCGTCCGGTACCGAAAAAATCTAAAAACTGTTTAGGAGTGTTGGTTCTGCTGATTGGCCAAAAACGACTTCCTACACCTCCGGCCATGATAACGCAATAATTCTGATTCATAAGGCATTGATTAAGATATATTATTTGATTTCTTTAATTCTTATTTAACAGCACTAAGATACAGAGATTATTTTATTGGTGCAAAAATGTACTTGTTTACAGAAGTCAATTGTATGTAAAAATTTATAAGTGAAATCAACTTACACCAAACAAAAGCGGGTTAGTACATGACATACCAACCCGCTCACACTTTTAAAATCTAAAATCAATCTTCATCAGCTTCCACAATATCTAAAACATTCCTTCTGGCATCTACCCTTTTGTCATACTCATCTTTCGAATACACGACAACTTTCTCGAACTCTCTTTGTCCTGTTCCGGCAGGGATAAGATGTCCACAAATGACATTTTCTTTCAAACCTTCCAGGTAATCTACTTTTCCGTTGATGGCTGCATCGTTCAGCACCTTGGTAGTTTCCTGGAATGAAGCGGCAGACATAAAACTGCTTGTCTGCAGTGCTGCCCGGGTAATACCCTGCAAAATCTGGTTAGAAGTTGCAGGAACGGCATCACGTGTTTCAACCAGGCGAAGGTCGCGACGTTTCAGGGCGCTATTTTCATCACGCAACTTGCGTGGGGTAATGATCTGCCCTGCTTTTAAAGTAGAAGAATCTCCCGGATCTACAATTACCTTTTTGCCCCAAATACGATCATTCTCTTCCATAAACTCTTCCTTGTCAACAACTTGTTTCTCGAGGAAGCGTGTATCACCCTGATCAACAATTTCAACTTTACGCATCATCTGACGTACAATAACCTCAAAGTGCTTATCATTGATTTTCACACCTTGTTCACGATACACATCCTGTACTTCGTTTACGATATAATCCTGCACTTCGGTCGGACCTTTGATCAACAAGATATCGGCAGGCGTGATAGCACCATCGGAGAGCGGAGTACCGGCACGAACAAAATCATTCTCTTGCACGAGAATTTGCTTCGACAGCGGGATCATGT
>JAAYQF010000078.1 GCA_012519425.1 Bacteroidales bacterium | reverse complement strand
ACCAGCGGGAAATGCCCCAATCAAAGTGAGTGCTGGAGCCGTGGAACTGCTACGTTGATGATCTTGGGTAACATTTGTACCCGTGCTTGTAAATTTTGTAACACCACCACCGGTAAACCGCTGCCTCCCAATCCTCACGAACCACAAATGGTAGCTGATACGATCAAGGAATTAGGTCTGAAACATGCCGTGATTACCTCTGTTGACCGCGACGACCTGAAAGATTATGGTGCCTCATGCTGGGCTGAAACGATTCGGGCAATCAAAAAAGCAAATCCCAACACGACCTTGGAAGTATTGATACCGGACTTTAACGGTAAAACCGAACTGATAGATTTGATCATTAAAGAGAATCCCAACGTGATTTCGCATAACCTGGAGACGGTCAGACGCATTGCCCCTTTGGTACGTTCCCGCGCCAAATACGAAAGGAGTTTGGATGTGCTGGAACATATCGCCTCTCGTGGCTATAAAGCCAAAACGGGCATCATGCTCGGTTTAGGCGAAACAGAGGAAGAAATTTTTGAACTGATGGATGATGCGCGGGCGCATAATTGTTCCATACTCACCATCGGGCAATATCTGCAGCCTTCCCGTAAGCACATCCCGGTTTCGGCTTATATTCATCCCGACAAGTTTGCCGAATACAAACAAATCGCCTTAGAGAAAGGATTTAAGTTTGTAGAAAGCGGCCCTTTTGTACGTTCTTCGTATTTAGCTGAAAAACATGTGTGACGGGCTTCGCGGTACGAGGTCCGGGGTGCAGGGTCACGAGGTCGGTGCGATTATGAACAATATCTGTGTTTTCTAACAACAGATATTTGACAGTATTAATATCAAATAATAGATTTTACTGGCGACAGATATTAAGTGAATGAAGCTTACCGCCTAAGAAATCTTAGGAACCAGATCAAACAGTTCCTTCAAGTTATCGTAGTGATCCCGCTTTGAAGTATGCCCAAAAGGTTTGGCACTGATCTCATCGTGATTGACCAGGACTTTCACACCAAATGTTTTATTGGCAGCGAGCTTAACCGCATACTCACCCATCCTGGCCGCCAGGATTCTGTCTTCCGGAGTAGGAGAACCGCCTCGCTGAACATATCCCAATACCGTAGCCCGGCAAGTAAATCCTGATTTTTCAGTAATTTCATTCGCAAATTCGTGTACATTTAAAATATTTTCCGTGACCACAATGATCGCGTTTCTTCTCCCCTCTTCTTTCTTCTTTTTCAAAGTTTCGATGATGAGGTTTTTATCAATAATATTTTCGGGCGTAATGATAAATTCTGCTCCGGTCGAAAGACCCGCATACAAAGCAAGGTCTCCTTTTTTTCGTCCCATTGTTTCAACAATGGAAGCCCTTTGATGGGATGACGAAGTGTCTTTAATCTTGTCAATATTTTCAACAACCGTTTTAAGCGCCGTATGAAATCCAATTGAAAAATCAGTACCATCGACATCATTATCAATTGAAGCAGGAATCCCAATGGTCGGAAAACCCATATCATGTAGTCCTTTAGCACCCATAAAAGTACCATCTCCACCAATCGTTACCAACACATCAATACCATGACCTCTTAAATTATCGATTGCTCGTTTTTTTACCTTCTCCAAATTAAAATCAGGCATTCTGGAAGTCCCCAATATAGTACCTCCCTTGTCCAAAATACTTGAAACATCCGAGTGTTTCATCGGTTTGATTTTATTTTCACAAAGCCCTTTAAATCCATCATAGATGGCAAAGGGTTGCATTTTTTCATATAGCGCACTTCTGACTACCGCCCTTATAGCAGCATTCATACCCGGAGCATCACCTCCTGATGTTAAAACAGCAATTTTCATTTTTTAAAATTATTATGGTGATTAAAAAACAATCTTTCTACTTTCAATTCTCATTTTTTCGTTTTCAGCGTCTCCTCCATTTTCAGCATCTCATCTCTCAATCGCGCAGCCTCCAGGAAATCCATCTCTTTAGCGGCAGCCAACATGGCGTTCCTGGTCTTTTGAATGGCTTTTTCCAAAGCAGTCGCCGACATATATTGCACCACAGGATCGGCAGCTATAGTTGGCTTGATATCGGGTTCAATATAAGCTTTTGGATCGGCTTTACTCAAAGCAGAGCGTTTCCCTTTGATGATGGCGGTGGGCGTAATGCCATGTTTTTCATTATACGCCAACTGCTTTTCCCGACGTCTGTTGGTTTCGGCAATGGTCTTCGCCATGCTTTCAGTAATCGTGTCTGCATACATCAACACCTTACCGTTCAGGTTACGCGCTGCCCTGCCTGCCGTTTGCGTCAGTGAACGGTGGGAACGCAGAAAACCTTCTTTATCCGCATCCAATATAGCAACTAAAGAGACTTCCGGCAAATCCAAACCTTCACGCAACAAATTCACGCCTACCAAAACATCGTAGATTCCGCGTCGCAAATCTTCCATGATCTGTACCCTGTCCAGGGTCTCCACATCAGAATGGATGTAATTACAACGTACTCCCATCTTGGCAAGATAATCCGTCAGTTCTTCCGCCATGCGTTTAGTCAGCGTAGTAACCAATACCCGTTCATCACGTTCCGCACAAAGCGTAATCTCCTCCAGCAAATCATCAATCTGGTTCATGCTGGAGCGGACTTCAATCACGGGGTCTAACAGACCGGTAGGACGAACCAACTGATCGACTACCACTCCGCCCGACTTAGCCAATTCATAATCTGCAGGAGTTGCCGAGACGTAAATGGTTTGTGGCGTTAACTCCTCAAATTCCTCAAATTTCAACGGTCTGTTATCGCGTGCAGCCGGCAACCTAAAACCATATTCCACCAAGTTCTGCTTACGCGAAGCATCACCGCCGTACATTGCCCTGATTTGTGGGATGGTGACATGACTTTCATCGATTACCATCAAGTAATCATCCGGAAAATAATCCAACAGACAATACGGGCGGGAACCGGGCGACCGACCATCAAAATACCGGGAATAGTTTTCAATACCGGAACAGTAACCCAACTCCCTGATCATTTCCAAATCATAACTGACACGTTCGTAAAGCCGCTTGGCTTCATGATCTTTTCCGATGGAGCGAAAATAACCCACCTGCAGGTCTCTGTCTTCCTCAATATGATGAAGTGCCTGACTGATCCTTTCTTTGGTAGTTACAAAAATACTGGCGGGAAAAATCCTATAGCCGTCAAATTTCTCTATAATATCCAGATTGGCAGGCTCAAGGGTCATGATTTCATCAATCTCATCCCCCCAGAACACCACCCTCAGTATAAAATCCGCATAGGCCAAAAAGATATCCACCGTATCACCCTTCACCCTAAAATTGCCCCTAAGCAACTCTATATCATTGCGATTGTACAATGCATCCACTAAATTCCGCAGGAAAACATTGCGCACCAACTTTTGTCCCTGCCTGATCTCTATGACATTGGAAGTAAAATCATCAGGATTGCCTATGCCGTACAAACAAGATACGGAAGAAACAACAATTACATCCCTACGTCCTGATAACAAAGCCGATGAAGTTGATAAACGCAACTTCTCAATTTCTTCGTTGATGGATAAATCTTTTTCAATATAGGTGTCTGTAATAGGCAGATAAGCTTCCGGCTGATAATAATCATAATAGGAAACAAAATACTCCACCGCATTCTCAGGGAAAAACTCTTTAAACTCACTGTATAACTGTGCTGCAAGGGTTTTATTATGACTTAACACCAAGGTCGGACGATTGACCCGGTTCACCACATTAGCAATGGTAAAAGTCTTTCCCGAACCCGTAACCCCCAATAAGGTCTGCGCAGTCAAGCCCGCATCCAACCCCTCCACCAATTGCTTGATGGCTTCCGGCTGATCACCTGTAGGTTTGTAAGAAGACGTGAGTTTAAAAGACATGTTTGCAGTCCCGATAAATTGAGGTGCAAAGGTACATATAAATTGTGGAATGTTTAGTTGGAGAGAACAAAGAATAAAGACAAAAGAACAAAGACGTTTGGTGATTAGTGATTGGTGAGTGGTGGATGGTGAAATTTCTTTTGTGCCTTTTGTGGTTTAACTTCCTTAACTTCTATAACTT
Source organism: Bacteroidales bacterium (assembly GCA_012519425.1). Lineage (GTDB taxonomy): Bacteria > Bacteroidota > Bacteroidia > Bacteroidales > Paludibacteraceae > Paludibacter. The sequence goes on along the minus strand of JAAYQF010000078.1, from coordinate 8,230 downwards.
CCTTAACTTCCAAAAAAAAATACTAACTACCAGCTACTAACTACTAACTACTAAAAACAACTTCCCCAACACAAACAACAATATTCCATTTCAAATGACATATTTAATCCATTTGTAATGGAATATTTTGGCCAGTTCAAAAAAACAATTTATATTTGCAGGAAAATCAGTTCTATATGGGAATAAACATGCAACAATCGGCACTAGCCGAAATAGCGAGGGAACAGAAAATTGAAGCGTTCTCAGAAGTTGAAAGAATAATAGAGAGAACGTTAATTTCGGATTTACCTAACATCAGTACGCATGCTTTGATACTTTCAGGCATCAGACGTTGTGGTAAAAGTACACTGCTGCGTCAATTTGTACGTCGTAATTTTGAAGATGTCTTTTACCTGAATTTTGAAGATGTAAAACTATATGGTTTTGATATCAAGGACTTTGTTCTGCTAGATAAGGCAATTGATGAAACCGGACTAAAAGTGCTTTATTTCGATGAAATTCAGATTGTTGATGGATGGGAGTTGTATGTTCGACAGAAGTTAGATCAAAAATTTCAAGTGATCATTACTGGTTCCAATGCAAGTCTGCTAAGTGTGGAATTAGGGACAAAACTGACGGGAAGACATATTACCAAGGAACTTTTTCCATTTTCTTATCCCGAATATTTAGATTTTCAAAAAGCGGAAGCAAACATTGAAAGTTTACAGGCATATCTTACAGAAGGGGGATTTCCTGATTACTTAAAACAAAAGCTGCCTGAAATTCTTGACTTTTTGATAGAAGATATTCTAAACCGGGATATTATTGTTCGCTACGGCTTAAAAGAGGGTGGAGCAATAAAAAGGTTATGTGCTTACTTATTTGCCAATAACGGAACACTCGTTGTGCCTTCCAAATTGACATCAGCTATCGGCGTAAAATCGAACACAACCATATTAAATTATTTTTCCTATTTCGAGAATTCATATTTGATAGCCATGGTACCGAAATTTGATTGGTCGGCAAAAGCACAAATGTTAAGTCCTAAGAAGATGTACGTGATAGATCCTGGTTTAGTGCAGGTCGGCAGTACGTCATTGAGTAGAAACATAGGACACTTACTTGAAAGCGTTGTTTTCTGGCACTTACGCCGTAAAACAAAAGACATTTACTACTTCAGCGAAAATGACAGAGAGTGTGATTTTATTGTACGTTTAAAAGACAAAACAACACAAGTAGTTCAAGTGTGCTGGGAACTAACACCAGAGAATGTAGAAAGAGAAGTGAACGGATTGGTAGAAGCCATGCAGTATTTTAAAACAGAAAATGGCATTATTGTTACCGCGAATTCTACAGACACAATCCGAACCGATGTGGGATTAATATCTGCCATACCTGCACATCAATATTTGATGAGATGAACGAAGAACTATAAACTAAGAACGATGAACGAAGAGGAACAAAGAACAAAGACAAAAGAATAAAGACAAAGACAACGAAGAACGAAGAACTAAAAACGACGAACTAAGAACGATGAACGAAAAAGCTAAGAGCCAAAAGCTAAAAGCTAAAAACTGAACTCGCGACCCCGGAACACGGAACTCGTAACTTCCCTAACTTCCTTAACTTCTATAACTTCCTAACTACCAACTACTAACTACTAACTACTAACTACCAACTACTAAAAAAATGAACCGCACTGTTTTTTGCTGAGAAAACTCCTGAAGACAGGATTTGAGGTGCTTGCTTTCTCTGTAATCTGCCGAGTCTAAACTTAGACTTACCCGAGGGCGCAGCCCGCCATTAAAAACAAACATGGACTCGTTGAATGTTTAGTGTTGAGTTTTCCAATCTCAAAACAATGCGGCCATTATTTATTGTATTTCAATGTTCGAAACGTAGTGCAAATATAATAATAATCTCCGTACCATTCTCATGTTTACAAAGATATTTGAGGAATATTCGAAAATAATTGTTGATATCAGGTTTTTATTCGAAAAAGCAGAATGGATATTTTTTGGATTAAAAATAAAATACTAATTTTGTAGCCGTTTTAATTTTTTTAGGATTTTCACTATCAACACTAGCTTGTCATGTCAAAGAAAGCCGCTAAAAAGCCCAAAAAGCAGGATCAGTTTGAAAACGTAGAACAGGTATTATCAGCTTCCGAAGCATTTATTGAAAAATATCAAAAGGAGATATTGTACGGTTTGGGTGCAATTGCTGTTTTAATAATGGCTTTTTTGGCTATTAACAACTATGTCGTAAAACCACGTGCTGCCACAGCTGCTCACGAAATGTACAAAGCACAGCAATATTTTGCAAAAGATTCGTTCTTGTTGGCCCTTCAGGGCGATGATTTTGAAGCCATCGGATTTGAAGCCATTGGTTCTAAATACAGTTTAACCACCTCCGGAAATCTGGCAAAAGCCTACGCCGGTATCTGCTATTACAACCTCGGCGAGTATGAAGAAGCTATTCGTTCTTTGTCTGCTTATGACGGTGATGACAATTATTTTGCTCCATCTGTAACCGGCTTGATCGGTGATTGTTATGTTGAGTTGGACGAACCATCCAAGGCAATACGATATTTTTCAAAAGCTGCGGCATCCGGAAATGAAATCGTTGCTCCCATCTTTTTGAAAAAGGCTGCCATAACCCTGGAATCAACGGGAGACACAAAAAAAGCTTTAAAAAATTATTTAGAAATCAAAGAGAAATATCCATTAAGCCAGGAAGCCCAGGATATTGATAAATACATTACCCGGCTTCAGTAATATCATATGGCTACTCAATATCAGAATTTATCCGATTACGATCCGGATTTACTTCCCTCCAAAGATATTTTAGAACAACAACGCTATGCAATTGCTGTTGCCGACTGGAATCCGCGGATTACTGAAGCACTTCTGCAAGGTGCCATCGAAGGTTTGACCAGTCATGGCGTATTGAAGCGCAACATTGAAGTTGTACATGTTCCCGGTACTTTTGAGCTGACTTTCGCTGCCAAAAAATTTATGTACGAAAACATAGAAGAGCAAAAGTACGATGCTATTATCGTGCTTGGCTGCGTTATACAAGGAGAAACCCCCCATTTTACATACGTGTGTCAGGGCATCACACAAGGAATTACTGCTTTAAATTTGATCCAAAATGGATGTCCGGTTATTTACGGCATTCTGACTACAAACAGCATGCAGCAGGCATTGGAAAGAGCCGGTGGTATCCATGGAAACAAAGGCGTTGAAGCTGCTGTAACTGCTATTAAGATGGCGAATTTGTAACGAGGTCCGAGTTCACGCGGATTTGGAAGTTCATAGTAGCTGGTAGTTGGTAGTTAGTAGTTAGGAAGTTATAGAAGTTAGGGAAGTTAGGGAAGTTATTTTTAGTAGTTAGTAGTTAGTAGCTGGTAGTTAGTATTTTTTTTGGAAGTTAATGAAGTTATAGAAGTTAGGGAAGTTAACGCGTTCCGGGGTGCGAGTTCCGAGGTGCGGGGTCGCGTTGTCTGGTATATTCATCTGTCTTTGTTCTTTTGTCTTTATTCTTTGTTCTTAGTTAAATTCGTCTTTTGTCTTTGCTCCTTGTTCTTTATTCTTAGTTCTTCGTTCATCGTCTTTATTCTTTTGTCCTTGTTCTTTTGTCTTTGCTCCTTGTTCTTTGTTCCTTTGTCTGATAAAATCTACACCACGGTCTAAGTCCGCACTCTTCGCATTTGGGTTTACGAGCCTGGCATACATAACGGGCATGTAAGATTAACCAATGGTGTGATTTAGCGATCAGCTCTTCAGGAATATATTTTACCAGGGTCTTTTCTGTTTGAAGCGGAGTTTTGGAGTTGGTTGTCAACCCCAACCTTTCAGATATCCTAAACACGTGTGTATCAACAGGCATAACCGGTTTGTTATACAAGACGGAAGCTATTACATTGGCTGTTTTTCTTCCCACACCCGGCAATTTTTGCAATTCATCCACATCATCAGGAATGACTCCGTCATAGTCCGACAAAAGCTTTTGTGCCATCTTTACCAAACTCCTGGATTTGTTGTTGGGGTATGTAATGGATTTAATATATTCATACATCACTTCAGGTGTGGTCGAAGCCATGCTCTCTATGGTCGGAAAATCATGAAATAACTTAGGTGTAGTCATATTCACCCTCTTATCCGTACATTGGGCAGATAAAACAACTGCAACCAACAATTCATACGGATTCGTGTATTCCAATTCAGTCTCGGCGATCGGCATATTCTCCTGAAACCACTGCAATATTCCTTGGTAACGTTCTTTGATGGTCATGATGGTTTTTTTATAGAAGTTAGGGAAGTTATTTTTAGTAGTTGGTAGTTAGTAGTTAGTAGTTAGTATTTTTTTTGGAAGTTAAGGAAGTTATAGAAGTTAAGGAAGTTAAGGAAGTTAAGGAAGTTAAGGAAGTTAAACCACAAAAGGCACAAAAGAAATTTCACCATCCACCACTCACCAATCACTAATCACCAAACGTCTTTGTTCTTTTGTCTTTGTTCTTTTGTCCTTGCTCTTTTGTCCTTGCTCTTTTGTCCTTGCTCTTTGTTCTTGCTCTTTGTTCTTAGTAAAAAAAAGGTAAGCTTACTATATCGCACCGCTACAACCTACTTACCCTTGCTGCGGTCAGGCCCTGGGGGAGTTCATAGGGAGCTGGTCGTATAGAGCTTACCCGGCACAAAAATACTGCTTTTTTATGAATTTGCAAATTTTATTAAATAAGTAGATTGGAGCCGGGAGTTGGGAGACAGACACCGGAAAGTTGATTTTTAATACTCAATTTTATTTTTGTAAATTTGCGGCAGCTTAAAACATGGGAAGAATATTAGCCATAGATTACGGAAAGAAGAGGGTCGGTCTGGCTGTTACTGATCCGCTTCACATCACGGCAAATGCTTTGGAAACCGTTAGCACGGAGCATATCTTTGACTATTTGAAACAATATCTTGCCAGAGAAAATGTAGAAAAATTTGTGATTGGACTGCCCACACAAATGAATGGTCAACCATCTGAATCTATGCAGTACATTCAACCTTTTGCAGACAAGTTGAGCAAATTGTTTCCAAAACAGGAAATAGTTTTTGTAGATGAGCGGTTTAGCTCCTCGTTAGCTCAAAAGACCATCCTCGAAGCGGGTGTCAAGAAAAAAGCCAGACAAAACAAGGCTTTGGTGGATAAAGTTGCTGCAACCATCATTTTACAATCTTATTTATCATCCCTATGATACTACCCATCGATTTATACGGAAACAGTGTATTACGCAAAGAAAGCGAAGAAATCACTGCCGATTATCCTGATTTGAAGCAGTTGATCAACAACATGTTTGAAACCATGTACAATGCAGACGGCATTGGCCTGGCTGCCCCTCAGGTAGGCCTGTCCATTCGCTTGTTGGTGATTGACTTAGCGCCACTTAAAGAAGATAATCCTGAATTGGCTCAATTCAAGAAGGTGATGATCAATCCAATTATGCTTGAAGTGAGCGAGGAGGAATTAATTGGTTCAGAAGGGTGTTTAAGCATTCCGGGGATCAGCGAAGATGTACCTCGTTCACAATGGATCAAAATTCAGTATTATGATGAGAACTTCAAATTGCATGTTGAGGAGTTTGAGGACTTCAAAGCCCGCGTGATCCAGCATGAGTACGACCATCTTGAAGGGATTTTATTCACCGACCGCATCAAACCTTTGCGCCGGCAAATGATCAAGTCAAAATTGAACAATATTGTCAAGGGAAAAGTGGATTGCAAATATAAGGTCGTGAGATAACCGGGTTCCGGGATCGCGAAATGCGGGATACGTGTTCCGAGTTCGCGGGGCCAATTGCCCATCAGCAAATATTTTATTACTTTCGCATTTCATTTTTATCAAACTTAATTACATCATGAATACGGAAATCAAACAAATTGCCGAAAGGATCCGTGGGTTACGCGATGCCTTGGATGTTTCCCTGGCTGAAGCCGCGCAAAAATGTGAAATATCGGAAGCAGTATTGAGTCGGTACGAGACCGGAGAGGTTGATCTTCCGATGAGTTTTATCTGCCGTTTCGCTCAGGAATTCGGCGTGGAAACTTCTACTTTAATTTCGGGGGTTGAACCCAAAGTATCCTCTTTTTATGTGACCCGCAAAGGTACGGGCGTTAGCGTGGAACGCACCAAAGCATATAAATACCGCTCACTCTTCCACGGCTTTCAAAAAGCCCATATGTCACCTTTTGAAGTAACTGTTGAACCCAATGATGCGCCCATCACTTTGAACACCCATCCCGGACAAGAATTTAATATGATACTGGAAGGTACCATGCAAATCAGCATTGCCAATCATGATATCATCCTGAATGAAGGGGACAGCATTTATTTTGATGCAACAAAACCACATGGAATGAAGGCATTGAACGGAAAGAAGGTGAGATTTCTGGCAGTGATTGAGTAAAGGTAACAACACACGGAAGAGACTAAATTAAAAAGATTTACATCGATTTTAACAAAAAAATGCTAAAGAATTATCTAAAACAAACAGAGTTTTCAGATTTTGAAGACTTTACCAACAATTATAAATTATTAGTTCCTGAACACTTTAATTTTGCCTATGATATAGTAGATGCACGGGCTGAAAAAGAACCAAACAAATTGGCTTTGCTTTGGACCAATGACAAGGGTGAATGCAGGCAATTTTCCTTTGCAGAAATGAAGTATTATTCCGACCAAACGGCTTCTTATCTGCAAAGCTTAGGCATCAAAAAGGGAGATATCGTGATGGCAATCCTCAAGCGGCGCTACGAATTTTGGTTTACCATTTTAGCCCTCCACAAAATTGGAGCGGTAATTATTCCGGCTACGCACCTGCTGACTTCCAAAGATATTGTCTATCGCAACAATGCTGCTGATATCAAAGCCATCATAGCTGTTGGAGAGGCATCTATTCTTTGCCATATTGATGAAGCCATGCCCGAATCTCCATCTGTACAATTGCGCATTTCTGTAGGGCCTGAAGTTCCGGAAGGATGGCATGATTTTCATCGAGGCATAGAGAATGCCGCACCATTTAACAAAATTGACAAAGTGAATAAAAACGACGACCCTTTGATCGTCAGCTTTACTTCCGGCACCACCGGCAATCCGAAAATGGTGATGCTTGATCATTTATATCCTTTGGCACATATCGTTACGGCAAAATATTGGCACAACCTGCATCCTGATAGTCTGCACCTGACCATTGCCGATACGGGATGGCTCAAGGCAGTTTGGGGTAAACTGTACGGGCAATGGATCGTGGGAGCCGTTGTATTTGTATATGATCACGAGAAGTTTATACCGGCAGATATATTGGGCATGATTGAAAAGTACAAAATTACTTCCCTTTGTGCGCCACCCACAATTTTCAGATTTTTGATCCGTGAAGATCTATCTAAATACGATTTATCGTCTTTGGAATATTGCACCATCGCCGGTGAGGCCTTGAATCCCTCTGTATATGAGCAATTCCTGGAATTGACGGGTATAAAGCTCCGGGAGGGATACGGACAAAGTGAAACCACGGTGACTATTTTGACATCTCCCTGGACCAACCCAAAACCCGGTTCCATGGGCTTGCCCAATCCGCATTACGACGTAGATCTATTGACACCTGACGGACGTTCTGCCGAAGTCGGTGAACAAGGAGAAATTATAGTGAGAACAGACAAAGCTGTTCCGGTTGGATTATTCAGAGGCTACTACAGGAATGAAGCACTAACCAACGAAGTGTGGTATGATGGAATTTATCATACCGGCGATCTCGCCTGGCGGGATGAAGACGGTTTCTTCTGGTTCTCGGGTCGTACCGACGACGTGATCAAAAGTTCCGGTTATCGCATCGGTCCTTTTGAAGTAGAAAGTGCCCTAATGACACATCCTGCTGTAGTGGAATGTGCTGTTACCGGTGTGCCGGACGAAATTCGCGGTCAGCTGGTAAAAGCAACCGTCATTTTAGCAAACGATTACAAAGACAAAGCATGTGAGGCATTGGTAAAGGAGATTCAGGAACATGTGAAAACCGTTACCGCCCCATACAAATACCCACGCATCATTGAGTTTGTAGATGCGCTTCCCAAAACCATCAGCGGCAAAATCAGACGGGCAGAGATACGGGAAAAGGACGGGCGTAAGTGTTAAACGGGTTCCGCGGTCCGGGGTGCGAGTTCCGCAGTCCGGGGTGCGGGGTCGCGAGGTACGGGTTCCAGGGTGCAGGGTT
>JAAYQF010000077.1 GCA_012519425.1 Bacteroidales bacterium | reverse complement strand
GGGTGAAGCAGGTGACAAAGTACAGGTTTATGATGAATTCTCTTGTCAGTCAGGTGACTACGGTGTGTTAAGAGAAAAAGAGTTTATACATGCTTTTTTCAAAAAGTAGTAGAAAGAGATTATGCAAGTAGAAGGGAAAATTCAAACGCAGGGAATCAAATATGCCGGCTCTAAGTTGAAGATCATCCCTTATATTATAAAAGAAATAAAAGCGCTTCAAAACATCAACACTGTGTTAGACGGGTTCAGCGGAACCACACGGGTCTCACAGGCTTTTGCACAGATGGGCTATCATACTACTTCCAATGATATAGCGATATGGTCGGAGGTATTTGCTACTTGCTATTTAGTTGCCGACAAACCAACAGCATATTATCAGGAAATAATTGATGAATTAAATGCTTTAAAAGGGTTTGACGGTTGGTTTACAAAGCATTATGGCGGTGATGAGGCACAAGAAAAAAGACCTTTCCAACGAAAAAATACGCAGAAATTGGATGCGATCAGGTGTGCAATTGATAAAATGTCACTTTCGTGGGAAGATCAATGCGTGATTTTAACAGCTCTGATTTTGGGGTTGGACAAGGTGGACAGTACCATTGGACACTATGCTGCTTATCTGTCGAAATGGTCGGCTCGCTCGTTCAATGACCTGATATTGGAAGTGCCTATGCGCTTCAAGATACGTACGAAAAATCGGGTGATGCGGGGGGATGTGTTTGATGCAATTCGTACAAATTTTTACGATTTCGTTTACTTCGACCCGCCTTATGGTTCGAATAATGAGAAAATGCCATCCAGCCGCGTGAGGTATCAATCTTATTATCATCTGTGGACCAGCGTGATTTTAAACGATGAAGCAGCGGTGTTCGGCAAAGCCAATCGCAGGGAAGACACACGTGACAGTCAGGCAGTATCTGTGTTTGAGGAGTTTAAGAAGAATGAGGAAGATAAATTCATCGCTTTGGAAGCTTTGAGGAAATTGCTGCAGAAAGTGCAGGCGAAATATGTGATGCTCTCATACAGCTCCGGTGGTAAGGCTACCAAAGAAGAATTGTATGATATCATTGCTTCGTCCGGTAAATTGTTGAAAGTCATAGAAATTGACTACAAAAGGAATGTAATGGCTGATATGCGCTGGACCCACGAATGGGTAAATAGCGATGGAGTGCATTATGAATATTTATTTTTAATGGAAAAATAAACCTCGTATGTTATATTACAGTACAAATAAACAAGAATCAGGAGTAAGTTTAAGAGATGTTGTCATCAAGGGTTTAGCGGATGATAAGGGTTTGTATATGCCGAATTCCATTCCGGTTTTGCCTGATGAGTTTTATCGGAATATTGATACAATGTCCCTGCAGGAAATATCTTTCTATGTTGCCGGTCATCTTTTTGGAGAAGATATTCCCAAGGAAGATTTGAAGCAAATTATATATGACACCTTAAGTTTCGATATTCCCCTGGTTAAGGTAAATGACAGCATCTACAGTCTGGAACTTTTTCACGGTCCGACCCTCGCTTTCAAAGATGTAGGCGCTCGTTTTATGTCACGCATGTTGAGCTATTTTATCCGGAAAGAGGCTAAAGCTGATGACCTGGTGCATGTCCTGGTGGCCACCTCCGGCGACACAGGCAGTGCCGTTGCCAATGGTTTCCTGGGCGTAAAAGGCATTCACGTGCATGTGTTATATCCCAAAGGTTTGGTTAGTAACATTCAGGAAAGTCAGTTTACCACATTGGGGCAAAACATCACGGCTTTGGAGGTGGACGGGACTTTTGATGATTGCCAGGCACTTGTTAAAACGGCATTTATGGATAAGGAGTTAAATGCCCGCATGAAGCTTACTTCAGCCAACTCCATCAATGTTGCCCGTTTTCTGCCGCAGGCATTTTATTATTTCCATGCCTATGCTCAATTGAAAAAGATCTCTCAGAAAGCAGCCGACAATTTGGTGATTTGTGTTCCCAGCGGAAACTTTGGTAATATCACGGCCGGCCTGGTTGCCAAGAAAATGGGATTACCCGTGAAGCGTTTTATTGCTGCCAACAACCGTAACGATGTTTTCCTGGAATATTTGCAAACCGGAAAATATAACCCGAGGAGGTCGATACCCACCATCGCCAATGCCATGGATGTGGGTGACCCAAGTAATTTTGTGCGTGTATTGGATTTGTATGATCATTCTCATAAAGCCATTACTGCCGATATCAGCGGTTTCAGATATACGGATGAAGAAATAGCAGATGCCATGCGCCAATGTAAAACAGCCAACGGTTATCTATTAGATCCACATGGTGCCTGTGGTTATCAGGCTTTAGTGGATGGATTGCAAAGCCATGAAACCGGCATTTTCTTAGAAACAGCCCATCCTGCAAAATTTTTAGAAACGGTTGAGAAAATTATAGGTGAAAAAATTGAAATTCCCCAAAAACTTCAGGCCTTCATGCAAGGTAAAAAGCAAAGCATTGCGATGAGTAAAAGATTTGAGGAGTTTAGGGGGTATTTGGTTGGTAGCTGGTAGTTAGTAGTTAGTAGTTAGTAGTTTTTTTAGAAGTTAAAGAAGTTAGAGAAGTTAGGTAGTTTAAACGTTGAACTGTTTAATCGTTTAATTGTAAATTTTTCTGTCTTTATTCTCAGTTCAACAATTCAACACTACACATTCAACAATTTGTCTTTATTCTTTGTTCTTTGTTCTTTGTTCTCAGTTAAACAGTTCAACAATTCAACAATTCAACAAAACTAAACACTAAACACTAAACATTAAATATTAAACAATTTGTCTTTATTCTTTGTTCTTTTTGTCTTTTGTCTTTTTGTCTTTTGTCTTTTTGTCTTTTGTCTAAAATAAAAAAATATGTTTTCAGGAATAGTAGAAGAAGCAGCGCAGGTAACTGCTTTGCGTAGAGAGCAGGGAAACCTGCACATCACCATGACGTGTTCGTTCGTGGATGAGTTAAAAATTGATCAGAGTGTGTCGCACAATGGGGTGTGTCTGACCGTCGTTGAGAAAACCGATAAGACCTACACCGTTACTGCCATCAAAGAAACTTTGGAGCGCAGCAATCTCGGTTTGCTCAAGGTAGGCGACAAAGTCAATCTGGAGCGGAGTATGCAAATAAACGGGCGTTTGGACGGGCACATTGTACAAGGTCATGTGGATCAAACCGCGGTTTGTACAGAAGTGAGAGAAGCTGCCGGCAGTTGGTATTACCGGTTCGAGTATGCCTTCGATAAAGAAATGGCGAAACGTGGTTACATGACGGTTGATAAGGGTTCGGTGACTGTCAACGGAGTGAGCCTGACGGTTTGTGACCCGACAAACAACAGTTTTGAAGTGGCTATCATACCATACACTTATGAGTTCACCAATTTTCACCAAATTAAAAAAGGTACGGTAGTCAACATCGAATTCGATATCATCGGCAAATACCTCAGTCGCATGATGCAATTTCGTGATTGAGGATTTAATAGAATATTATCCTTGATTATTTTGTTAAACAGATAGAAATTAGTAAATTTGCATCCGATTTTACAAGTATAAATTTTTAAAAACAATAGTAAAATGATTAAAGTAGGTATTAATGGTTTTGGTCGCATCGGACGCTTGGTTTTCCGTGCAGCTCAAGAAAGAAAAGACGTTCAGGTTGTAGCCGTAAATGATCCTTTTTTGGATTTGGATTATGTGATATATATGCTGAAGTTTGACACTGTGCATGGTAGATTTAATGGTACAGCAGAAAACAAAAACGGCAAATTAGTCGTAAACGGTAAAGAAGTGAAATTCTTCGCTGAAACAGACCCTGCAAACATTCCATGGGGTTCAGTTGGTGCAGATTACATCGTTGAATCAACCGGAGTGTTCACTACTATTGACAAGGCAAAAGCTCACTTAGCCGGTGGCGCAAAAAAAGTAGTTATCTCTGCTCCATCCGCTGATGCACCTATGTTCGTATGTGGTGTTAACTTAGAAACATACAAGGCAGATATGGATATTGTATCAAACGCTTCTTGTACAACTAACTGTTTAGCTCCTTTGGCTAAAGTTATCAATGATAATTTCGGTATTGCTGAAGGTTTGATGACCACCGTACATGCTGCCACCAATACGCAAAAAACTGTTGATGCTCCTTCAAAAAAGGATTGGAGAGGTGGTCGTTCCATTTTGGGTAACATCATCCCGTCATCAACCGGTGCAGCTAAAGCAGTAGGTAAAGTTATTCCTTCCCTGAACGGTAAATTGACCGGTATGGCTTTCCGTGTTCCAACGGCTGACGTGTCTGTGGTTGACTTAACAGTACGCCTGGAAAAATCAGCAACTTATGAAGAAATTAAAGCTGCTGTTAAGAAAGCTTCCGAAAAAGAAATGAAGGGTATCTTAGGTTACACAGAAGACTCTGTTGTTTCCACAGATTTTATAGGTGATCCCCGTACTTCTATTTTTGATGCAGGTGCAGGAATTGCATTGAGTGGTAATTTTGTAAAATTGGTAAGCTGGTACGATAACGAATGGGCTTATTCTTGCAAAACCCTTGATCTGATTGTGCACATGAATTCTGTAAAAAAATGAGTTGATCGATTTACATAATTAATCCCCGATGGTGTAACGCTGTCGGGGTTTTTTATATTGAATCATAGCACTATCTTTACGGGACGAATTGGTTGAAATAATCTTGTAAATCAATAAATATGGAGACCAAACATATTTATCTTTCAGAATTAAAATCCGGTGATGAAGCCATCATAACCAGGGTGCTTGGACGCGGTGCATTCCGCAAACGCATCACAGAGATGGGTTTCGTTAAGGGAAAGAAAGTCAAGGTTATCAAAAACGCGCCACTGCTTGATCCTATCGAATATGAAATCATGGGCTATAAGATTTCTTTGCGTCGTAGTGAAGCTGAATTGGTCGAAGTTGTTACTACGGGTATGATTGAGCAGGTTTTGCCCTGTGAATTTATGGGTACGATAGATGATGCGAAGCAAAAAAAATCTGCGATTGAAAAAGGTAAGATCATCAATGTTGCTTTGGTCGGAAATCCAAATAGCGGCAAAACAACCTTATTCAATTTTGCTTCCGGATCTCATGAAAGAGTAGGAAATTATGGCGGTGTTACCATTGATGCCAAAGAAGCAAAATTTCATCAGTCAGGATATTGCTTCAACATAGTGGATCTGCCCGGAACTTATTCTATCACTGAGTATTCGCCTGAGGAACTGTATGTTCGCACCCATATTTTGGAAAAAATGCCGGACATAGTCATCAATGTGGTGGATGCTTCAAATTTGGAACGGAACCTATACCTGACTACCCAACTCATCGATATGGATATCAAAGTGGTAATCGCTTTGAATATGTACGATGAACTGAAGAAAAAAGGTGTCGAGTTTGATTATCAAAGACTTGGAAAGATGATGGGCATCCCCATCGTTCCTACCGTAGCCTCCAAAGGAAAAGGAGTTTCTAAATTATTTGCAAAGTTAATTGAAGTTTATGAGGACCGGGATCCCATTGTACGACACGTACATATTAATTACGGAAAACTTATTGAAAGAAGTCTGAAAGAAATTCAGGACCTCATTTGGAAAAATCCATCACTTACCGACAGGGTCTCTTCTCGTTTTATTGCGGTTAAATTGCTTGAGCAGGACAAATCTATTTGCAAATTATTGAAAAAAGTCCCCAATTATAATGAGATTGTCGCAGCAACAGAAAAAAATATTCTCTCTCTCGAAAATGAGTATGGCGAAAATTCTGAAACTATTTTGACGGATGCAAAATATGGGTTTATTGCGGGTGCACTCAGGGAAACATACAAAGAACCCAAAAAAACGCAACGTGTCATTCGTGAAATTGATGACTTGCTGACCCATAAATTCTGGGGATTGCCTATCTTCTTTTTCTTTCTGTGGGTTATGTTTCAGGCCACTTTTTCTTTGGGAAAATACCCCATGGAGTGGATAGAAGCTGCCGTCGGGTGGTTTGGAAATTTTGTTGCCGGTATTTTGCCTGAGGGATCTCTGAAAGATTTGTTGGTTGATGGTATCATAGGTGGTGTAGGGTCCGTAATCGTATTTCTCCCCAATATTTTGATTTTATTCTTCTTTATCTCATTGATGGAGGATACCGGATACATGGCGCGAGCATCTTTCATGATGGATAAACTGATGCAGAAGATCGGACTTCACGGCAAAGCCTTTATACCGTTGATCATGGGTTTTGGATGCAACGTGCCGGCAATTATGGCTACACGCACGCTCGAAAATCGCAAGGACAGGATTCTGACCATGATCATCACGCCATTTATGTCCTGCAGCGCCAGACTGCCGGTTTATGTGTTGCTGATTGCTGCTGTGTTTCCGAAATACCAGGGCATCTTGCTTTTTGGCATCTATCTGACTGGTATCGTGATTGCTATCCTGACCGCATTACTCATGAAAAATATAGCTTTTTCCGGGAAAGGTGTTCCTTTTGTGATGGAATTGCCGCCGTATCGTATTCCTACATTGAGAAACACCTTGCTTCACATGTGGCACAAGGGACAGCAATATCTGAAAAAAATGGGAAGTGTGATATTGATTGCCTCCGTCATCATTTGGGCTTTGGGCTACTATCCGCGTAATGCAGAACTTTCTGCAGATTATGCGGCAAAAATACAGGCCGTAGAGGATCAAGATGAAATAGAAGAGCACGAAAAAGAAATACTGATCAAGGAATTAGAGTATGCATATGATTTTGAACGACAAGAAAAATCATATATCGGCATGATAGGACATGGTGTTGAGCCTATTATTCGTCCCCTGGGATTTGATTGGAAAATGGGTGTTAGCTTAATGACCGGGTTGGCAGCTAAAGAGATAGTTATCAGCACTATGGGTGTTTTGTATCAATCCGGGTCAGGTGATGATGCGGGAGTGCAAGAATCTTTGAAGCAAAAGATCAGAGAACAAAAACACAGTTCCGGAGAGTTGGAAGGACAACCGGTTTTTACGCCCCTTGTGAGCATTGGTTTTATGTTGTTCATATTGATATATTTCCCTTGCGTTGCAGTTATTGCGGCTATCAGAAAAGAGGCAAATTGGGGCTGGGCAATATTTACGATGCTCTATACAACCGGCCTGGCCTGGTTGATTTCGTTTTTGGTCTATCAGATAGGAAGCATGATTTGTTAAAAAATGATGATTCTTTGTGTTGAACTTTATTGATTTTCAATGCATAGAAAATTTATTATCGTGATACAGCTGCTGTTATATTGAGTCAGAAATTAAAATTAAATACAAGATAAGTTGTTGATTTTCAGCCCTGTGTCTGTTTTTAAATGTGTTTGCGGACTATAAAATGCTAATAAATCAAAAATAAACCTTTATTTTTACAGTTTTATTTGTAACACTTAATAAAATTGAAAATGTCAGTTATTATTAGAGAGGTAAAGAGTAAAAGAGATCTGAAGAAATTTATTTGGTTTGGGATCAACATGTACAAAGACAATCTGTACGCAGCGCCTCCATTGGCGATGGACGATTTGTTGAACTTGTCGAAAGGTAAAAATCCCGCCTTGGATTTTTGTGATACAGCTTATTTCTTAGCCTATAAAGAGGGCAAAATTGTTGGAAGAATCGCAGGGATTATTCAACCTGTTGCGAATGAAACGTGGAATCAAAAACATGCGCGTTTCGGATGGATTGACTTCGTGGACGACCCTGAAGTTTCAAACGCCCTTTTTGGTGCAGTTGAGCGTTGGGCCAAATCAAAAGGAATGACCCATATTCATGGTCCTCTCGGTTTTACCGATTTCGACAACGAAGGTGCATTGGTAGAAGGATATGACAGGGCAAGTACATTAGCCACCATCTATAATCATCCGTATTATATTGATCATTACGAAAGATTGGGATTCGAGAAAGAAGCCGATTGGGTTGAATATCTGATCAAGGTGCCGGATGTGTTCCCTGAAAAATTCATAAGAATGGCAGAGATTGTTAAACAAAAATTCAATCTTCGGCCGGTCAAATTGGTTTCTAAAAAAGATACGGTCAAACGGTACGGACAAAAAATCTTTGATTTACTCAATGAGGCATACAAAGATTTGTTTGGCTTTGCCAGGCTAACAGATGAGCAGATACAGTTTTACATCAAGTTGTATTTTAGTTTTTTCCGTTTAGATACCGTTGTCCTGGTAGAAAATGATGAAGGTGATTTAATTGCTTTAGGAATAGCCATGCCGAGTTTCACCAAAGCGTTGCAAAAAGCAAAAGGTAAATTGTTTCCTTCCGGATGGTATCATATGTTGAAAGCCATCAAGAAAAATGACTTATTGGATCTGTACCTGATAGCCGTACATCCTGATTATCAGAATAAAGGAGCCAATGCGATTCTATTTGCTGAAATGATGCCCGTAGCAGCGAAAAACGGGTATCATTATGCTGAAAGCAATCCCGAATTAGAAACCAATACCAAGGTTACAGCACACTGGGATTATTTCGAACACGAAATTCATAAAAGAAGAAGGGTGTATATAAAAGAGATTAAATAAACTTCAATAATTGACACGACAGTTTGATTTTTTGGTTATCGGAAGCGGTATAGCGGGAATCAGCTTTGCCCTTAAAGCATCTCGCTACGGTACTGTTGCATTGCTTAGCAAGTCTTCTTTGGATGATACAAACACCTCTTATGCACAAGGCGGTATTGCTGCTGTAACCTACAGTCCCGATAGTTTTGAAAAACATATAGCCGATACCATAGTGGCAGGTGACGGACATTGTGATGTAGCGGTTGTTGAAAAAGTAATAAGGGAAGCCCCACAGCAAATTGAGGAATTGCTTGGCTGGGGTATTGATTTCGATCGTGATGGAGATGGTAAATTCGATTTACACAGAGAAGGAGGGCACAGTGAAAACCGGATTCTGCATCATAAAGACAATACAGGCTATGAAGTTCAACAGGCTTTGATACGTAAACTTAGAACTGTTCCGAACATAGAGGTCTTTGAAAATACGTTTGCGATTGAAATCCTCACCCAACATCATTTGGGAGAAGTGGTTACCATGCATACACCGAATATTGAGTGTTATGGAGCATATGTTTTAGACCAACGAACCAACCACATCCATACGTTTTTATCGAAGGTGACCTTGCTTGCTACCGGCGGCATTGGCGGTGTTTACGCTACTACTACTAATCCTGATGTTGCCACCGGAGACGGTATAGCCATGGTACATAGGGCGCGCGGCGTAATCAAGGACATGGAGTTTGTGCAGTTTCACCCAACTGCTTTTTATAATCCGGGCGAACGTCCAACCTTTTTGATTACAGAAGCTATTCGAGGGTATGGGGCTGTTCTGCGCGGACAAGATGGACGTGAATTTATGCAAAAATATGACGACAGAGGCTCTCTGGCCCCGCGTGATATTGTTGCCCGGGCCATAGATAATGAAATGAAAATCAGGGGACATGATTTTGTTTATTTGGATATAACGCATAAAGATGCCAAGGAAATAAGAGATCATTTTCCCAATATTTATAAGAAGTGTTTGAAACACGGTATTGATATCACTAAAGATTTTATTCCGGTATCACCTACTCAACATTATGTTTGCGGTGGAATAGCGGTTGACATGGATGCACGCACTTCCATCAACAGATTGTATGCTGCCGGTGAATGTTCGTGTACCGGTTTACATGGAGCCAATCGGCTGGCATCCAACTCATTGATAGAAGCCATTGTATATGCCGATGCTGCGGTGAAAGATGCAGCCAAACACATTCAGGATTACAGTTTTAACACGTTGATACCTGCCTGGGATGATGAAGGCACGAAGCTTCCGGAAGAAATGGTGTTGATTACGCAAAGTTTTAGGGAAGTTGAACAAATCATGAGTACCTATGTGGGTATTGTGCGTTCTAATCTTCGTCTGCAAAGGGCTATGAGACGGCTGGAGATTTTATTTAAGGAAACAGAAGATTTGTTTGACAGATCGGTGGTCTCGCGCGAATTGTGTGAATTGCGTAATGTGATCAGTGTTGCTTATCTGATTATTAAACATGCTTTGAGAAGAAAAGAAAGCCGCGGACTGCATTATACGGTTGATTATCCTAAAAGAGCCAATGGCAGTGAAAATAATTTGTTAGCATGAAGTGAATATAGAATATGTATAGAATATATTACATGTCAATTTTGTTGGGAGTTTTGCTTCTTTTTTCTGTTGAGTTGTCGGCTCAACAGGGGCTTAGCAGACCGTCAGTTGTGAAAATTGAAGGTGAAGGATTGCTGCCCGTTTCTAAAAAAGACACGACAGCTAATCAACAGATCATCCAGGCAGATGGATTTAGTTACTATACAACTGCAGCAGGGATATATATTTATTTTCCAAAGCCTAACAATTATGTGCGACTGTTTGCTTTGACCGGTCAGGTGCTTTGGAGTGGAGAATTGGTGTCTGGTCGCTTTTTTATTCCGACAGGAGAGGGAATTTACTTTTTGCGGGTCAATAATAAGAGTTATAAAATTAGTTGTAAAAAGACCTGAATAAGCCCGAATATAAAATACTGCCCCTAACCTCGGATCTTTATAATTTTTTTGTTTGTTTACTATGTGGAAAGACTTTTTCTTTTTTCCCCTTTCTCAACGTATCGGTATTATCGTGGTTATCTGTTTGATAGTGTTGTGTTCCATTGTCAATTTTTGTATTCCGTTTTTTTCTTCTGAAGACGACTTTCAAACCCATCCCAATGAAATGGCGGCATTTGAAGCGTTCAAACAATCACTGGTTTCCCTGGATAGTGCTCGTCACAGCAAAAAATTCCAAACTTACTCACGTTCTGATAGATCTGTTTATAAAAAATCATTCCGGCAACCGACTTCCGAAGTTCATTTGTTTGCTTTTAATCCCAATACATTGGATTCCGCAGGGTTTGTTGCATTAGGATTGAAGCCTTATGTGATTTCCAATATTTTAAAATATCGGCGGAAAGGAGGACAGTTTCGTGACAGCGAAGCTTTTGGGAAGGTGTATGGCTTGACTGAAGAGCAATTTGCAGATTTGGCACCATACATCCAAATTCCGAAAGCAGATGCTTTGCACTTGGAAGAAGAATCCAAATATGCCACTACTGTGAATCCTGCTCCTGAAATTATTGTTGAGCTGAATACTGCCGATACAACTCAGTTGATGCAAGTGAAAGGTATTGGCCGGGGGTATGCGCGTTCCATTGTTCGATTCCGTCAGCAGGCGGGAGGGTTTACAAGTGTAGAGCAGCTTCGTGAAATTTATGGAATGACAACGGAAAACTACCGGCGTATTGCTCCACATTGCACAGTTGATCCCGCATTTATCCGAAAGATCAAGGTCAATACTGCGTCCATTGAAAGACTCCGCTCTCATCCCTATTTGAATTTTTATCAGGCAAAACAGATTTATGAACTGAGGCGTAAAAAAGGCAGGCTCACAAGCTTTCAGGATATTGAAAAACTTTCGGAAATGAATGATTCGGTGTTGGTGAAGATTAGGCCTTATTTGAGCTTCGAATGATCAAACTCGGTGTCTTATAAGTGCCCAACTGCTGCGTTACTTTCGATATTCGGGCTCAGTCACATACTTCAGTATGCTCCTTCGCCCTCAATCTCAGTGCCTTGCATTTGGATACTTCTAAGACACCTTTCGGGTTCTAGTTAAATATTTACTTATGAGACACCGCCAATATGTATTCTTGCCATGTTTTCCACCGGTCTCAAGCGTCAGAGTCGGAAAAAATCACTAAATTTGTGGCGGTTTTTTGCTTGAATATTTACTTTTGAGACAGCCCCAGGCGGAAGCAGTTGACTGAAGTAGATATTGTTTTTTATCGCAATAAACACCCGGAAACTTTCCACATTAATTATCTCAAATTGTAAAATTTTATGTTTTGCTGCTGCTGGTTTTATTCTTCGCCCATTGAAATTGTCTTTGCGATTATTCTCATCCTTGCTTTTATATATCAAACTTATTTTTACTTTAGATACACACGAATTGTGTTGTGTCAGAATAAAAAGCAAGAAAAGATCTCAGAGGAATATGTAAAAGATCAACAGCCGGTTTCTGTTATCATTGCAGCCAGGAATGAATCTGTCAATCTCAGGGAGTTTTTGCCCAAAGTGTTGTTGCAGGATTATCCGAATTATGAAGTGATAGTCGTAAATGATGGTGCGGATGGTGAGACCGAAGACTTATTAAAAGATTTAAGCAGAATCTATCCACATCTGCGATCCACCTTTGTGCCTCACGGAGCTAAAAATCTCAGTACCAAAAAATTGGCTCTTACGCTCGGGATCAAAGCAGCCAGGTATGAATGGTTGCTTTTTACTGATGCTGACTGTGCACCACACAGCAAACATTGGATTGCTACCATGGCTCGTAACTTTACGCCTGAAACGGAATTTGTGCTTGGATATGGTGCTTATCTGCAAGAGGAAACTTTCATCAATAAATTAATTACCTATGATACGCTGTTCCATGCTTTGCAATATCTTGGTTTTGCAAATGCCGGTCAGCCTTACATGGGTGTAGGGCGCAATATGGCGTATAAAAAAGAAGTTTTTTTCAGAGAAAATGGTTTTGCATCTACCTTGCATTTGATATCGGGAGACGATGACTTGATGGTAAATGCTGCTGCCAATTCACAAAATACACGTATTGAGACATCCCTGAATAGCATTACATGGTCCGTTCCCAAGAAAAGTTTTCGTACCTGGTATTTTCAGAAAGAACGCCATTTGTCGGTTTCTACTTTTTACAATGCAAAAAGTAAATTTTTACTTGCTGTTGAACCGTTTACCCGTTTGTTTTTTTATGCATCCTTCATTGCACTTTTCGTCATGTCCTTGTGTGCAGGGAACTGGCTTATGACAGCTATAGCCGGCATCTTATTTTTATCCAGGTTTATTATACAAACAACCATCATCAATAAGACTTCCCAATATTACCAGGGGCGGAAGTATTACCTGACTTTGTTGTTGTTTGATATGATATTACCTGTGATCTCTGCTTTCATCCTGACTTTTGGAAGAATAGGAAGCAAGTCAAGATACAT
The DNA here is from genome assembly GCA_012519425.1 of Bacteroidales bacterium. Classification (GTDB taxonomy): domain Bacteria; phylum Bacteroidota; class Bacteroidia; order Bacteroidales; family Paludibacteraceae; genus Paludibacter. Next base: position 18,437 of record JAAYQF010000077.1, on the reverse strand, counting down.
CAACTGGAAACAGTAAACTTAAATTTTTATTACTATGCGCATTGTTTTTATGGGGACACCGGAGTTTGCAGTTGAAAGCCTCAAGGTGTTAATTCAACATCAATATCAAGTAGTGGGAGTAGTGACCGCGCCGGACAAACCTGCGGGACGTGGTTATAAATTGCAATATTCAGCAGTGAAACAATTTGCCCTTGACCATCAATTGCATTTGCTGCAGCCAACGAATCTGAAAGATGAGGCTTTTTTACAAGCCTTAAAAGCCCTGAAAGCGGATTTGCAAATTGTGGTCGCTTTTCGCATGCTGCCGGAAGTTGTATGGAATATGCCTCCCATGGGAACATTTAACCTGCATGCTTCCTTATTGCCACAATATAGAGGCGCTGCACCCATCAATTGGGCAATCATCAATGGTGAACAGGAGACCGGTGTAACCACTTTTTTTATTAGAGAAGGCGTTGATACAGGAAACATTATCCTGCAAGAAAGGATTTCTATACATAATGAGGATGATGCAGGAACGCTCCATGATAAATTGATGATCAAAGGTGCGCAATTGGTAAAAAAGACAGTGGACAGGCTTGCAAAAGGTGCAATTACGACTACGGCGCAATCCTCCATCATAGAGGATGCGAGCACCTTAAAATTGGCACCCAAACTTTTTAAGGATAATTGTAAAATGGACTTTTCCGGGTCTGTGGATGAAATGCACAATTTTGTGCGGGGTCTGTCACCTTATCCAACCGCATGGACCAGCCTGCAATTGCCCGGACAGCCGGAGGCTATGGTGTTGAAAGTTTTTAAAACCGGAAAAGAAAAGTGTACACATCAATCAGCAATCGGTTCCGTACACACTGACGGAAAAAACTTTTTAAAAATAGCCTTACCGGATGGTTTTATACAGCTCGTAGAAATACAGGCTCCGGGTAAAAAACGAATGGATATAGCTTCTTTTCTGAGGGGATTGCGGGTTTTGCGGTAGCGGGTTCCGTGGTCCGATGAAACAATTTATTATCAATAATGTAACAAAAACGAAACAATCATTCCGTTATTTTGTATCAGGTTTATATAACTCAGGTGTTTTAATAAATCAATGACAGATAGAGACGCCACATTGTGATGTCTCCGCTAAAATTTTATTAACAAAAAATATTACATTATGAAAAAAACATTACGTATTAAATTTTTTGCTATTATAGCATTGGCAGCCTTTGGCTTTGGTATTTCAAATGCCCAAATTCGCATTACTGAGGTAATGTCCCAAAGTGGCAAAAATGGCACTGAGGATTGGTTTGAACTTACCAATTTTGGAACAACCGGCATTGACATTACCGGTTGGAAAGTGGATGATGACACCTTTGTCGACAGTCTTGCAGTAGCACTCAACGGCATTACCACTATTAAATCCGGTGAAAGTGTTATTTTCCTTGATGTGACTGATGGTGCTCCAACTGATACAGTGGCATTTAAAACTTTTTGGGGATCATCGCTTGATAGTATACAAGTTGGGTACTATGGCGGTTCGGGTGTTGGATTTGGAAAAGGAGGAGATGGGGTCATTGTCTTCGATGCCGAGGGCACAGAAGTCACCAGGGTTTCATTCGGCGAAGCCACTACCGGTTCCTCTTTTTATTGGACTTACGATATTTCATTGAATGTTGTTGATAATGGAGTAGTCAGTACGGTGGGGGTTAAAGACGGAAATATCGCCGATCAGGTAACTATTACATCAGATAATGCTGTAAGCAATATTGGTTCGCCAGGGACTGCCTATATAAATGATCTTTTTACCAGCAATCCGACAAACCTTGCGGATGACATTAAATCCTGGAATTTAATCGGAAAATCATTGCAATTTAAGCAAGTTCCTGCACAAGCCATTGAAATTTACTCACTCACCGGCAGTAAAGTAGCAACGCATGCTCCGGCATCTCTCATCGAACTGGATCTTAACCAGGGAATTTATATTCTAAAGATCGATGGAAAAGCACATAAAGTGATTATTCGATAGGTAATTGGTGACTGCATAAAAATTTAGAGCAAGATTGAATTTTATTCAATCTTGTTTTTTTGGTGGTATTATGTTGGGGCTGTCTCAAAAGCAACTATTCAGACAAACAGCCACAAGGTGTCTTAGAAGCGTCCAAATGCAAGGCGCTGAGATTGAGGGCGAAGGAGCATACTGAAGTATGTGACTGAGCCTGAACATCGAAAGTAACGCAGCAGTTGGGCACTTATGAGACACCGCCAAACGTAAAGACAAACAAACAACAACGTGGGAACATCATATCATGTGACGTTTCAAACGTAAAAACAGAGACGCCACATGTGGCGTCTCTACATTATTTTCGTTCGTTTTTGTATTAAGACAAAAAAATGAAGATTAAGCCCTCCAGGCACGCAGACTTGCAATCAAAGCTGCATTCTCCTCATGCGTCCCTACCGTGATCCTGATGCAGCCTGCACAAAGTGAGACGGTACTGCGATTCCTGACGACTATGCTGTTTTTTACCAAATACTGATAAACTGCATTCGCATCTTCCACTTTTACCAAAACGAAGTTTGCATCAGTAGGGTAGATGTGCTTGATCAACGGAAGCTGCTTCAGGGATTCAATCAGCAGTTCCCTTTCTGATAATAATATCCGCACCCAATCTTCTACTTGTTTTTTGTTTTCTATAGCCCGCAGAGCTTGTTCTTGTGTCAGGATATTGATGTTGTACGGATATTTGATATTACTCAATACCTGAATGATCTCCGGTGAGGCAAAAGCCATCCCCAAACGAATGGCTGCACTTCCCCAGGCTTTGGACAGGGTTTGCAGAATCACCAAATTAGGATGTTGAGCCAATGTCTTCAAAAAGCCCGGCTGAGAGGAGAAATCTATATAGGCTTCATCCAATACCACAATGCCGTGGAAATGTTTCAGCGTCTTTTCTATTTCCCGGCTATTCAGACTGTTTCCCGTAGGATTATTGGGTGAACACAACCAGATGATTTTACTGTTTTTATCCGTTGCCTTTAATACTGCATCCGCTGTAAAATCAAAATCTTCCTGCAACAACACCTTGCGGTATTCCACATCATTGATGTCGGCACAAACCTTATACATGCCATAGGTAGGGTCAATGGCCACTACATTGTCGATGCGCGGTTCACAAAAAGCACGATACAACAGATCAATCGGTTCATCACTGCCGTTGCCCAGAAAAATGTTTTCGGCCGGCACGCCTTTGACAGCAGAAATGGATGCTTTCAGCCTGGACTGCAAAGGGTCCGGATACCTGTTGAAAGGAGCATTGAAAGGATTTTCGTTGGCATCCAAAAATACGGATGCTTCACCCTTAAACTCGCTGCGTGCAGAAGAATAAGGCTTTAGAGTAGCAATGTTTTTTCGAAGGAGATTGTGGAGGATCATTTTTTTTAGTAGTTAGTAGTTGGTAGTTAGTAGTTAGTAGTTTTTTTAGAAGTTAAAGAAGTTAGAGAAGTTAGGGAAGTTAACGGGTTCCGAGTTCGGTTTTTCGTTCATCGTCTTCGTTCATCGTCTTTATTCTTTTGTCTTTGCTCCTTGTTCTTAGTTTATCGTTCTTCACTTTTCGTTCTTAGTTAATTTATCTTTGTTCTTCGTTTTTCGTTCATCGTTCTTAGTTAATTTATCTTTATTCTTTATTCTTTGTTCTTTTTAGTCTTATCCTCACCGCCTTGCTATGCCCCAGCAACGCTTCTTCTTCGGCCATCAGCATGATGGTGTTGCCTAAGGTGTTCAACCCCTCTTGCGTGATTTCCTGGAAGGTGACTTTACGCATAAAGCTGTCTAAGTTTACACCACTATATGCTTTGGCATATCCGTTGGTCGGTAAGGTGTGATTGGTACCTGATGCATAATCGCCGGCACTTTCAGGGGTGTAATTCCCCAGAAAAACAGACCCTGCATTTATGATTGATTCCGCCACAGCCTCGTGGTTTTTGGTGGCAATGATCAAATGTTCAGGTGCATAAATATTCGTCAACTCAATGGCTTCTTCTAAATTATGCACCAATATGATTTTGCTGTTCTTGAGTGCCTTTCGGGCTATTTCTTTTCTTGGAAGATTTTCAAGTTGCAAAACTATTTCATCTTGCACTTTATCGATCAGTTGTTTGTCGGTAGTGATCAGAATCGACTGACTGTCAGTTCCGTGTTCGGCTTGTGATAATAAATCGGCAGCAACAAAAGCAGGAACGGCGGTTTCATCTGCCAACACTTCCACTTCGGACGGACCGGCGGGCATGTCAATGGCTACATCTTTCAGTGAAACCAACTGTTTGGCAGCTGTGACATATTGGTTGCCCGGACCGAAAATCTTATACACTTTAGGTACGGTTTCGGTACCATAAGCCATAGCAGCAATGGCCTGTGTGCCGCCAATTTTGAATATTCGGGAGACCCCTGCAGTTTGTGCTGCATACAAAATTGCCGGATGAATGTTGCCTTTTGCATCAGGTGGCGTGCAAAGAACAATCTCTTTACAAGCCGCTATCTGTGCAGGTATAGCCAACATCAGCACTGTTGAAAATAAAGGTGCTGTACCACCGGGAATATACAATCCCACCTTTTCTATGGGTATGGCTTTTTGCCAGCAATAAACACCGGGAGAGGTTTCTATTTTTTCAAATTTTTGCAATTGCTGTGTATGAAACTTCCGGATATTGTTTTTTGCCGTCTCAATCGCTTGTTTTAAATCATCAGAGACAAGCCTGGTTGCTGTTTTGATTTCTTCTGCCGTTACTGCCGGGGAGTCCAATTTTACACCATCAAACTTTTGAGTGTATGATTTGACTGCCTGATCGCCCTTTTTGCGAACCTCTTCCAATACTTGCCGTACTGTTTCAAAAAGGCTTGAACTGTCGATAACAGGTCGTTTTAATAATTTTTCCCAGGTTTCACGGGCAGGATATTGAACGATTTGCATAATTTTCTGTTTAAACTGTTGCGCTATTTAAGAGATAAGATGGGCGGAAATTTCTTTCCATTTATTGTTTAGCTCGGTCATTCCACCATCCAAAACGATGTGAGCGCCCCTTTCACTTAAAATAGAAGAAGCCAAAGGTCCGGTGTTGATGGCAATGGTGAATATGCCGGCCGCAACTGCAGATTCCACCCCCAAAGGGGCATTTTCTATGACTACTGCTTCCCAGGGTTTAATGCCCGCAATGGATAAAGCCTTGAGATAGGGATCAGGAGCAGGTTTGCCCTTAATGTCATCCAGGGCGGTCACCCTATGATCGGGCTGAAAAGTATTCGGAAAATAAATGTCAAGCATGTCTATGATGGATGGTTGTCTGGAACCGGTGACCAAATATGCTCCCAGCCCCTGATTTTTAATTTGTTGGAGAAGTTTATCAGCATGTTTCATCGGACCGATAGGATCCATTTTGTCTATATAGTAACTTTTGAGGCTGTAAAATTCTTCAGCTACCTCAGCAGCCGGCTTTTTTCCAAATGTTCGTTGATAGGCTTCTTCAATAGTTAGCAGAGCCGGTTGCCCTTCATACAAATAGACTTCTTCTGATGTAAAAGGTATGTTATAGTCCTGCATAGCTTGTATCCAGGCTGATGCGTGCTTTCCCATTGAGTCAAGCAACACACCGTCCATATCGAAAAAGACACCTTTTAATTGTAGTTTAGGATAGTTGTTTTGTTGAATAAATTGTTGAATAATTGTTTTATACATCATAAAAAATAATTTTTGCAAATTTACATGAATTAATTCAGAAATCATATTTTCAGTAAAAGACAGGAAAACATGAACTTCACTTTTGTTTTTCAAAAATACTTTGTACTTTTGCGTCTCGAAATCAGAGCGGGGTGTGGCGCAGTCGGTAGCGCGCTACGTTCGGGACGTAGAGGTCGCAGGTTCGAGTCTTGTCACCCCGACTTTGAATTCCATCTTTCCTTTCCTACTTCTCTTTTTCTTGTTTAAAGATGCTGAAATGGACATTTCCATATTTACGATGAAAATCAAAATGGGGATGATCATCAAATTGTTGTTTGGCGGAGTGTTCCAAGATAAACAAACCGTCGTTTGCCAATAGTTTATGCTGTATGATTAAATCCGGTAAAGCGACAATTTGATCTGAATCGTAAGGGGGATCAGCATAAATGACATCAAACCGGGTGTGGCAATTGGAGATGAATTTAAAAACATCTGCACGGTACAGGAGTAAGTTGTCAATTTGTAAAATATTGCAGGCTTTACGAATAGAAGCACAATTTTTTTCGTTTAGTTCAACTGTAGTGACCTCTTTACAACCACGCGAAATAAATTCTATACCGATGCTGCCTGTTCCTGCAAACAGATCAAGAACACGAATGTCCTCGAAGTCTATTCTGTTGTTCAGCAGGTTGAAAAGTCCTTCCTTAGCAAAATCGGTAGTAGGGCGGGCTGACAGTTTCTTACTTACTTCCAGATGTCTCCCTTTAAATTTGCCGCTTATTATTCTCATTGTATTGTTCTGAAATCTGATTGAGGTAAATAAGTCGTGATTATTTCCTCATGATTTTTTGCATTTGCCTCATCACTATACACTATAATTTCAAATTCCATGATGTCGAATTGTAAATGGTATGCAATGTTTAACGCATGATATACAATATCTTCAGCAGTTTGATATGGATAGTGATTGAGCAATTTTGTTTTCCCGTCATGAAATACCAAACAATCTATTCGTTTTTCCCTGATCCATATTGAAATCATATTTTGATGCTCAGGTTGTTCTATCAGTGAAACCAGTTGATGTTCAGCTTTTAATGTCGGAAAGATGTCGGTTAAAGTTTGTACAATCTTCGGATCATACCCAAAGATAAATATGCTGTCGTGGTTCTGAAAACTGTGACTGAATACCTGATGGGTTTCAGGCAAGTCAGGATGTTGAAGTTTTAAAAAATCAAGAGCCCGGTTGGGAATAAAAAAGGAATTTGGTATTAAAGCATAAAATTCATTTTCACAAATCAGTGTTACCTCCTGACAGTCGGGCAGGGATGGTTTTACTGACAGAACGGCCTCCTTCAGGCTTTCTGTGTCACCGGAATACTTATAAGTCAGATCAATGGAAGCAATGACTTTCTCATTGACATCACAAACAAAAACAGAAAATCCATTCGGGGAAAATCGAATGGATAGTCTGTATGGTATGTCAACGAGGTTAGCATTCATGTTTCCTCGTATCTGAATCTTATTCCCAATTACCCGCGAAATTGTTAGGTTCATTAACCGCACCTACTTTTATTCCGGGGAATTTTTCAAGTTTTCTTTGGAGGTCGATTAAGTTCAACGTCTCTTGACGGTTGACGTCCATTAGAAATTCCCTGTATGGAGCACGCATTTCGCATAAAGGAACTATTACTCCGTTAGCGCTGATGTAATCGAGTGAAACGTCAACTTCAAATTCCACATTGTCAGAGTAAGGGATATACTTCAGATTGTCTATTTCTGTTGAGCTGAGTCTGTTTTGATAGAGTGCCTCAAGGAGGGGCACCATTGTTGTATCACGACGAAAACCTTCCAATCCGGCTTCCGCAATTTCACGTTTATTGCCTTTTTTTACTATGTCAGCAGCCCTTTTTTCCGTTAATCCGGAAGCCAATTGTGCTTCAGTAAGGATACCTTCTTTCAGCACCACTCTCTTTTCACCGGTTTTGACGAAATTCAAAAGTGTGTCAAGATTTGAGGCGTAAAAGCCATTCTGATCCCTGTACTCAATTTGTGCTATCCTTAAGTTGATGAGTGATTGTACGACTTCTTTTTCTCTCTCTGTCCTGACTTTTTCAAATTGGATAGGAGTCAGAACACTCATAAAACATAGGTAAATCAATATTACGATGGCGACGGAAAGTAAAATTTTGATTGTAGTTTTCATGTGTTTGTTTCTTATATTTTTTATCCGGATACTGTAAGAGTGCAAAATTAAAAAGAAAATTCAATCTTCCCAAGTATTCGAAATCTTTTTTTGATTTATTTTGTTCTTTCCCATGAGGTTTTGATAGATTGTGCTGATTGCAGATGGTATTATTCATATATTTTATGGTATTCATTGAAGAAATTCATGTAAATTTGCGTCAAGCTATAACCTATCGGATAATTTTATGCAAAAAACATCCCTTCAACCAACTGTCGGGCATATTTACGCAAGATTGTTAAAATCTCATGCGTCTTTGTTCTCTTTTGAGGAACGAATGAAACTCAGACGCTGGTATAAACAATACTTCCGGCATAGCTTTAAACCAGCACAATACCCCGGCGATCCTGTTTATTTTAAGTTGTCCGTTGCTGAAATTCTTCTCAACGAAATAGGGCTTGGTAAAACATCTGTTCTTGCATTTCTTCTATATGAAATGGTAGAAACCGATAAGGTTTTGACCGTGAAAGAAATTGACAAGGAGTTTGGAACATCTGTAGGTATGTTGATTACCGGATTGTCCAAGGTACGTGAGTTGTATGCAAAAAGTGCTTCTTTGGAATCTGAGAACTTCAGAAAGCTGTTGTTGACTTTTGCTGAGGATTTGCGGGTAGTCTTGATCATTGTGGCTGAACAGCTGCACGTCATGAGGATATTGCATGAATATCCTGAAGATGCCCGCAAGAGCATTGCCATGGAAAGCTCCTTCTTATATGCGCCTTTGGTGCACAGAATGGGTTTGTATGCCATCAAAACCGAATTGGAAGATTTGTCTCTGAAGTTTACCAATCGGGAGATTTACTCGGATATTGCACATAAACTCAACGAGACAAAACAATCCCGGGAGAAATACATCCATGCATTTATTCAACCTCTTCAGGAAAAATTAGCTTTGATGGGGCATGAGTTTTCCATCAAAGGAAGAACGAAGTCCATTCATTCGATTTACAATAAAATTAAAAAGCAAAATACAGCGTTTGAAAATATCTATGATCTGTTCGCCATTCGAATCATTTTAGATGTTCCTCCTGAGAAGGAAAAGGCCGCCTGCTGGCAGGCGTATTCGGTGGTGGCTGACATGTACCAACCGAATCCCAATCGTTTTCGTGACTGGTTGTCCATACCGAAATCGAATGGTTACGAAAGTTTGCATACCACAGTATTGGGACCTCAAAATAAATGGGTGGAAGTCCAAATCCGTACCGTACGCATGGATGAAATTGCTGAGAAAGGATTGGCAGCACATTGGAAATACAAGGGATTGAAGACGGATTCAGGCATGGACGAATGGTTGAGGAACATCCGCGACATTCTGGAAAATCCTGAGTTGAATGCCGTCGATTTTATGGATGAATTCAAGTTGAATTTGTATAACGAGGAGGTCTTTGTTTTTACGCCCAACGGTGATCTGCACAAATTACCCAAAGGTGCCACAGCGCTGGACTTTGCGTTTTCAATCCATACCAATCTCGGCACTAAATGCGTTGGTGCCAAGGTAAATGGTAAAAATGTGCCTATTAAGTATGTGTTAAAAAACGGAGATCAGGTGGAAGTGCTTACCTCTCCTACGCAAAAACCTAATCAGTCGTGGCTGAAAATTGTTGTTACCTCAAAGGCGCGGAACAAAATCCGTCAGACATTGAAAGAAATCGAATTCAAGGATGCGGAGTTGGGACGTGAGATCTTAATGCGCAGGTTCAAAAATTGGAAACTTGATCTGGATGATGGGTATATTTCCAAACTTGCCAGGAAGAAAGGTTACAAGACCGTAAGCGACTTCTACCAGGCCCTGGCTTCGGGAAAACTTGATATTTTCGTTGTCCGTGACGATTATATTGAGCTCGTTAAAAAAGAGACTTTTGACCCTGCCACAGAACTTCGAAGTGCTGAAAGTTTCACCAAAGAAGCAACTGTCCCTGAAGGCATTGCTAAGGAAGATGTCCTGGTTGTCGGACAAGATTTGAAACAAGTAGAATATAAGTTGGCGAAATGCTGCAATCCGATTTACGGTGATGAGGTGTTCGGTTTTGTTTCTGTTTCCGGGGGTATTAAGATACACCGCGTTAACTGTTCGAATGCTCCTCAGATGATAGCGCGTTACGGCTACCGCATTATTCCGGCACGTTGGTCGGGAAAGTTTGAAGGCACGCAATATCCAATAACGTTGCGCATCGTGGGACGGGATGACATTGGCATTGTAGCCAATATTACTTCTTTGATTTCAAAAGAAAAGGAAATCAGCCTGCGTTCTATTTCCGTAGACTCGAGTGCAGGGCTGTTTGAAGGTCATCTAACCATCATGGTCAGTGACAATCAGCAGTTAAACCTTATTGTGAAAAAAATCAGTCAGATAAAGGGCGTCAAACAAGTTTTGAGGAGCTGAGCATGCCGCATGCCGCAAAGATATCTTCCCCCCTGGACTTCCGGATGGTGGTCGTGATGCCGTTATTGGTCAGGTAATCACGGAATGCGATCATTTTCGCTTCATCGGAGCTTTTCAGGTCAATGCCCGGAATGGCATGGTACCGGATCAGGTTCACGCGGCAATGTAATCCCTTCAGCAGTTTAACCATCTCTACAGCGTGACGCGTGGTGTCATTCAGTCCGTTAAACATGATGTACTCAAATGACAACCGGCGTTGTTTGCTAAAATCATAATTTTGCAATTCCTTGAGGATATTATGAATGGGATATGTCTTTTGAACAGGCATCAACTTCAGTCTTTCATCTTCAAAAGGCGAGTTCATGCTGATGGCAAGGTGGCAGTTCGACCTTTCAAGGAAAGTCTTCATGTTAGGGATGATGCCGATGGTTGAGACCGTAATTCTTCTCGGACTCCATGCTGGTCCGTAGTCTGATGTTATGATTTCCAGGGCTTTCAAAACATGATCTAAATTGTCAAACGGTTCTCCCATGCCCATAAAAACAATATTGGTCAGTTGCTCCGATTCAGGGATGGAGTAATATTGATTGAGAATCTCGTGTGTTTCAAGCTGGGCACTGAAACCTTGCTTGCCGGTCATGCAAAACAAGCAATTCATTTTACACCCTACTTGCGACGAGATGCACAAAGTGTTTCTGTCTTCTTCAGGAATAAAAACACTTTCGATGAATTGATTTTGATGGGTTTTGAAAAGATATTTAATGGTGCCGTCAATCGAAACTTGGCGGTCAACCGCTTGTATTCTGCCCACTTCATATTGCTCTCGAAGCAGTGTCCTGTTTTTAACGGAGATATTCGTCATCGCATCAATGGTTGCAACCCTTTTTCGGTATATCCACTCCGCCAGTTGTTTTCCGGTGTATGACGGCATACCGAGGTCACTGACAATAGCAGTCAGTTCATTCAATGTTTTGCCCAGCAAAGGAATTTTATTCATGTAAAAAATTTTTCCAAAGGTACGTATTTTCATCTGAAAAATGACGGCGGTGTTTCATATTGTTTAATTGCTGCGTTCCGCGGTGAGCGGTGCGAGTTCCGTGGTGCGTGGTGCGAGCTTAATTTTTTCGATTCACCGGACGAGGTCATGGAACTCACGCCATCGAACAGAACCTGAAACCGCTTTTGCTTTCTCGGTAGTTCCTGTTTTTGCATTATATTTTACTTTGATTTTCAAATAAAATTCATTAAAAACTAAATTAAATCAATATAAATTTTGATTTTATTGAAATTTATTTTATTTTTGTGCCATTATTAATAAGAAAAAATAAAAATTATGTTACCAACAACTTGTCCGAGCTGTCAATCGCAGCTTAAAGTAATGGCATTGAAGTGTGAAACTTGCTCAACAGAGGTAACCGGACTGTATGAACTTCCGGTTTTGCTTCGTCTTTCAGAAGAGGAATTGCATTTTATTCTTCGCTTTGTAAAAAACAGCGGAAGCCTGAAAGAGATGTCGGCGGAGCTCAAACTGAGCTACCCCACTGTAAGAAATATGTTAAATGAAATCATTCAAAAAATTCGAAATTATGAAGAAAAATAACAATTGGAATTTACTTTGGAATCCATTTATACGCGTTGCCGGATGGCAGGCTTTTGGTGTTGGAATAATCATCGTACTTATTTCGGCGGTATTGGCAAGTTATGGCAATCTGGCTTTTGATGGAGCTATTGATGCACATTTTGGAGACAATATTACCATCGCTCAATCACTCCTGGTTACAGGAATAAGCCTGCTCTCTGTTGTACTCAGCATGTACGTGATCGGCTTAATCATTTCTAAGAATTTCCGCTTTGTCGATATTTTGGGAACCATGACATTGGCACGTGCACCCTTTCTTATATTGGCGGTATTATCGCTGTTTGCCACCTCTCCCGATGTAGAACAAGTGCTTCAAAATCCAATGATTGTGCTTGATTACCCGTCTTTTTTGGTTTAGGGAGTTATTTCCGTACCGATTATTGTTTGGTATATTGCATTGATGTATAATGGATTAAAAGTATCTACGGGAGTGAAAGGTTCAAAGCTGACGATTGGTTTTATTGGTGGAATCCTTGTGGCTGAAGTTATTTCAAAGCTACTTATTTATTTAGTTCTGTAGGGATATTCGTTAAATTCAAATTTACTGAATTTTAAACAAAGGGAGTTGTCTCGTTCTGAGACAACTCCCTTTATCAATATAGCTCTTTTTCTTTCTATTTTTTTATCAGTTTATTCTTGTAAACACCTTCTTTGCTGTTCAACAGAACGATATAGACACCCTTTGCTAAAGAACTTACATCCACGTAATTGTTTTTATCCGAGCCATTTAATACTTCTGCTCCCTGTAAATTAATAATTCTAACTTCATTTATTGCCAAATTTTTAGGCAGATAAAATCCTTTGTCGGTGGGATTAGGATAAATGGAAATTTCTTTTGTGGAGATATCATTTAATCCTGATTGTTCAGACTGGAAACACATTTCGTCAACTTTCAACACAGAGCCTACACCACTTCCACTTGTAAAATTCATGACTATTTTTGCCGGTACAAATCTTAGATCAAAAGAAACTTCTTCTTTCTTATACTCAGCTGAAGGATGCAATTGATGTCCTATTGTATGTAACGCTTCGCCTGCGTCGTTCAGAAATTTAAGGTATAAGTGAGATGGATGTTCAGAACAATCACCTGCTTCAGTGAGCTTGTAGTAAAATTCAAACACATCTCGTTGATTGGTAAATGGAAGTCCTTCAAAGAAGATATCAGACGAATAGTCTTCTTGATAACCATTTGACAGATTACCACCATAGTCCTCTGTTGTAGTTAATTCAAATGCATATTGTCCGGCGTAGGCATCATCGGTTTTTTTACCGGTTTTATAAACGTAATACCAATTATCAGCTTTTTCTGCCGAAACTTCTACCCATTCTTCAAAATCACCATTTAAAAGTTCCGGCTGTGATTCTACACCGGTAAATTCTATCTTGTCAATAGTAAGTGCACCGCTTACTTCAGGATCGTTAGCCATATGGATAAATCCGATTATTACTGAATCCGGTGTTTCTGTCAATTCTGCGGGTGTGTCAAAGTTAAATTCAAAGGCTGTGTATTCATCAGCAGCATCTGAAAACATATGCATATACGTTCCTATATTGGCACCATTTTTTGAAAAAATCACAATCATTGTTCCCATAGCTTCACCACTTGCTTGCCATTTGTAATATCCTTTTATCCCTGTGGGTTTTTGATCATAGGGTATTCCACCATGTATGTTGGAAAAATCGGGGACATCTCCGGAGGAATCGGGTTCACCCGAAATATTAGAGCTTCCTATCATGCCACCGATTTTTAACTCTACACCTGTCGGACTTTCATAACCGGCTGCTTTGGTTATTAAAGAAGCATTCGAAAATAGATCTTGCGGATCGAAGGCGTACGGGTTCGTCGCATAATTTGTGGGATAACAGCCCTCTGCGGTTGTCCAGTTCTCAAATCCCGCGTTGGGAATAGTGCTTTGTGCCGAAAGTAAGGTAGCACACAATAACAAAAATGGTAAAATTAGCTTTTTCATAATATTTTTGTCAGAGTTTAAAGTGCTGACGCCGCACTGTTAAGTGAATAATAGATTTTAGTTAAAAGAGATTGATTTCAGTTTTGACGTATAAAAAAACGTAGGTAGTATCTTCTTATCAACCCATTCTAAAGGACACCACCTACGTTTGTTTATGTTAATCGGTTTTATTCCCTCAAAAAAAACATCACATTTGAGAAAGAACTACTGATTTTGTTGTGACTGTTATCAAGACGATATTTTTCTTTTTATCGTTGCACTGATGTTTTTAATAAAATCTCAGCCTGTTGTCTTCAATATCCGATTGATTGAGCAAATCCATCAAAACCATATTGGGGAATGAATACCTGTATCGGGAGATGATGTTTTGCTGCTCAGCTGCAAGGTTGAATTCGGATTCTTGCTGCTGGACATTGGTGGTTTGGACAACAAACACCCCGGCGTTTCCTTTGATGGCTTCCGACAACTGTCCTTCAGCTTGAGAAACAGCTTTACCGATTGCGGCAGGTTCAAAACCTTCCGAACCAAACTGATAAGAATCGAAGCTTACATGTTCGGCTGATTTGACTTCAAGATCCAGACTTTGGGCAAGTTCCTCCAAACTACCACCTTTTGACAGGGCATCATTGATCTCTTTGGTGAATTGCTCTGCCTTTTTATCACGCACAATTTCGCCACGTATCAGACTTGCCACTTTGTCAAGAGGTTGATATTTAGAGGTGCTGATTTCTGTAAGAACAGCTACAATGATTTCCTGATCACATTCAAATACATCGGAAACTGTGCCTTCTGAGTTTTCAAAAGCCCATCTTACAATTTGACGTGAGCGGGGAATGTTCAGCACGTTTTCGTTTGATTTACGAATCTCATTGGCATGGCGTACGCTGTAGTTGTTTTTCAGGGCTACGCTGTCGAAATCAACGGCTTTTAAGCCTGCCGCAAAACGTTTTGCATCATTGAAAATTTTACTTTGTGTTTTGGTGCTGGCAATTACATGGCGTTCAAGAATGGCTAATTTTACCTTTTTCTTTGGAGCGGTTTTCTCCATGATTTGGATGATTTGAGTTCCCTGGGGATTTTTAAATGTAAACACCTCATGAACTCTTTTTGTAAATGCATTTTGCAAAATATCTTTATCCAAACCTTGTGCTCCGTCCACTATCCACCCAATCTCTCCGTCGTTTTCAGCAGTTTGTCGCACTGCAGAATACTTTCTTGCCAACTCTCCAAAATCGGCTTTTCCTCTGATTGCCCGGATGATACTATCTGCTTTTGATTCGTTTTCAGGTAACAGGAAGATATGCCTCAATTTAACTGAGTCAGGAAGCATGATGCCGGTCTCCATGATCTTTGCCATCGTGTAGGTATCGTTGACAAACATAGGTCCTATGGCATCACCCTTTTTTCCGGAAAAAGCAAAATCTTTATAGTGAGCGGGAACGGTCTTTTCAGAGTAGTTTTGGTTTGTATAAGGGATGTCGGAATTCATGTTAACCAATTCCATTACATCATCTTCTTTGTAAAATTCTTCTTTTAAGCTATTGATAAATTCCTCGGTTTCTGTGTAGTCTTCTTCCTGTGGTTCAATGGCAAAGCTGACGAATTTAATGGATGCATTCGGCTCCTGGCGGTACTGACTGATTTGTCGATTGTATCTTTCCTTAATTTCTTTGTCGGTCACCACGAACTCAGCATCTGAAACCGCATAATATGGTTTTACCAGGTAATTTACATTTACACTTTTGAGACCCCGGGTAAAATTATCTTCGGCCTGCAATTTATTGGCAAAGATTACATTGGATATCAAATCATTGTATTTTTCTTGCAGCATAGAAATTTTCACCGTTCTTTCCAAAAACATCCAGAGCATCTTATATTCATTCAAGACTTCCTGCATCTGGTAATCAGTAGGCTCATCATCCTTGAAGTTTAAAAACTGCAACAACAGTGCACGACTGAAGTGACCGGCTTCATCAGAAAAGAAACGGCGTTGTTGGATCATAGGGTGGACGTTGTAGCCAATCAGGCGATCGGATAATTCTTCCTTTCCTATCTCAAGGCCAATTTTTTCAGCTTCAGCTGTCAGTATTTTCTCACGGATCAGTTGATCCCACACAAAGGCTCTCAATTGTTGCATAGTCTGCTCATCAATATCTTGACTACCGGTTTCGTATTTTTGAAATACAGTGATTTGATCCAAGAGATTTTGATAGTCGCGGATATTGATTTTTTCTCCATTTATCTCAGCCACTGTCTCTCTGGATTTGTTGAAGAAAGTAGATCCTTGCATCAGGAAGTCGCCGATAATAAAAGAAAGAAGTGCTACACCAATCACAATAACAAGTAAAACACCTCTTTTTCTAATCTTTTCTAATGTTGCCATTTTTTTAGCTTGATAATGTATTTTTTAAGTTATTTACACCTGTTTTTTTGAGGGCACGAATATACGGAATTAATTTTATTCGTCCAAAATTAATCTTAATAATTCAATTCTGTTATTTGCCACTTTTATACATTTAAATTTAAAGTCTTCAATTTGAATGATTTCATTTGCTTTGGGAAAATGTTGATGATGGTGTAAGATAAAACCGGCTATGGTCTCATACTCATCAGATTCGGGAATGCCTATGTCGAATTTTTCATTGACCTGTTCCACCTCTATTCTTCCCGATAAAAGGTATTCATTCTCATTCAGTTGCTCGGCTACGTATTCTTTCACATCATGTTCATCTTCAATTTCACCGAAAATTTCTTCGATGATATCTTCAAGCGTGACCATGCCTTCGGTTCCGCCATGCTCATCTACTACCACTGCAATACTTTTTTTCTGTTGCATGAATAATTTCATCAGCTTGTGAGCGGTCATGGTTTCGGGAACGATAGGAATTTGCCGGATGTGTTTTTTCCACTCGTCGGGATGTTCAAACATTTCAGAAGAATGTATATAGCCTATGATGTTGTCTATATTCTCTTTGTAAATAGGGATTTTTGAAAATCCGGTCTCTATGAAAGTTTGTTTTAAGGTTTCCAAAGAGGTGTTGTAATCCAAAGCTACAATTTCGGTTCTGGGTACCAGGCAGTCGCGCAATTTAATCTTTGAGAAATCTAAAGCGTTTTGAAAAATTTTTACCTCAGTATCCAGATCTTCTTTAGGGTCGTCAGTGTCGAAACTCTCTTGTACCAGGTAACTCAAATCAATGCGTGAGAACATGTTGTTGTTATCATCCGCATCGGTATTTATCTTAAATAATTTCAGGAAGTTTTTCGACAGCCAGGTAGAGAATACGGCGATGGGATAAAGAACGATATAAAACAAAAAAACTAACCAGGAAAAAGTCCTTAACCACCAGTTGGGATTAATGCGGAAGAGGGTTTTAGGCAGAAATTCACCGGTGAATAAAACGATGATGGTTGCGATGATGGTTTGTAGTAGTGTAATTACAAACTGGTTGTTTGTGAAAAAAAACAGGGGAGTGAGCAAGTCTGCCATTTGCAAACCATAGACAACCAGTACAATGTTGTTTCCAACCAGCATGGACGATATAAACTGCTGCGGATTACGGTAGAACACGCCTAATATGGAAGAGGTAAGGTTCGGTCGCATTTTTTCAAGTTCGAATCTCAATTTACTTGAAGATACGAACGCGATTTCCATTCCTGAGAAAAACGCAGAAAGAAGCAGGCAGATAAAAATATAGATCAGTGTGTTCAAATGACTAATAAACTGTTTGGAACTGCAAATTTACATGATTTTTTTGTATTTGGTGTAATGGGGGGTATTAAATGTAGAGACGCCACATGTGGCGTCTCAAACATTGTTGTTTGTTTTGTATTTGAAACAACCCCTTTTTTGAACTCGAAAGAATTTAGTTTATCTAAATTTTGGTGATTTAAAAAAAAGTAATACCTTTGCGGTCGCTTTTGAAAAGCAGATTCAGTAGCTCAGCAGGTAGAGCACATCCCTTTTAAGGATGGGGTCCTGGGTTCGAGCCCCAGCTGAATCACAAATAGACGGTGTCTACCATCTACCTTACCATCACCTTCTTCACCTTACCCTTACCCACTTTCACAAAATAAACACCTTGACGTCCCATGTGCAGCACAAGGCTGTTTGTGGCAATAGCTGTTTCATTGATAAGCAGTTGGCCTGTTAAGTCGTAGATGCTTAGGCTGCAACCCACGGCATTGTTGATCACGATATTCTTATCCTGTGCGTAAATGCTTACATTCGACAGGTAGTTTTCGTCAACCGCACCAATTACTTCAAAGAATGCCGTGAATGTGGCATCACTTGTTACTACAACATTACGCGGATTATCGGTGTTTTCATCCTGCCATTTCAGGAATTGATAGCCCTCTGCAGGCTCAGCGGTCAGTGTGGCGGTAGTGTTGGCAATATAGCTGCCACTGCCGGTTACAGTGCCTTTGGTGGAGTCATTGCTTTCTGCCGTTACCGTATATTTCAGTTCGGAATGTTCCGTAAAGTAAGCCACCAATGAAACGTCTTCTG
>JAAYQF010000076.1 GCA_012519425.1 Bacteroidales bacterium | reverse complement strand
TAGTACAAAATTTATCAGCCCAAGGCAACGCTCTGGGGTAATGTAGATCCAACCTACCGGGCGGGGCTGTTTCAAAAGTAAATATTCAGGCAAAAACCACAAGGTGTCTTAGAAGCGTCCAAATGCAAGGCGCTGAGATTGAGGGCGAAGGAGCATACTGAAGTATGTGACTGAGCCCGAATATCGAAAGTAACGCAGCAGTTGAGCGCTTATGAGACACCGCCTTATGCACGTGGAACTTCTACGAAGTTCACATAGCGACTTCGAAAAAGTAGCACACGGATGATGCAGATTGAGCGGATTTACACAGATCGAGCGAAGCGGGCGCAGTCTTGATTTTTTTTGCTTCGTTTTTTTGTATCAAGACAAAAAAATGAAGAAAGGTTTAAAAACTAAATCCAATATTGAAATCACAAAATTTTGTACTATCAAACATATTACATACTTTTGTGAACTGATAATATAAATAATTCATATGATTAGTTCACGAAAAAACAACAATTTATTGTTTTCGATATACACGGATGGAAGAACTGTGTTTAGTAAAAACATGATTGCATTATTGATGGATAATTCAGATCGTGAAAAACTTAACAACAGTCTTAACTATTATGTTAAAAGCGGTAAATTACTCAATCCGCGTAAAGGAATTTACGCAAAAACTGTCTATAATCCCGAAGAATTGGCATGTACACTTTACACGCCTTCCTATATTTCTTTGGAATATGTTTTACAGCGGGCAGGCGTGATTTTTCAATATGATGAAAAAATTACCTCTGTCAGTTATTTGTCGCGTCGATTGGAAATTGACAACAAAACATACCAATACAGAAAAATCAAGAATGAAATTCTGATAAATTTTGAGGGGATCAATAGAGAAAATAACCTGAACATAGCAAATCCTGAAAGAGCCTTGTTAGACACACTATATTTAAATCCTGAATATTTCTTCGACAATATTAATTTGCTGGATAAAGACTTAATTTATTCATACTTAAATATTTATAAATCAAAACGATTGGATGAAAGAGTTCAAGCATTATTCAAATAAATATGGATACGAATAAACACAAATATTTTCTTCTTCAAATTCTGAAAGATATTTATTCTGATTCGGAATTGGCTGTTAATCTTGGTTTTAAAGGTGGGACAGCTTTGATGTTTTTCTATGATTTACCGCGATTTTCTGTTGATTTGGATTTTGATTTAATAGACAAATCGAAAGAAAAAGTAGTCTATGAGAAAATACGCAAGATCATATTGAAATACGGTAAAATTCACGATGAAGCCATAAAGTTTTATGGATTGATCATAGTGCTTGATTATGGAGCGGGCGAGAGAAAATTGAAAATTG
This sequence comes from Bacteroidales bacterium, assembly GCA_012519425.1. Lineage (GTDB taxonomy): Bacteria > Bacteroidota > Bacteroidia > Bacteroidales > Paludibacteraceae > Paludibacter. Next base: position 11,272 of record JAAYQF010000076.1, on the reverse strand, counting down.
AGATTTCGAACAGAACTTTTGACAATCAATATGAAATAAGGAATTTACTGGGAATTGATGTGAAAGTAATGGTTGCCCCGGATATGTTTGCCCATAAACTTTGTGCCCTATTGGATAGAACTGAAATGACCAACCGTGATATTTTCGATTGTTGGTTTTTCTTGCAACGAAAAACTCCGATCAATAGAAAAATAGTTGAAGAAAGAATGCAAATGTCGCTGAATCAGCACATTCAGCTTTGTATTGAGAGTTTGGAGAACAAAAGTGACAGGGGAATTTTGAATGGTTTGGGCGAATTGACTGATCCTGAAATTAAAAACTTTGTGAAAAACAATCTTCGAAAAGAAACGATAAGCTTATTGAATTTTTTCAAAGAATTTCCCATAGAAAAGATAGTAGTTAGTAGAAGTTAAAGAAGTTAAAGAAGTTAGGGAAGTTAGCGTGGTGCGAGTTCGCGGGTTCCGAGGTCACAATGTTGCAGGACGCAACCGACCTCGTCTGGTGAGCCGAAAAATAAGTAAGAACAGCGTTAATAATCGTCCTTGTCTGAGCAACGAAGTTGCGAGTTTGGACGATTTAGCTGTTCAAGCGCTAATTTTTCGAGCGAAGCGGGCGCAGTCTTGATTTTTTTTGCTTCATTTTTTTGTATCAAGACAAAAAAATGAAGAATGATAATTATTTTTAACGAATATCCCTGCCTATTCCATTGCTTCAGAAGCCGCTTGCCTCTTTCTGAATAAATATATCAACAGCAACACTACAATCAGACTTATTATCCCAATCAGATAAGTGTCTGACTTACCGATATTATCAATATCAAAAGTACTTCCTTCTTCGTTAAAATAATAAAAGAGTACGGCAACGGCATTGTTGGCGAAATGTGCAATGATGGGAACCCACATGTTTTTGGTCCACACCAGCAAATACCCCAAAAAAGCACCCATCAGCATGCGGGGAATAAAGCCGAAAAACTGAAAATGGATGGTACTGAAGACGATGGCTGTAATCCAAACTGCCGCATGTGATTTAAGATTTGTTTGTAATACCTGCTGAATAATTCCCCTGAAAAAGAGTTCTTCACCAACAGCCGGTATAATGGCTATCAATCCGATATTTACCAATAATCCACCTACACTATTTACATCCAACATCCTGATTGTTAAGTCTTCCGCCCTTTTTTCCATGTCAATTAAATAATTCTCCAGAGAAGAAAGGGAGTCAGGAAACGGAATCGCGTGATTCAACTCACCTAATAAGTTGATGGCGGGAATAGCAACCAACATGACGATGACGGCAAACAGGACATATTCCCCTGAAGGGTTACGGTTTATCCGAAGATAGCCCAATGGTTCTTTGCTCCAGAGGTATGCTAAGATAAAGGGCGGTATGACAAACATCCCCAACGACTGAAAAAACTGAGCTAACTTTAGGGATTTGATGTCGGAAAAATCTCCCTTGGTAATCCATACTGACAACAAGGAAAAAATCAGCATAAAAAACAAAGCGACACCTATTAGCTGAATAATTCTTGAACCTGTTTTGGAATGACTGAAAGCACCTTTAATCTTCATGTGACAGATGATATTGTTATAATTAAAAAAACTCCTGTCATCAAGAAGACAACAGAAGTTTAGTTTCTGATCTGACAGGGTGTTAAGCTTTAGGTTTGGCCTCCTTAACTACCATGGTACGGCCATCCAATTCTGCTCCGTTTAATTCTTCAATGGCTTTTAATGCTCCTGCATCATCCATTTCAACGAAAGCATAACCCTTCGATTTGTTTGTTTCACGATCCCTGATTATTTTACATGAAGTTACTTCACCATATTCGGCCATAACTCCTTGCAAATCATTTTCACGGACTCTGTAACTCAAGTTACCCACGTAAATGTTCATAGAAAAAATAAAAAAATGAATAAAATAAACCTTTTAAGAACAGCATAAACGAAAGTGTTGGGTTAAAACAAAGCCTGCCGCCTAAAAGGAGAGGAGTCCGCTATAACCTATGCGACTGATTTACGCATGATTCTCAGGCACAAAGGAAAACAAATTATTTTACGTGTGCAAAATTTTTGTAAAATATTTTAAATGGAGCTGTATCAAAGCAAGTATTCAACCATCTCGGAACACGGAGCACAGAGCACAGAGTACAGAACACGGACTCAAAACTCAAAACTCAGAACTCAAAACTCGCACCCCGGAACTCGAAAACAATTAGGTGCTTATAAAGTACCGACAAAAGCTTCATTATTTCGGTCGTACCTGCCCTTCTCCCTTGATGATCCACTTGTAAGAGCAAAGTTCCTCCAATGCCATGGGACCACGGGCATGCATTTTCTGCGTACTGATACCGATTTCGGCTCCCAAACCGAATTGTGCCCCATCCGTAAAGGCTGTTGAAACATTGGTATAAACACAAGCAGCATCCACCATTTTATCAAAAAGTGCGATATTTTGCTCATTTTCACTGATGATGCATTCGCTGTGTTTGGAACTGTACAATGAAATATGATCTATAGCCTCCTCAATGGACGAAACTGTTTTTATGGACATTTTATAATCTAAAAATTCGGTGCCGTAACTTGAGGCTTGTGCCCGTTCCAAAAAGGGATATTTATCTCGCAACACCTGATAAGCCGGTTCATCGGCGTAAATAATGACTTTCTCTTCAGCCAACTGCTCACACAAGACAGGAAGATCTGATAATCTATCCTGATGGATCACCAGGCAATCCAAGGCATTGCAAACGCTGACTCTCCTTGTCTTGGCATTAAAAATAACAAACTTGCCCTTTTCTATATCTGCATACGCATCGAAATAGGTATGACAGATCCCTGCACCGGTTTCAATGACAGGAATCTTGGAATGATTGCGTACATAATCTATCAATCCCTTTCCCCCACGTGGGATGATCACATCTACATAGCCAACTGCGTCCATCAAATCGGCTGTGGCTTCTCTTCCGGCAGGCAATAAGGTTACAATATTCTGGTCCAAACCATGCTTTTTCAATACAGATTGTATCAATGTAACAATGGCTGTATTGGAATGATGGGCATCGGTACCACCTTTTAACACACAGGCATTTCCGGATTTAAAACACAAAGAAAATACGTCGAAACTAACGTTGGGTCGGGCTTCATAGATGATGCCTATCACTCCAAAGGGTACGCTGACCTTGGAGATTCTCATGCCATTGGGGCGCTTGGTTTCCATCAAAACTTTTCCGAGCGGAGATGGTAAGGTTGCCACATTACGTATGTCGGAAGCAATGCCTTCTATGCGCTCTTTGGTCAAAAGCAGCCGGTCATACAAGGGATTTGACGGATCCATCAATGCCAGGTCTTTTGCATTTTCATGCAGGATATGCTCAGACTGCGCAATGGCTTCCTGCGCTATTTCATTTAACACTGCATTGATGGTGCTATCATCCACCAAATTTAAAGTACGTGAAGCATGCAATGCATTTAATTTCCAACTCATAATTTATATTTTAAAACTTTGAAGCCTATAAAATCACATGGGAATCTTGATTGATACCCGGAACATCGAAAGTAACCATGATGATCATTCCAAATACAAATAATCATAATGAACAATGGGTTTTTGATTCTTCAATCCAATTAGTTCACGGGCTTTGGAACTGTTATACTGCACCTTGCCTATGCCTAAATTTTTTCCTTTCTCATCCACAATTTTTACAATATCATCTTTTTCAAATTCTCCCGCAATTGAAGTCACCCCCACGGGAAGCAAACTAACGGCTTTATCTCCCATCAGAGCCTTTGCAGCATTGGCATTTACAGAAATTTTTCCCTTTACAAAATCCTCACTGTGCGCAATCCATTTTTTTACAGAGGAGACCGCATCCTTCGAAGCGATGAAATGGGTGCAAACCACATCCTCTTTTTTATCCATCAAACGAGTCAGGATGTTTTTTTGTCTGCCGTTGGCAATATAAACCTCAATGCCTTCGTCGGCAATTTTTCGGGCAATAGCAGCTTTGGTGTTCATGCCTCCCCGCCCAAAAGCCGATTTGGAGGTCCGAATATACTCTGCAATATTATCTTTTTTATGAATTTTTCTGATCACTTCAGACCCTGGATCATCAGGAGATCCTTTGTAAACACCATCTACATTGCTCAATATAATAAGCGCTTCCATACCCATCATGGAGGCAATCAAGCCCGACAATTCATCATTATCAGTAAACATCAACTCCGAGATGGACACCGTATCATTTTCGTTCACAATGGGGAGTACCTGATTATCAAGCATTACCCGCATGCAATTGCGCTGGTTTAAATAATGCCGGCGACTGCTGAAATTTTCTTTCATCGTCAAAACCTGCCCGACCGTAATGCCATGTTTCTTAAACATATCCCAGTAATGATTGATCAGCCTTGCCTGACCAACGGCCGAAAAGAGTTGCCGCTGGTCGACCACGTCCATCTTTTTGGATACATTTAATATACTTCTACCGGAAGCCACCGCACCGGAAGAGATCAAAACAATCTCAATCCCTTTTTTATAAAGTACTGCGATCTGGTCCACCAGGTTCGACAAACTATCAGTGTCGATGGTACCATCAGCTTTAGTCAGGACATTGCTCCCGATTTTTATGGCTATCTTCTTATATTTCATGTGTTTATTTTTTACACTAAAGTCACATGGAACACGCCATTAATCATTTCCTTGTGTTTGAAAATTTTCTCAAATGGCTGTTTCATCATACTATCATCCTACTCATTATAAATTACATGCAATAGGGTTGTACCAACTGCAAACAACGTTTCTTTGCTAATATTGCTCATATCATCGTTGACTGTATGCCAATAATCTCCAAAGCCATGAGCAGAACGCGGATCATATTGAATAATATTGGCACTGGGAATACCGGCTATTTGATTGACGTACAGATGATCATCGGTGATGATGCCTCCTGCGGCATTGATGAAATACTTATCAAAACCCAGGTTTTGGGCGGTATTCCAGATTTTATCCACTAAAAAACGGGCATAGCTTTCAGATATCTGTTCGCGGTAAAATTTAGCATCCTTTGCTCCCACCATATCCAACAAGATCCCATATTTCGGATTGTAAGGTTTTGCATGGAGGTTCCTTGCCCAATATTGAGATCCGAGACACCAGGAATCAGCCACATAAGTATGATGATTTTCCGGTGCACCATAATCCTCCGCATCAAAAAATATAATATCAACACCTACCTGAGGAGGATCAAGACTAATTTGGCGGGCTATTTCCAATAATACACCGACCCCGCTGGCTCCGTCATTTGCACCCAATACAGGCTGGTAAAAATTTTTCGGATCAGGATCATGATCAGACCAAGGGCGGGTATCCCAATGCGCAAAAAGTAAAATCCTATTTGTTTTTTCGGGAGAAAAGGATGCAATAATATTGTGAGCGTCCAATTTATCTCCGTTAAAAGCAGTCAATTTTACTTTTTGACTGATAACGGTCGCACCAAATCTCTGCAAGGTAGTCACCAAATAATCGGCGCAATGACGATGGGCGGCTGTATTCGGCACCCTGGGACCAAAATCCACCTGCTTTTGGATATACCCATAAGCCAAATCAGACGAAAACACGGGCACTTCCATCGCCGATTCATTTGAAGCAGCAGATTGAGCTGAATTTTTACAGGCACACATCAGGATGATGTATAGTAATACAGAAATATTCCTTATCATTGCAAAATTATTCACCGAACAAAGATACTGCTTTTTGTAGAATTTTATTATTAGCATTTTTTTAGGTGAAAGAACAAAATTTGGACATCAAGTCGCTAAAACTGTTATAAAACATGTTTTTTGATTTGTTTTGAATCTAAATTCAGTCTTTCTTTGCAAGTGTTAACTAAACAACACAATCTTTTTTACGGCCTTAAAGAGAACTAATGCCTACCTATAGGGCGAGACTTTGCAAGAAGTCTCGCTTTGTTTTTTTGGCATAACGCCTTGCTTCAGAAACAGATACAGCATCACAACCATTCTATAATCAAGTACAATAACTTTTTTGTGCCTGTCTGTTATTTCAACACAACCCACGTCTTTTTTGTATCAAAAACTTTGGAGAAGAAGTAAATTGACTTAGCCGAAGTCAATAATGACGGCAAAAATGCATATCACAATTATATTTTATTCCTGCTGAAGCGGCGGTGTCTCAAAAGTACACAAACATAAACATAAAAAATCGTTAATTTAGGCATGTTGTTATTTCTCCCTTGCAACATTTCCGTTGGCTATCTCATCTACTGTTTGTCTTTGATCCAAATAATAATTTATGCCGAATTTTCTAAAACAACTATTGATTTTTGTGTTTGCCGGACTATTGACGACCGGTTGTCTTAAAGACGACGAAGAGCCTGAACTTCAGCTCCATGGTGATTTGGTAACGGTAGAAAATCCCCAGGCAAAAAATCAGTTTTTTATGCGCAGAGACGATAATAAACTGCTTTGGCTTGAAGAGGGATATACGCAAAACTTCAAACCTGATGACGGACAGCGCTTATTGATCTATTACAATATCCTGTCAGATAAAACTGATACCGGCGTATACGATTACGATATTCGGGTGACTGAGGCATATAAGGTACTGACCAAAGAAATTTTTCAAATTACACCTGAAACTCAGGACAGTATTGGAAATGATCCGGTTGATGCTGTAAGTATTTGGATTGGAAGTAAATATTTGAATGTTTATTTTGAATATTTCACATATTTAGCTTCGATACCACATTATATCAATTTGGTGTATGATTCTGCCAAGGTATATGATGACAACAAAATTCATTTGGAATTCAGACATAACGCAAACGGCGATGAAGCATTCCACAGACGATGGGGTGTCGCTTCTTTTGACATTAGTAGTTTACAATCAGAATCAGTTGACTCAGTGAATCTTGTTATTCACGTTAAAAAACCTTTTCAAACGGAAAATCAGTTGTTTAATCGGACTTATCACTATGACACAGGTACAAGCTCAGATGTTCCTGGATATGCGATTAAAAATAAGATAAGCAGTTTTGTTCGTGAGGGTGAGATTAAATAAAGATTTGTTTTTTACTTTTGCAAGCAGAGGGGTATCTAAAAACGTTTAGAAACCCCTCTTTTTAATATCCGTACCAATCTGACCAACTTCTAACACATCCTACTCAAAATCCAATTTTTTCCATTAAATTTGCACCTCAATTCAGTATAAGGCTAATTTGCTGAGTACATGACAAAAATATTTAATAAGACGCAATTGATTAATTTGCAGAATTTCTATGCGTTGGAGAGAAACCGGACCTCGTCCGGTGAGCCAAGAAATAAGTGAAAACAGCGTTAAAAATCGTCCTTGTCTGAGCGAGGAACGAGCGAGTTTGGACGATTTAGCTGTTTGAGCGTAAATTTTTCGAGCGAAGCGGGCGCAGTCTTGACTTTTTTTTGCTTCGTTTTTTTGTGTCAAGACAAAAAAATGAAGAGGGAAAAGTTAATTTGACAATTTTATTTAATCAGATTAAGTATTACAATTCAAAACAATATGAAGAAAAAAACTTTATTGATGATTCTCGATGGATGGGGAATCGGCGATGGCTCCAAAGGTGATGTAATAGCCTCTACCCCAACTCCTAACTGGGATAAATTACTTGCCACTTATCCTAATTCTTTTCTGCATGCCTCCGGCGAAAATGTGGGATTACCTGATGGACAGATGGGCAATTCAGAGGTGGGACACCTGAATATAGGAGCAGGACGTGTAGTGTACCAGGATTTGGTGAAAATCAATATTGCCTGTCGCGATAACAGCATACTTAAAAATAAAGCCATCATCAATGCTTATACGTATGCCAAAAAGAATAATAAAAAGATGCATTTCCTGGGATTGGTTTCCGATGGCGGGGTACATTCCTCCATGGATCATCTCTTTAAATTATTGGATATAGCTAAGGTATATGGTATCGATAAGGCTTATGTACACTGTTTTATGGACGGCCGCGACACCGACCCCAGAAGTGGTGCAGGCTATCTGGAACAGTTGGAAAAGCACATGCGAAACTCCAGCGGGAAAATTGCTTCGGTGATTGGTCGTTACTACGCCATGGACCGTGATAGAAGATGGGAAAGGGTGAAATTAGCATACGACTTATTGGTAAATGGCGAAGGTGCTCCCTATACCAGTGCGGTTGAAGCCGTGAAAGCTTCTTATGCCGACGGTGTTACCGATGAGTTTATCAAACCTATTGTCATTACGGATAGCAACAACAAGCCATTGGCTACTATTGAAGAAGGCGATGTAGTCGTATTCTTCAACTTCCGCAACGACCGCGCAAAGGAACTCACCATCATGCTAACCCAGGAAAATATGCCGGATTATGGCACGAAGACCATCCCTCTGGAATACTACACCATGACGCCTTATGATTCTTCTTTCAAGGGCTTGCATATCCTGTTTGAAAAAAGCAATGTTGACAATACCTTGGGAGAATATCTTTCAGATTTGGGTATGAAGCAATTGCGCATTGCCGAGACTGAAAAATTTCCGCATGTAACCTTTTTCTTTTCCGGTGGACGAGAAGCTGAATTTAAAGGTGAAGAACGAATATTGATCCCTTCTCCAAAAGTGGCTACATACGATTTACAACCGGAAATGTCGGCTTACGGAATCACTGATGCTTTAGTAGCTGAACTTAATAAAAAGAAATTCGATTTTATTTGTCTGAACTACGCCAACGGCGATATGGTGGGACATACCGGCGTGTATGAAGCCATTGTAAAGGCTGTTAAAACAGTGGATGAATGTGTAGGGAAAGCAGTAGAAGCAGCGGTTGCCAATGATTATGAGGTGATCATCATTGCCGACCATGGGAATGCTGACAACGCACTCAACCCTGATGGTTCACCTAACACAGCCCACTCGCTGAACCCTGTGCCCTTCATATACGTTACCCAACGTCCGGATGCTTCGGTGGAAAGTGGCATCTTAGCCGACGTGGCACCTTCAATTTGTCAAATTTTGGATATACCCCAACCGAAAGAAATGACGGGGAAAAAGTTACTGAAAATATAATCTCAGGCTAACAGTCCACTTCAATCTTCTGCTTTAAAAAATATGATTCACCTGCTTCAACATCGCATATTGGTCCTGGATGGTGCCATGGGTACCATGATCCAGCAGTATAAGTTGAAGGAAGCTGATTGTCGGGGGAGCCGATTTGCGGAAACAGCCATTCCTCAAAAGGGAAATAATGATTTGTTGGTGCTGACACAGCCGGAGATAATCTACAACATTCATTGTCAGTATTTGGAAGCCGGTGCCGACATCATTGAAACCAATACCTTTAATGCCCAGTCCGTCTCCATGGAAGATTACGGCATGCAGGCACATGTCAGGGAAATCAACCTGGAAGCAGCGCGTTTGGCAAGGAAGGCGGCAGATGTATATACGGCAAAGACACCTGACAAACCCAGATTTGTAGCAGGGTCTGTCGGCCCGACCAACAAGACTGCCTCGCTTTCTCCGGATGTGAACAATCCCGCTTTCAGGGCTATCACCTTTGATCAATTGGTGGTTGCCTACAAGGAACAAATGCTCGCTTTGATTGAGGGTGGTGTGGATGCACTTTTGATTGAAACTATTTTTGATACCTTGAATGCCAAGGCTGCAATTTTTGCTGCCCATGAAGCCATGGAAGAAGCAGGTAAAAAAGTAGAGTTGATGATATCTGTAACCGTTACGGATAAAAGTGGCAGAACTTTATCGGGACAGACCATACGCGCCTTTCTTGCTTCCGTTGAGCATGCAGATATTCTGTCTATTGGATTGAACTGCTCTTTCGGAGCCAAAGATTTAAAGCCCTATTTGCAAGAGATCGCCAAATACAGTCCGCACTACATCAGCATCTATCCCAATGCCGGCTTACCCAATCAGTTTGGCGAATACGATGAAAGTCCGGAAATCATGGCAGCACAAGTTCAGGAGTTTATAGACGAAGGTTTGGTGAATATCGTTGGCGGTTGCTGCGGAACTACCCCCGAACACATTGCTGCCTTTGCGCAAATGGTAAAATTTGCTGATTTGCGCACCCCGAACGACAAGCAAAAAGATGAAGGAACCTTGTACCTTTCAGGCTTGGAGCTTCTGGCAATCAAAGAAGATTCGTTGTTTGTAAACATAGGTGAAAGATGCAATGTTGCCGGTTCCAGGAAGTTCTTGCGTTTAATCAATGAGAAAAAATACGAGGAAGCTTTATCCATTGCGCGCCAACAGGTATCAGACGGTGCCCAGATCTTAGACATCAACATGGATGATGCGATGTTGGATGCCGTGCAAGAAATGACTACATTCCTCAACTACGTCGTGTCCGAACCGGAAATATCCAAAGTTCCGATCATGATTGATTCCTCCAAATGGGAAGTAATAGAAGCCGGATTGAAATGCGTACAAGGTAAATGTGTGGTCAACTCCATCAGTCTGAAAGAGGGCGAATCGGATTTTATTGAGAAAGCCAAGAAAATCCGTGCCTATGGTGCAGCCGTAGTGGTCATGGCTTTTGATGAAGTCGGGCAGGCAGATACTCTGGCAAGGAGGATTGAAATTTGCGAGCGTTCTTACAAGCTGTTAACCGAAAAGGCTGGTTTCCCTCCCAGCGATATTATCTTCGACCCGAATGTATTACCCATTGCCACCGGCATGGAAGAACATAATAATTACGCTGTTGATTTTATTGAAACCATTCGTTGGATAAAGTCAAATTTACCTTTTGCTCGGGTCAGTGGTGGCATCAGCAACCTGTCTTTTTCCTTCCGCGGCAACAATATTGTGCGCGAGGCTATTCATTCGGTTTTCCTCTACCATGCGATCCGAGCTGGTCTTGATATGGGGATTGTGAATGCCGGTATGTTACAGATTTATGAGGAAATTCCCAAAGAACTGTTGGAATATGTTGAGGACATCGTATTGAACCGCCGGCCGGATGCAACAGAACGCATGATAACCTATGCAGAAAAAATAAAATCAGAAGCTTCTGGAGAGGGTGCAAAAGGTAAAAAAGAGGACGAATGGCGTACGCGTGATTTGCAGGGTCGTTTGGAATACGCCCTTGTCAAAGGCATCAGCGATTATTTGGAAGAAGACTTAACGGAAGCTCTTCAGCAGTACAACACGGCATTGGATATCATCGAGCGACCCCTGATGAGCGGGATGAATACAGTGGGTGAATTGTTTGGTGCAGGTAAGATGTTTCTGCCGCAAGTGGTAAAAACCG
>JAAYQF010000075.1 GCA_012519425.1 Bacteroidales bacterium | reverse complement strand
GGGGAAGTTAAAGAAGTTAACTTGAGTAGTTAGTAGTTAGTAGTTGGTAGTTTTTTCGTTCTTAGTTCTTTGTCTTTTGTCTTTACTCCTTGTTCTTTGCTCTTTGCTCTTTGCTCTCAATTCAACATTGAACATTTTTTGCATCAAAAGATTTGCATTTCAAAAATATGTATTTATATTTGCAGTCGAAACAGAAAACAGCATATTTTTATCAAGATGTCACACATTATTCATAATGTTGCTTTAATCGTCGTTCTACTTTTGGTCCGAAACCAAGGGTGAGTGCGGCTATTTGATAATTTTGCTGATGTACATATTGAAGCCTTTCTCACCCGGGATGAGAGAGGTTTTTTTGTAAAAAATACAATAATTTAAAATGAAAAATATTTTACGAAGTCAGGCCAGTACAGGCGGCAGGAAAATGGCCGGAGCCAGGGCATTATGGAGAGCTAACGGAATGAAGGATGCGCAATTTGGCAAGCCCATCATCGCTATTGTCAACTCTTTTACACAATTTGTTCCGGGGCATGTTCATTTGCATGAGATTGGTCAAATAGTCAAAGCTGAAATAGAAAAGCTTGGCTGCTTTGCCGCTGAATTCAATACCATCGCCATTGATGATGGTATTGCCATGGGGCATGACGGAATGTTATACTCCCTTCCATCCCGCGATTTGATAGCCGATAGTGTTGAATATATGGTGAATGCCCATAAGGCTGACGCTATGATTTGTATTTCCAATTGTGATAAAATTACACCGGGTATGCTGATGGCTGCCATGCGGCTGAATATCCCCGCCGTTTTTGTTTCGGGCGGACCAATGGAAGCCGGTGAATTAAACGGACAACAAATCGACTTGATTGATGCGATGGTACAAGCTGCTGATGATGCTATCTCAAATCAGCAAATCGTTAAGGTAGAACGCTCTGCTTGTCCGACTTGCGGTTCCTGCTCGGGCATGTTCACTGCCAACTCCATGAACTGCCTGAATGAGGCCATCGGTCTGGCATTACCTGGCAACGGAACGATTGTAGCAACCCATGCTAACAGACTCAGGCTATTTAAAGATGCGGCAAAATTGATTGTTGAAAATACCTATAGGTACTACAGGGACGGTGACGAAACTGTATTGCCGCGCAGCATTGCCACGAGGGAAGCATTTCTGAACGCCATGATCTTAGATATTGCCATGGGTGGTTCTACCAATACTATTTTACATACCCTGGCCATTGCCCGTGAAGCTGAGGTGGATTTCACCATGGATGATATAGATGCATTGTCACGCAAAACACCTTGTCTCTGCAAAGTGGCTCCCAATTCCAATAAGTTTCATGTGCAGGACGTGAACCGTGCAGGTGGGATATTGGGTATTCTTGGCGAGCTTGCTAAGGGAGGTTTATTACACACAGATGTGCATCGGGTGGATGGTTTGACACTAAAGCAAGCTATTGAAAAATATGATATTACGGTTCCAAACCCCGATCAGGATGCTGTTCGCATTTACAAGAGTGCACCGGGGCACCGCTTTAACCTGGTTATGGGTTCACAGGAATCGACCTTTAAAGCTTTAGACACCGACCGTAAAGAAGGCTGTATTCGCAGTATAGAACATGCATACACCATTGATGGCGGATTAGCTGTTTTGAAAGGAAACATCGCAGAAGACGGCTGCGTTATCAAGACAGCCGGAGTAGATGAAAGTATATGGAAATTCAGCGGACCTGCAAAAGTTTACACCTCACAAGAATCAGCCTGTGACGGCATATTGGGAGATGAGGTAAAAGCAGGAGATGTGGTTCTAATCACTTATGAAGGTCCTAAAGGCGGACCGGGCATGCAGGAAATGCTTTATCCTACTTCTTACATCAAATCCAAAAAATTGGGAAAAGCTTGTGCCCTGATCACAGACGGTCGTTTTTCAGGCGGAACTTCCGGTTTGTCTATTGGACATATTTCTCCGGAAGCCGCATCGGGTGGCAATATTGCTTTGATTGAAAATGGAGATATCATCGATATAGATATACCTAATCGTAGCATTCATGTTAGGTTGACTGACGAAGAGTTGGCAGCTCGTCGCAAAAAAGAGTTAGCACGCGGAAAGGATGCCTTTACTCCTAAAGACAGAAACCGAGTCGTCAGCAAAGCCCTGAAAGCTTATGCTTCTATGGTAAGTTCGGCGGATAAAGGGGCGATTAGGATGGTTGGCGATTAGTGATTAACGAAGAGTGAGAACTTAAAAACTTTACAAATTTTACAAATTCATTTTATTGTATGAGCACAAAAAAAATGTCAGGATCTCAAATCCTGATTGAATCAATGATAAAAGAGGGCATAGACACTATTTTCGGATATCCCGGTGGTGCTATTATGCCGGCATTTGACGCTTTATTTGATTACAGAGATAAAATTAACCATGTGCTGACCCGTCATGAACAAGGTGCCACGCATGCTGCCGAAGGTTATGCTTTGGTGTCGGGTAAAACCGGTGTGTGTCTGATAACTTCGGGTCCGGCTGCAACCAATGCCGTCACCGGTATTAGCAATGCCATGCTCGACAGTACACCGATTGTTGTGATCAGCGGTCAGGTGGGTTCGAACCTGTTAGGTACTGATGCCTTTCAGGAAATTGACGTGGTGGGCATCATGCATCCTATTACCAAGTGGGCATATCAGATTCGTAGAGCTGAAGATGTTGCCTGGGCTGTAGCACGTGCTTTTTATATAGCTAAAACCGGCAGGCCGGGTCCGGTAGTGCTTGATTTTACTAAAAATGCCCAGACTGAAGAAGCTGAATTCAATTATAAACCATGCACTTTTATCCGCGGCTATATTCCGGAACCTGACGTTAAACAAGAGCGAATTGCAGAAGCAGCCAAGTTGATTAATGTTGCAAAAAAGCCTCTTGCATTGGTCGGTCAAGGCGTTATCTTAGCCCGGGCGGAAGAAGAGTTAAAAGCCTTTTTAGAAAAAGCCAATATTCCGGCAGCATGGACCTTGTTGGGAGCTTCTGCCATGCCGAGTGATTTTAAGTTGAATATGGGATTTTTAGGCATGCATGGCAATATGGCGCCCAATATGAAGACCAATGAATGTGATGTGTTGATTGCCATCGGCATGCGCTTCGATGATAGGGTGACTGGTAATCTGGATACTTATGCCAAACAGGCTAAAATAATCCACCTGGATATCGACCGTGCAGAAATAAATAAAAACGTACAAGTTGATGTTCCCGTACTGGGAGATGCCAAAGAAACCTTACCCTTAATCACTGAATTACTTCATGAGGCCGATCATCAGGAGTGGATAGATTCTTTTAAGGTATATGATGACAAGGAGTATAATGTAGTTATCAGAAAAGAAATCATGCCTGAAAACGGTGAAATGACCATGGGAGAAGTTGTTCATAAAGTGTCGGAGGCTACGAATCATCAAGCTATTGTGGTAACCGATGTGGGTCAAAATCAAATGATGGCAGCTCGTTATTCCAAACATTCACAAACGCGTAGCCTGATTACTTCCGGCGGATTGGGTACCATGGGCTTTGGTATTCCTGCAGCCGTAGGAGCTAAAGTGGGTGCTCCCGATCGTACGGTTTGTTTGTTTTGCGGCGATGGCGGCTTTCAAATGACCATACAAGAGCTGGGCACCATCATGCAAGAAAAATTAGGTATAAAAATAATTTTGCTGAATAATGATTTCTTGGGCATGGTGCGTCAGTGGCAGGAAATGTTTTTTGATGAACGTTATTCGTTTACAGAAATTGATAATCCCGATTTCATAGCCATTGCCAAAGCCTATAATATTGATGGAACCCTGGTGACTAAACGGGAAGATTTGGATGCTGCCATCCGGGATATGCTGAAAGATGACAAGCCCTATTTGCTGGTAGTCAATGTAGAGAAAAAAGGAATGGTTTATCCGATGATACCGGCCGGTGCTTCTGTGACGGATGTATTGTTGGGTGACGAATAACCCGATCTTTTTAAAATCATTATGTGTCATCGCATTAAAATCAAATAAAATGGAAAAAACTAAATTATATACAATCACTGTCTTTTCAGAAAATACGGTTGGTTTGTTGAATCAAATTACCATTATTTTCACCCGCAGAGCCATTAACATAGAAACACTTTCGGTTTCTCCTTCAGCGATTAAGGGCATTCACAAATTCACCATCACAGCATTTGCCACCCAAAGTGTGATAGAAAAAATTGTGAAACAAATCGACAAGCGTGTGGATATTTTAAAATCTTATTATAATACGGATGAAGATTTGATTCATCAGGAAATAGCATTGTATAAGATTGCCACTGAGAAACTGATGGCAATGGGCTCAATAGAATCTCTCATTCGCCAGTATAATATTAAGATATTGGATATGAATGACACTTTCGTAGTGTTTTTAAAATCCGGTCACTATGCTGAAACCCAGCAATTATTCGAGGAATTGAGCAATACCATCGGTGTCTTGCAGTTTGTACGTTCGGGACGAATAGCCATAACCAAAGCCAAGGTAGAAAGGCTTTCCGACATGCTGGATGCCATGAGAAAAATAGATGAAAATCCTGTTGATAATTAATTAAGGAACAATCTTATTCAAATTATATTTATTAACACATTAAATTTAAGTATAAAATGACAAATTATTTTAATTCACTACCTCATCGTCTGAAAGTTCAGGAACTTGGGAAATGTGATTTTATGGACAGCAGCGAATTTGCTGACGGCGTTAAAAAGTTAATTGGTAAACAAATAGTTATACTCGGATGTGGTGCACAAGGACTGAATCAAGGTTTGAATATGCGTGACAGCGGTCTGAATGTCGCCTATGCTTTGCGTCAAAGTGCTATAGAAAATAAGCGCGCATCCTACCAAAATGCTGTTAATAACAATTTTGAAGTTGATACCATAGAAAACCTTGTTCCGAAAGGGGATTTGATTTTGAACTTAACACCAGATAAGCAGCATAGCCCTGTGGTCGACCAGATTATGCCTTTGATGAAAAAGGGTGCTTGTTTAGCTTATTCTCATGGGTTTAACATCGTGGAGGAAGGTAAGCAAATACGTGATGATATCACCGTGATCATGGTAGCTCCGAAATCTCCGGGTTCAGAGTTAAGGGCTGAATACCTTCGTGGATTTGGTGTTCCTACTTTGATAGCAGTACATAGAGACAATGACCCCAAGGGTGAGGGTATGGACATAGCAAAAGCTTATTGCGTGGCTACAGGCGGACATAAAGCCGGTGTTTTGCACTCATCTTTTGTGGCAGAGGTAAAATCCGATTTGATGGGCGAACAAACCATACTTTGCGGAGTACTTCAAACCGGATCTCTCCTGTGCTTCGACAAAATGGTTGAAAAGGGTGTTGACAAAGCTTATGCTGCCAAATTAGTGCAATATGGCTGGGAAGTGATTACTGAAGCTCTGAAGATTGGTGGTATCACCAATATGATGGACAGGCTCTCTAATCCTGCTAAGATTAAAGCTTTCCAATTGGCTGATGAACTGAAAACCATCCTGACACCGCTTTTCAAAAAACACATGGATAATATCCTTTCCGGAGAATTCTCACGTGTAATGATGGAAGATTGGGCAAATGATGACAAAGATTTGTTGACCTGGCGCGCTGCCACAGCAGAAACAGCTTTTGAAAATACCCCCGCCGGAGATATGGAAATTGCAGAGCAGGAATACTTTGACAATGCCGTATTGATGGTGGCATTTGTCAAGGCCGGTGTTGAACTGGCATATGAGGTGATGGTGTCCGCGGGTATCAAACCGGAGTCTGCATACTATGAATCATTGCATGAAACACCCTTGATTGCCAATACCATTGCGCGCAAAAAGCTGTACGAGATGAATCGCACCATTTCAGATACGGCTGAGTACGGTTGCTACTTATTTGATCATGCCTGCAGACCGTTGTTGGCCGACTTCATGAAGAAAATCGATATCGATGTAATTGGTAAGAACTTTAACGAAGGCAAAACCAATCAAGTAGATAACTTTGAATTGGTGGAAATAAATGCCGCCATTCGTAGTCATTCCATTGAAAGTTGCGGTGCGGAACTCAGAGCCGCTATGACGAATATGAAGAAGATTATTTAGTCAATAAAACCTAGGGCGTTTGGTGACCCGACCGACCTTGACCGGTGAGCCGAAAAATAAGTAAGAACAGCGTTAAAAATCGCCCATTGTTTGAGCAACGAAGTTGCGAGTTTGGGCGATTTAGCTGTTTGAGCGCTAATTTTTCGAGCGAAGCGGGCACAGTCTTGACTTTTTTTTGCTTCGTTTTTTTGTGTCAAGACAAAAAAATGAAGAGAATTGAAGACCAAGGTCAAGGTCTTTCTTTTAAAAAATTTATATCTTCTTCTTCAACGCAATATCGTACGCCAGTTCATAGTATTGAATAAACTCAGTCCATAAGGCTTTTTTACCTATGGCTGCTGCTTTTTTGCCTGTGGCTGTTCGTGCTGTTTGGTCAAGCTGCACGTACTTTCGGATGGTTTCAGCGATTTTCATGGACACTTCATGTCCATTGTAATCCGAACGATGAATTACTTCCACGCCATCAGCAATATTCTTTGAATATTCGGACGACCACTCGCCAAAGCCTGATAAGTCAGTAGTAATGGTAGGAACACGGAAAGCGATACTTTCCAGGGGTGTATATCCCCAAGGTTCATAGTAGGACGGGAATACCGATAAGTCGAATCCTATCAGTAATTCATAGTATGTTTTATTGAAGATACCGTCAAAACCGTTCAAATATGCCGGCACAAAAATGACTTTTACTTTGTCTGTTTTTTTGTTTTTCAGGTGAAACCAGTTAATGGTCTGTAACACAGGATCTTGTTGTGGATTATGTAATTCGTGGGTGGTGACACAATTTCGTCCTTTTGATATCTGATCGGGATTATTTAATGCACATACCAGATCGATGCAAGGACCTTTAATCCATGCGGGAACCATGATGAAGGCCACCACTTCATTTTTAAGCCCCGATTCAAGCCCCGACCTATTATTCAAATGCTTCAAAGATTCGATAAACACATCCAAACCTTTGTTTTTAAATTCATAGCGACCTGCGGTTACGATGAAGGAGGCATTATTGCCCAAAGGATAACCCAACAGTGTTTCAGCAACTTTTTTCAGTAACGTGCGAGCTTCTTTTCTTTTCGGAGAGAAGGATTTTCCTTGTGGTACAAATCCATTTTCAAAACCATTGGGAGTAACAATGTCCGGTTTCCTTTCCAATAGTTGCGTACATTCTTTGGCAGTAATATTACTTACGGTAGTGAAACAATCAACCAAATGTGCAGCCCGTTTTTCAGCCGAATGTTTGGAAACCATATTCAACTCTTCAGCCAT
>JAAYQF010000074.1 GCA_012519425.1 Bacteroidales bacterium | reverse complement strand
TTTTACAAAGCATATGCCATGCGAATAAAAACAGAAATGACTGACAAATTTGCAGGTTTTTATGACAGGGAAGGGAATTTTACTGATTAAAATGGTAGAGAAATATTACTGTCACGTCGAAAGCAGGCTTCGGATTGTCTTTGATCTCAAGTGTTGCGCTGATCTCTGCTTTGGAGATTCCCCGTAAATTAACCAATGATTTGAGTTTGCAGCGAACCCTGACTTCACTGTCAACCGTTACTGCCTGACCAAACTTCAATTTTTCTATGCCGTAATTTACGGTAAGCTTCGAATTTTGTACATCCACAATTTGTTCCCATAAGTAGGGAAGTATAGATAGGAGCAAGTAGCCGTGAGCAATGGTAGCCTTGAAAGGACTCTCGGTCTTGCAGCGTTCTTCATCTATGTGTATCCATTGATGATCCAGGGTGGCATCTGCAAAAAGATTGATTTTATCTTGGGTGATTTTTATGTAATCGGATACTCCGAGTTCTTTTCCGATAAATTGTTCTAAGTCGGCGTGACTTCTAATGGGAATGGGATTCATTATTGTACTTTTTTAGTTATGATGATAAATTGTATTGCACATTTTGTTTTGATGTGTGCAAAATTAAGTCAAATAATTATTTCTCACAAATTTTTAAGATTTAATAGCTACTTACAAGTTAACAGCTATTTGCGAGATCAACTCTAAATATCTATTTTTGCTAAAAATTACGCGCATGAAATTTAAAAGGATATTACTGAAACTCAGCGGAGAGTCCCTGGCAGCAGAGAAGGGATATGGCATTGACGAAGGCCGTTTGTCCGAATATGCCTGTCAGATAGCAGAAATTGCAGCTGCCGGTGTGCAGATCGGCATCGTGATCGGCGGTGGCAATATTTTCAGGGGATTGGGTGGTGTTGCCAAAGGTTTCGACCGGGTGCTTGGCGATCAGATGGGAATGCTGGCGACCGTCATCAATGCATTGGCCGTTCATTCGGCATTGCAGAATGCAGGTGTTCAGTCGCGCTTGTTTACTGCCGTACGCATGGAACCCATAGGTGAGTTGTACAGCAATCAAAAGGCTGTGGCAGCACTCGAGAATGGTGAAATTGCTATTTTGGCAGGAGGCACAGGAAATCCCTTCTTTACCACAGATACCGCTTCATCGCTCAGAGCCATTGAAATCGGAGCCGATGTGATGCTGAAAGGCACGCGTGTGAATGGTGTTTATACGGCAGATCCGGAGAAAGACCCGACTGCCACGAAATTCGATGAAATTTCTTTTGATGAAATTTACAGCAGAAATTTGAAGGTGATGGATTTGACAACCATAACGATGTGCAGGGAAAACAATTTACCGGTTTATGTTTTTGATATGGACACTCCGGGTAATTTGAAAAAGGTAATGATGGGAGAGAAAATAGGGACTTTAGTTTATTCTAAAAAGTAAATAATTCAAAATCAATATATTATGGTACAGGAATTTAAACAAGTATTGGATCAGGCGGAAGAGAGCATGGAAGCCGCTTTGATGTATTTGGATGAAACCTTTGCACAGATACGTGCAGGGAAAGCAAATCCGCGCATTTTAGATGGTATCAGGGTGGATTATTATGGCTCACAAGTTCCCCTATCGAACGTTTCCACCATAACCACACCGGATGCAAAAACTATTGCCGTCCAGCCTTGGGAGAAAAATATGATCACGGTGATTGAGAGAGCCATTCAAAATTCTAATGTTGGAATTACTCCCATGAACAACGGAGAGATCATTCGTTTGAACATTCCACCTTTGACCGAAGAAAGGCGTGTGCAGTTGACCAAACAAGTGAGGGCAGAAGGCGAAGAGGCCAAGATTTCCATCCGCAATGCCCGCCGCGATGCCATTGAAAGATTCAAAAAGATGATGAAAGACGGATTGTCAGAAGATATTTCAAAGGATGGTGAGAATGAAGCTCAAAAACTTCATGATAAATATGTAAAAAAATTAGAGGAAATGGTCTCTGCCAAGGAAACCGAAATCATGACGGTTTAAATTTTCCCCTTTTTAAAACAACTATTTTTGCATTGTGAGAGAAAGGTCATTCTCTTTGGTTTTTTTTTATATCATCTTACTCACATTGAATGGATGCTCTTCCCCGCAAGAAGGAAGCATCCCTTCTTTTTTGGTTCAGAGATCTGATTTTAGCGATGATCTGGTTGTAGAGGGTGTTGTTGAATCTGTTTATACGACCAATGTGTTCTGTCCTTCCGAAGTTGAGGGCATTGTAGTTTATATAGTTGAAGATGGCACTTATGTCAAAGAAGGAGATATCTTGTGCATCATTGAAGACAAAGATCTGGACAGTGACTATGAGTCGGCTTCGATAAATCTTGAAAGTGCTTTGGCTGAACTCAATAAAGTGAAGGTAGATCTACTGTTGCAAACAGCTATGTTGGAGGCTGACGTAAGAAGCAATGAAGCTGCCACCGATATTGCAAATTTGGATTCACTTCAATTGCAATATTTGTCAGATAATCAGCGAAAAATTCGGGAGCTTGAATTACAACAGACTGCTATCCGGAAAAGTAAAATAGAAACGAAACTTCGTACTTTAAATATTATCCACGAAACTGAAATTAAAAAGCACGAATTACGAATTGAACGACACAAGGAAAGGATTGAAAAACTTCGTGAACGTAAGGAATCATTAACGGTCAAAAGTCCTGTAGACGGCCTGGCAACCCGGGCAATGCATTGGTTGACCGGAAAAAAAATTATTGAAGGTGATCACGTTTGGGAGAGACTTCCTCTTATCATCATTCCGGATATGGAGGAAATAAAAGTTATACTTGAAGCCTCAGAAAGCGAGTATAAGCGAATCAATCCGGGTAATCGGGTGACTTATACCTTTGATGCGATGCCGGAGGTTCAGGCTTTTGGTGAAGTTATTCAGAAAACATCTGCGGGAAGTCCTGTAGAGTCCGGCTCCAAAGTAAAGTATTTTGAGGTTGAAGCATCAGTGGACAGCGCCGGGGTTTTAATTCCGCCGGGCATGTCTGCCAGATGTCAAATACATTTGGAACAGGTTAAAGACACCATTATTGTACCCCATATCGCAGTTTTTGATGAAGATTCTATTAAGGTGGTGTATGTGAAGAAAAATAAATTTTACGAAATGCGTCAGGTTGTAATTACTCATTCATCCTTGCAAACAGCTGTGGTTGCTGCGGGACTTGCCGCTCAAGAGCAGGTAGCCCTGTTGAGACCCCCACGCTCCCATATTAAGAGCAAGAAGTTTCTGCCGGACTCAATAATAAGCCTGTTTGCGGTAAATCCTTCGGACTCGTTGATCAATTTATCTTCTGAATTAAGTAATGAATAAAGATGAATAATGTATATGAACTCTCTTATTAAATTCAACTATTTCCTTTTAATTCTGATTGCTGTCGGGTTGAATTACGGATGTAAGACGCAACAGCGTGAAGAGGTGCCGGTAGTTAAGGTTATCAAAGGAGATTTTTATATTGAACTATATGAGGAAGGAGAATTGGAAGCCATCAATTCTACCAACATCATGTCTCCTAATATTCCCTGGAGGTATGGTGACCTTAAAATCACGCAAATCGTAAAAGATGGTACAGAGGTACATACCGGCGACACCCTGGTGGTGTTTGACCCGACGGAAGTCAGAAAGAGTATTGTGGATGCTGAGGCGAGGCTGGAGATGAGTCTGGCGGAGTTGGAAAGGATGGAAGTTCAGCATGCGTCCGATATGGAAGAGTTACGTGCTGATATGGAAGTCACTCGTTTGTCATATGAAATATCAAAAATTCGTTTCGAATCAGCTGCTTATGAATCTGATGTCAGGAAAAAAGAGATAGAACTTAACCTGGACAGGGCAGGCATTGCCTTGGACAGGATCCAGGAACAAATTGACAATCGCCTGAAAATTCAGAAAGAAGAAATTAAGCAGAAAAACTTATCCATTAATCAGGATAGAAATCGTTTGAGAGAAGCTTTCGAGACTTTAGATAAATTGCATCTTATTTCTCCTTCTCCCGGTATCGCCATCATCAACCGAAACTGGACTACCGGTAATAAATTTCAAATTGGTGACCAATGCTGGTCAGGCTTTCCTTTGATCCAGCTTCCGGATTTGTCGGCTCTGCGAGCCAATGTAAAAATTAACGAAGTAGACATTGCCAAGATAAAGGACGGTTTGCCGGTTGAAATCAGACCAGATGCTTTTTCTGAAAGATCTTTTAAGGGTGTGGTTCATAAAATTGCAAACCTCGCTGTCAATAAAGATTCCAAGTCTAAGGTGAAGGTGTTTCCTGTAGAAATTAATATCCATGGTACTGATGAGAAACTGCTGCCTGGTTTGACGGTTAGTTGTCGCATTGAGCTGGGAAAAATTGAAAATGCCTTGTGTGTTCCCGTAGAAGCCATCAAAGCCGGGGGAGATCAGAGTTTTGTGTTCAAACAAGTGACCGGAGGCTTTGAGAAAATACCGGTTCTTACCGGGGAAAGTAATAAGAATTATGTTGTTATTATTGAGGGATTGGGAGAGGACGATCATGTTGCCCTGATGGATCCCTTTGCAGATAAAGAGGAAGAAGATAATGCCGACCAAAAAACAGAATGATATGAGAACTAAAGATCATCTATTAGTCCTTATCCTGATCGTGGGTATGGTCTTTTTTCTTCATGCATGTGGTAGCCGGCAGGAGGAGAAGGAAGCGGATGTGAAAGATCCTGCAGGGACGAAGATTGTTGAAACGGGAGAACTTGCAGCTATCAATTCACGTGCGTTTGTGATGACGCGCTACGGTCGATATTGGTCACGGATGAAAATTATCGGAATTTTGGAGCATGGCGCGGTGGTGCAGGCAGGCGATTCTATCATTCAATTTGACCCGGCGGAGGTTAAGAAGTACATCAGCGACAGGGAGAGCCAGTTGGAGACACAACAAGCCGTTTTGGAAAAATATTATGTGGACAGACAAAATCGTGTTCAGGAGTTGGAATCTCGCTATAAAAATGAGCAGACCGCCTATGATTTGAAGAAAATTGAACTGGAATCCTCTCAGTTTGAAAATCCAAGGACTATCAGGATCAAAGAGCTGGAGTTTGAGCAGGCTACTATCAGTTTGAATAAAATAAAAAGGCTGATTGAAGTGAGTAAAGCTCTTGAAGTTACGACGATGCGTATCGAACAGATCAGGCTACAGCAACTGAAAAATGAAATTGAACATGCTTATAAAATTTTGCCATCCCTGACAATTCGCACCCCCATTTCCGGCGTTTTTCAGATAGCGGAAAACAGACGTACCCGGGAATTAATGAAAATCGGTGACGAGGTGTACCAGGGAAACAATATGGCTAATGTGCCTGATTTGACGTGGATGAAAGTGATCACCACTGTGAATGAAACAGATTATTTCAAGCTGAGACTTGGACAGAAGGTCATCATTCGTTTGGATGCCATGCCCCAATATACTTTTGAAGGAGAAGTCAGTTATTTGGGGAAACTTTGCCGGTTGAAGGATCAAAATTCACGTACGAAAGTTTTTGATGTAGAAGTGAACGTGTTGGAGTCGGATACCAGACTGAAGCCGGGTATGACGGTAAGTTGTGAATTTATACAAGATTAACAGATGCAATACGGAGAAAATATACGTCTGTCGTTAAGGGGGTTAGTTGACCATAAGTTTCGGTCCTTTCTCACCATGCTGGGCATTATATTCGGTGTAGCCTCGGTGATCACGATGTTGTCCATAGGCGAAGGTGCCAAGAGAGAAGCCATAGCCAAATACCAGGACCTTGGTGTTAACAACATCATCATTCGGGAGAAGAAAATGTCGGATGAAGAATTGGAAGAGGTCAGGGCAAGATTTTCCCAAGGGCTTAGCTTGCAAGACGCTGCCGTAATTCAGGAAATTGTGCCCGGTGTAGTCAATACGGCCTCACAAGCGGAGATCAATACCGATGTCAAGTTTGCGGATCGCTCCGTTAAATCAACTGTTATTGGCATTACTCCCGGATTTATTGATATGATGAATTTTAAAACGGCATCGGGAATGTTCATCAATCAGGAGCATGAAGACCAGGGATTGAAGGTTTGTGTGTTGGGAGCCGGCGTAGCAACGGCTTTATTCAGAAGTGAAGAACCCCTGGGGCAAATGATTAAAATTGATGATCAATGGATGGAAGTTATTGGCGTGCTGCAATCGAAAACCCTATTTACAGAAACAGTGGGGGAGTTGGCTGCCCGGGATTTGAATACCGATATTTATGTTCCGTTGTCAGTATTTTTGAATCGTTTCAGTCCCGAAAATTTGCTGACCAGCGAAATTCAGCAGATCACTGTGCAAATGGAAAGCTCGAACAAACTGATTGAAAGTTCTAAATTGATTGATGCCATTCTTAAAAGACATCATTTCAACAATGCCGACTACAATATTGTCATTCCTTATGAATTGTTGCGTCAGGAAGAAAAGGAACGCCAGATCTATAATTTTCTGCTGGGAGCCATCGCCGCCATCTCTTTGCTGGTGGGGGGAATTGGCATTATGAACATCATGTTGGCCACTGTTATGGAGCGTACCCGTGAGATTGGTATTCGTCGTGCGGTTGGAGCCAAAAAAGCCGACATCATGAGTCAGTTTGTAACTGAAGCTGTGGTGATCAGTATTACAGGTGGATTGCTGGGTGTCGTGTTGGGCATCATATTGTCGCTGACAGTATCTCTTTTCACCGACATCCATACCCTTATTAAACCCTATGCCGTATTTATTGCATTCGGATTTTCGGTTATAGTGGGTATTAGCTTTGGTTATCTGCCTGCCAAAAAAGCAGCCGAATTGAAACCAATAGATTCTATACGTTACGAATAGAACACTTAAACGCTTAAACGCTTAAACAATTCAACAATTCAACATTTAAACATCACATGCTGATTAAAATACAAAATTTATCGAAAGACTATGTTATGGGAGAAATGGTGGTTCCTGCTCTGATAGATATTAATTTGCAAATCCAAAAGAATGAATACGTTGCCATCATGGGACCCTCCGGATCCGGAAAGTCAACATTGATGAACATTTTGGGTTGTCTGGATACGCCTACTTCAGGACAGTATTTTTTCAACGGAACGGATGTCAGTGTGTTGGATGATGATTCCTTGTCGGTAATGCGTAATAAAGAAATAGGGTTTGTTTTTCAGAATTTCAATCTTCTGCCCAAGTTGAATGCCCTCCAAAACGTTGAAATGCCGCTGATATACGCCGGTGTGAAATCCGAAGAACGCAAAAGAAGTGCTCTGGAAGCTTTGGAAAAAGTGGGCCTTTCGGACAGGATGCACCACAAACCCAGTGAACTGAGTGGCGGACAGCGGCAGCGGGTAGCAATCGCCAGGGCGTTGGTTACGAAGCCGGGCATTCTGCTGGCTGATGAACCTACAGGAGCTTTGGATTCCAAAACAGGTGAGGAGATCATGGTGTTGTTCCGTCAATTGCATGAAGAAGGCAATACCGTTATTGTGATCACACATGAGCAGGAAATCGCCAACCACGCCAACCGAACGATTCACATCAGGGACGGGAGAGTGTTTAGTGATGAGAAGAATAAAGAACAAAGACAAAAGAACAAAGACTAAAAACGAAGAGCTACCAACTACTAACTACTAACTACTAACTACCAACTACCATACAAAAATGAGTAACAAACTATCAATTATACTTTTGTGCCTGGTGATGGGATTTGCTGTTGAGGCGGAGACCTATCATTTAGATTTGGAAAAAAGCATTGAACTGGCAAAGTCGAAGAGCTACAGTATGATGCGGTTGGAGCAGGATTTAAAGATTGCGGAATATAATTTAAAAGCTGCTACCAGCAGGTTCAAAACCCATATTGACCTGAATTTTGTTACACCGCAATACACTGAAACCGTGCGTCAGTATGAAGACAGTACCGGAATTTCCTTTTATCCGATCAAACAGATGAATTATCAGGGTAATATTTCTGTTAATCAACCTCTTCCGACAGACGGGTATTTCTACGCGCGTTCAGGCTTATCCAATTATGATGATTATTTTAGGGATTTGCGTTCTACTAATCTGAATACCCGTCTCGGGTTTGTTCAGCCTTTGCATGCATTTTACGGCTATAATACCATCCGTTCCTCGTTTAAACAGGCGGAGCTTGCTTACGAACGTTCCCAAAAACAACTAAAACGGGAAGAGTTAAATTTAATTTACAATGTGAGCAATGCTTTTTACAATCTCTTATCGGTACAAAAGAGCACTGAATTCGCTTCCATGGACCTGGAAAGACAGACCGAAGCCCAGACTATTTCTAAAAATAAATATGAAGCCGGTTTGATACGGGAAGTAGATGCCCTTCAGATGGAAGTGGATTTGGCTGAGGCTCAGAATAATTACGAGTTGGCATTGGTGAACCAGGGGGCAGCCATGAATGTGTTTAAAGAAATACTTGGGATCGAGCTTTCTGACAGCGTTGTACTTATGAGTGAGCTTAAATATGATGTGGTGATCGTTGATTCTGATCAGGCTGTGCAGTTGGCATTGGAGAATCGGTTGGAGATCCGTGAACAGGAAATCCAGATAGAACTGAATAAGCTGAATTTGAAGCAGCAAAGGGCAGCAGGAATGATACGGGCAGATTTGACGGCTTATTATGAGAAAGTAGGTGTAAGTGAACAGCATGTTAAAACTGCCTTCACAGAATCTTTAAAAGGTTCCGGTAAAGATTTTGTGAATCGTCCGCAAAACTTTGGAGTAGGCCTTAGCATCAGTATTCCTTTGCTGGATTGGGGGGAAAACAGAGCCTTGGTGAATGCCGCAAAATCGAGATTGAAACAAAATGAATTGCAAAAAACCGAAGTGCAGCGAAGCATTGAACGTGAAGTCCGCAACCTGGTTGCCGACCTCAACAGCAGCTTGAAACGCCTTCAATTGCTGGAAAAGAACGTAGTCGTTGCAGAAAAGAGTTTTGAAATCACCCGTCAGCGTTACTCCGATGGTGACATTGACAGTCAGGCTTTAGCACTGGAACGCAACCGTTTGAATAATGCCTACAATTCCCATTTGAGGTCCTACATCAGCTACCAATTGATGTTGGCGGAACTGATGCGCAAAACATTTTTTGATTTTCAGCGAAATAAATTGGTGGAATAGGAATATAGCCTGATGCCTGCTCCGGACATCATTATTTAATCAGCATCGCGTCCCCATAGGCACCAAATCTGTATTTTTCTTTGATGGCTACCTCATAGGCATGCATGATGTGGTCATAGTCACCAAAGGCCGTAGCCATCATCAGCAAAGTAGAGTAGGGCAGATGGAAATTCGTGATCAAAGCATTGGCAGTGGTAAACTCATAAGGAGGGAATATAAATTTATTGGTCCATCCTTCAAACTCCTTGATTTTCCCTTCGGTACCGACTACCGAGGTGAGAGCGCGCATTACCGTTGAGCCTACGGCACAAATATTCCTGCCTTCATCATGTGCCTTGTTTACAATTTCAGCAGTTTCGGCATTGATGATCAATTGTTCCGAATCCATTTTGTGCTTGGTCAGGTCTTCCACATCTATGTCTCTGAAATTGCCCAGGCTCATATGTGAAGTTATAAATGCAGTTTGTATGCCCTTGATTTCCATGCGCTTCATCAGTTCGCGACTGAAATGAATGCCGGCTGCAGGTACAGCTACAGCTCCTTCATGTTTGGCAAAGATGGTCTGGAAGCGCTCTTCGTCTTCCGGTTCTGCCGGTCGGTGAATTTCTTTGGGCAAGGGTGTTTCACCCAAAGTGTATAGTGTTTTTTTAAATTCTTCGTGTGTTCCGTCAAATAAGAAACGAAGTGTTCTGCCGCGGGAGGTAGTGTTGTCAATCACCTCTGCAACTAAGGATTCGTCTTCTCCAAAATACAGTTTGTTGCCGATTCGAATTTTTCTTGCGGGCTCCACCAGAACATCCCAAAGACGCATTTCCCGGTTTAATTCACGTAGTAAAAAAACTTCAATATTGGCACCTGTTTTTTCCTTGTTTCCATAAAGCCTGGCAGGAAAAACTTTGGTGTCGTTGAAAATAAACAAGTCATTTTCTTGGAAGAAGTCCAATACATCTTTGAAGATGTGATGTTCGATATCTCCCGTTTCCCGGTTGACAAACATCAGTCTGGATTCATCGCGATGGCGTGCCGGGTACTGAGCAATCAACTCTTCCGGCAATTTAAACTTGAATTTTGATAATTTCATACGTTTCCTAACGGTTTTCATAAACAATAATTTTAACAGTAACGCACTTATTGCGAATTTGTTTTCTCGATAAGTTCAAGCACTTCAGCAATTTCCATACAGTCGCTCAATCTGATATCTCCAATTCCTGTTCTTTCAAGAGCAGCTAAGTGCGCCCCGCTTTTCAAAGCCAAACCTATGTCCCTCGCTAAAGCCCTGATATAAGTGCCTTTACTGCACACAATCCTAATTGTTAAATTAGGCGGTGCAAATTTAAGCATTTCTATTTCATCAATCAACAATAGTTTGGGTTTTAATTTCACTTTCTCTCCTTCACGTGCATACTCATAAGCCCGTTTTCCTTTCACTTTTACTGCAGAATAGACAGGAGGGATTTGCCAAAGCTCTCCCGTGAATTGCGGGATCACTTCTTTAAGTAACTCTTCATTAATGTGTTCTGTTGGATAAGTTGCGTCAATGGGCAGCTCTTTGTCGAAAGAAGGAGTTGTAGCCCCCAGTTCAAGTGTTGCAATATATTCTTTTTTTTGATATTGGAATTTCTCAATTTGTTTGGTGGCTTTTCCCGTACAAATGATCATAACTCCTGTAGCCAAAGGATCTAATGTACCGGCATGCCCTACCTTAATATTTCTTAGATTGAATGTCTTTTTGATCTTCCACCGAATGCGATTGACCACGTCAAACGATGTCCAATGGAGCGGTTTGTTGACAAATAGAACTTCTCCCTCACTAAAATTCATCAGTATATTTAAATTTAGAATCCCTGTCTATAACACCGAAATTGCAGAAGCATTTGTGTTTTTTACTGTCGGGGATATAAATAAATATTATGTTGATTTTTAAGAAAGACGCTAAAATACTAAATATAAATGAATTACACAATACTTAAATCTCTCCCCAAGAGCAATAAAACAATGATCAATCCCCCAACTACTATGCGGTAATAGCCAAATGCCTTGAACCCGTGTTTTGTTAAAAATCCGATGAAGAATTTGATGGCAGCCATGGCTACGATGAAAGCTACCACATTGCCTATCAGTAGCGTAACAAGGTTGTCTGTGAGCATGGTTGCGGCTGCAGGATCAAGAACTAGTTTAAGTAATTTATATCCTGCGGCGGCTGCCATGGTCGGGACTGCCAAGAAAAATGAAAACTCTGCCGCATTTTTTCTGCTCAATTTGGTGGACATCCCCCCTACGATTGTTGCCATCGAACGGGAAACGCCGGGGATCATGGCTATGCATTGAAAGAAACCTATTTTCAAGGCTCGCTTCCAGTCAATTTCCTGATTGTCGTCTGTTTCGGCAAACAATTTATCTACAAAGAGCATAAATACGCCACCTACTACTAACATGATAGCGACCACCCAAACATTTTCCAATAAATTATCAATATAATCTGCTGCCAACAAGCCAATTACTGCTGCCGGCAGAAATGCTATCAATAGTTTCCAGTAAAAATCCCAGGATTGAAAAAATCGTTTCCAATACAAGACAATCACTGATAAAATGGCTCCAAATTGAATGTTAACCGTAAAAGCTTTCAGAAAATCAGAGTTTTCCATCCCCAATAAATTTTGGGTGATGATCATATGTCCGGTAGAAGAAACAGGTAAAAACTCAGTAAGCCCTTCAACTATGGCTATGACAATGGTTTCAAACAGACTCATTTAGATTTCTTTTTAAATAGGATGGCGAAAATAATGAATAGAAAACCAAAAAATGAGATCATAGGTCCAACCGTGATGCGGCGGGTACTGAAAATATCAGGATTAAATTCATCAACAGTGGTGGAACCTGTCATCAGTAAAAAACCGATGACGATGATAACAACCCCTACGGCTATTAAAATCAAGTTGATTTTATCAAGCGTGAATTTCTTTTTTTCTTCCATAAGACAGGCAGTTTATAATGTAGCTATAATAATATTTTTAATTGCTTTATTACTGATGATCAAGCTAAATAAATTTCGTTGGTCTGCATCCTTAAGTATCTTCCGACTGCAAAATA
>JAAYQF010000141.1 GCA_012519425.1 Bacteroidales bacterium | reverse complement strand
TGCGGATGGGACCTACTCTTATACAATCTCTAAACTTGATTTTGTTGATGTAACAGGAACAGCAACAGTTTCCGCAGCAGATCTTTCAATCGACATAACAATGCAAACGCAAATTTATGCCCCATTCGACCTAAAGGCTCGCGTGATTAATGGAAATCAGATAAAACTGTCCTGGAACCCGGGCTTTGCGGACGATATGGAAAGCTACGAGGATTTCATAATCGAAAACGTAGGTAATTACACTTTAATTGACCTTGATGGTACACAAACATATGGAGCCGTCAATTTTGACTTTCCTAACGAAAAATATACGGGCTCATATATCGTATTTAATCCATCAGCTGCTACACCCGCTGTAACTCAATCTGCCTGGGACCCGTACAGCGGAGATAAATACTTAGCCTGCTTTGCAGCAAATACTCTTTATGGTGGTTCCAACAACGACTGGTTAATTACGCCCCAAATAACGGTTGTTCCCGGAATGAGATTCTCTTTCCGGGCAAAATCAGTTACCGATGAATATGGATTAGAGCGTTTTAAAGTAGGTGTTTCCACGACAGATACAGAGGTTAGCAGCTTTACCTTCCTGACAGGGACAGACTATATGGAAGCTCCTGCCGCATGGACACAATATACGTATGACTTAAACTCATATGTGGGAGAACAAATTTACCTGGCTATCAATTGTGTGTCAGATGATGCATGGGTATTTCTTGTGGATGATATCTATATCGGAGGTCCTCAAGTTGGTGAACCTGCCGTGCTCACGGGATTTAATATATATCTTGATGGAGTGAAAGTAGCTACGGACGTAATAACAACCGAATACACGATTCCCGACCTGACTATCGGCAATACTTATATCCTGGGGGTTCAGTCGGTTTACGGTTCGGAAGTATCCGAAATAATTACTACTTCTATCACCGTACAGCAAACATATACCGTAACATTCACGGTTGTTGATGCGGAAAACAATCCGGTTGAAGGTGCAACTATTGTAATTGACGGGGAGACATTGACCACCAATGCTTCGGGCGTAGCTACAATTGATTTAGTCAATGGCAACTATGACTACACAGTATCAAAATCAGGATATGCTGACCTTGCAGGTTCGTTGGTTGTTAACGATGCCGCTCAAACAATTGGTGTAAACATGACTACCGGAGTTAATAAATTGGCAGCGAGCTTTGTACGACTGTATCCTAACCCGGTTGAGAGCAGCTTGACAATAGAGCGCGGTAATAGCGACGAAGTTACTATTGAACTGTACAATGTCAGCGGGACATTAATCGGTACGATAAAAGCCGATAATGTAACAACTACTATCAACGTCGGAGCGCTCAGTTCAGGTTCTTACTTTGTAAGAATAATTGGAAACGACGGTGCCCCTACGGTACATAGATTTATTAAAAAATAATTCAATGTTGGGATATAGAAAGACCCAGAGACTGGCTTCGAGCCAGCCTCTGGGTAACTTTTATCCCACGGACCCCGGAACACGAAACCCGCAACCTCAATTAAGACCTCCTCTCAATGTTAAATATTCTTTATTATGAACATATGTTCAATACTTTTTGTATTTTTGTCAGGAATTTAATGGGTTTAATTATAAACTGGTAAATTCAAAAACATGGAAATGCATGTTTAAGTGCGGTGCCCGGGTAGGCGGTTTCTTACGGTTTTTTGCTTAAATACTTACTTTTGGGACAGCTCCTTGGTTGAAAAAGGACCTATAACCGGTGAATAATTTACCGCAATCAATTTGGAAACTTTCAAAATTAATAATTAAAACTTTATGCATATGGAAAAACGTATTGCACTTCCTGTAGAAGATGGAATTTTATGTGCCCATTTTGGGCATTGCAAAGCTTTCGCAATTGTAACAGTTGTGGATAACGAAATAACCGAAACAAAGGAATTAACCCCTCCGGAACATGCGCCCGGTTCGTATCCCCGTTGGATTGCATCTCTGGGAGTAACGGATGTGATTGCCGGAGGAATGGGGCAAAAAGCCATTCAACTGTTTCAAAAAAACAATATTAATGTATTTGTTGGTGCACCCGTAGAAACCCCTGAAACTTTGGTTCGAGATTTTTTGGCTGACAAGCTTGAATTGACTGCAAACTACTGTAATCACGATACAGAAAGTCATCGCAAACATCGGAACCGCTGTGATCGTCGCCGCCAACGCAATCGTTCTTAATGATTAATCGTTGAACTGTTGAATCGTTGAACTGAGAGCAAGGAGCAAAGACAAATTTGTTTAATGCTTAATGTATAGTGTTTAGTATTTTGTTGAATTGTTGAACTGTTGAATTGTTGAACTGTTGAATTGTTGAACTGAGAGCAAAGAAAAAAGAACGAAAAACTAAAAATGAAGAACTCAAGACGAAAAGTGAAAAACGAGAAATAATGAGCAAACCACGACCTCGGACCCCGGAACACGGAACGCGTTAACTTCCTAACTACTAACTACCAACTACCAACTACTAACTTCTCTAACTTCTCTAACTTCTCTAACTTCTTTGAAAAGAACAATAAACCAAAATGTCCCGACCAAAACAACATAGAAAAGTATTTGCCCCACCCAAGATGCAGGGCTATAAACCTTTTGGCATTCCACGTACTAAATTGGAAAGTGTCGTTTTACAGGTGGATGAATACGAAGCTGTTCGTTTGTTAGATTACGAAGGACTGTTGCAGAAGCAAGCTGCTGAAAAGATGAATGTTTCACGTCCTACGCTAACCCGCATCTACGATCAAGCCCGAAAAACAATCGCCAAGGCTTTTGTGGAAGGCAAAATGATATTGATAGAAGGAGGAAAAGTGCAGTTTGATGATGAGTGGCACAGGTGTGGTCGATGTCATCAATTGGTAAAAGGTCGTCACCACCACGGCA
>JAAYQF010000073.1 GCA_012519425.1 Bacteroidales bacterium | reverse complement strand
ATTATCACCCATATTTTTATTACTCTTATTTTACTTTTCTGTGTCAAAGCAATTAAATGGCGGTGTCTTATAAGTGCCCAACTGCTGTACTTCGACCTTGCTCAGTAACCACGTTACTTTCGATATTCGGGCTCAGTCACATACTTCAGTATGCTCCTTCGCCCTCAATCTCAGTGCCTTGCATTTGGATACTTTTAAGACACCTTGCGAGTTTTTGGTTAAATAGTTGCTTTTGAGACAGCCCCGTTTTTACGTTTGAAACGTCACATGGTATGACGTCCCCACGTTGTTGTTTGTTTGTCTTTACGTTTGAAACGCCACGTGTAGCGTCTCTACATTGTTTTGAATTGCTTTTTTTCAAAAAGAATGTTAACTTTACGGAAATTTCTGACGAAGAGCAAAGAGTTTCATTTCTAAATACTAATTAAACACACCTGTTTATGAATCTTCTAGAACAATTAAAAACACTGACTAAAGTAGTTGCCGATACCGGTGATTTTGAATCCATGATCAGGTATCAGCCTGTTGATGCGACCACCAATCCTTCCCTGATTTATGCTGCTTCGCAAGATCCGAAATATCAGTCCCTGGCTGAAGAAGCAGTTGTCTATGCCAAAAAACTAACTGACGATAAAGCTCTGCAATTGTCCAAAGCCATGGATAAATTGGCCGTGAATTTCGGCTTGAAGATATTGGATATTGTTCCCGGACGAGTTTCTACCGAGGTAGATGCACGCCTGTCTTTCGATAAAGAAGGTACCATTGCGAAGGCTCGTGAATTGATCCGGTTGTACGAAGATGCCGGTATCCCGAGGAAACGCATTTTAATTAAAGTTGCTGCAACCTGGGAAGGGATAGGGGCGGCAGAAATCTTGGAAAAAGAAGGTATTCAATGTAATTTGACCTTGTTGTTCTCCATGGCTCAGGCTGTCCGATGTGCTGAGGCCGGTGTAACGCTCATTTCCCCTTTTGTAGGGCGTATCTTGGATTGGCACAAGAAGGCAAGAGGAGTGGAGCATATTCCGGCACAAGAAGACCCCGGGGTT
This sequence comes from Bacteroidales bacterium, assembly GCA_012519425.1. GTDB lineage: Bacteria > Bacteroidota > Bacteroidia > Bacteroidales > Paludibacteraceae > Paludibacter. The sequence continues at coordinate 4,735 of JAAYQF010000073.1, read as the reverse complement.
TTATCAGTAACTGACATTTATAACTATTATAAAAAGTTCGGTTATAAAACCATCGTGATGGGAGCAAGTTTCCGCAATATAGGTGAAATTATTGAACTCGCCGGCTGTGATGCCTTGACTATTTCTCCCACTTTGTTGAAAGAACTTGAAAATACGGAGGGTAAATTAGTAGCTAAGTTAAATGCAGAGGATGCCATCAAGCAAGATATCCAACGAATTCATTTGGATGAAAAATCTTTCCGCTGGATGTTGAACGAAGATGCAATGGCGACAGAAAAGTTAGCCGAAGGTATCAGAAAATTCACGGAAGATTTGATCAAGCTGGAAAAATACATTAAATCGATTTTGTAAATTTTTCAAGTTCACCCTGAAGCCATACTTTGGGACTGATTTAGGTTTTTATTGTATTATTTAAAAATGACTTTTCCTCGCGATTAAACCTGCTCATTTGAAAAATATGTTCTACCAGGTTCATGTTCCTTTGAAGAGAAGATTCTCCGATTGGGGAAATTGATGTACTTTTGCGCTGTACAAAGTAAAACAGAAAAAACATCAGATGCAGACAAAGAAAATTAAACCCGGAGAAAAAGTTCGTTTCCTGAACGCCGTTGGAGGAGGAAAAGTTACGAGAGTAGATGAAAAGCAGGGACTGATCTATGTGGAGGATGAAGATGGTTTCGAAATACCGGTTCTGGAAAAGGAATGTGTGGTGATACCTGAGGTGAATGAAACAACCAATTTTCCTAAAAGAAATCTCAGTGCGCCCTGGGAAGGGTACGCAAATCAACAAAAAGAAGAGGTGCAAAAGGTAAAAATTGAAGTTGAGCGAGCCGAAACCCCCATGGAAATCATTGAGACAGAGGACGGTGATGACCTACGTTGCTTTTTGGCCTTCATTCCCACCGACATCAAAAAATTATCGGATAGTAAGTTTAAATGCCTCCTGATCAATGACAGCAACTATTTTCTTTTCTATAATTTCATCATAGGCAATAAAGAAGAACGCCGCTCTGTTGCCAACAATCTGATTGAACCTAATATGCAGGAAGAGATTGCTGAGTTGTCAAGCAATCGACTCAATGATTGGGAGGATTTACAAGTTCAGATCATTCCCTTTAAAAAGGATAAAATTTATACCCCGCAAGCTGCTATTGACATCAGTTTGCATCTTCCTCCTTTGAAGTTTTACAAATTACATAGCTTTTCCGAAAACGATTATTTCGATGAGCCGGCCATGCTATTTGATTTAACGCAACAGGACAGATCAGCCTTGTCAAACATCTCCGCAGAAGAAATTAGGAAGGCAATGTTGCAGAAAGAAAGACCTGCAACACCTAAAAAACGCAAGCGCCCCAAGGTAAAATTGCAATCGGACATCATAGAGGTAGATCTGCATATTCATGAATTGGTAGATATCACTACAGGGCTCTCTAATGCTGATATGTTACAATTGCAATTGGATAAATTTCATGCTGTCATCGACGAAAACAAAAACAGAAAGGGACAAAAAATCGTTTTCATACACGGTAAAGGCGAAGGTGTATTACGCAATGAAATCTTAAAACTCCTCAAATCACGCTACAAGTCGTATTACTACCAGGATGCCTCATTTAAGGAGTATGGCTTTGGGGCGACAATGGTGGTGATAAGATAAGGGATAGGTTTACGCCAGTGTAAAATCCAATTGTCTCTTATCCAAATCGGCGCGGGTAACCCTGATGGTGATTTCATCACCTAATTGATATTTCTTTCGGTATCTGTCGCCAACCAGGCAATAATTTTTTTCATCAAAACTGTAGTAATCATCATCCAAATCGCGGATGGGAACCAAGCCTTCGCATTTATTTTCAATGAGTTCCACATAAATGCCCCATTCGGTTACACCGGAAATAACACCGTCGAAAACCTGTCCGACAAACTGCGACATAAACTCCACTTGTTTGTATTTGATGGAAGCTCTTTCCGCATTGGATGCCAATTGTTCCATAGAAGAGGCATGCTCGCACATTTCCTCATATTCTTTGGTATTCACATTTTTACCGTTTGCCTCATAGCGTTCCAACAGGCGGTGCACCAGCAAATCAGGATACCTGCGAATGGGTGAAGTAAAATGGGTATAGTACTCGAACGCCAGGCCGTAATGTCCGATATTTTCGGTTGTATAGAGGGCTTTGGCCATGGAACGAACGGCTAAGGTTTCAATCAGATTTTCTTCTTTTTTACCCTGGACGCGGTCTAACAACTGATTGATGGAACTCGATACAGACGACTGCTTACCGGAGGTTTTGAGGTTATAGCCAAACTTGCGAATGAATTGTGAGAAGTTTTTAAGTTTTTCAGGATCGGGCAAATCATGTACACGATAGATGAATGTTTTGGCTTTCTTCTTCTGAGAAGGTTTACCTATATGTGTGGCTACCGTTCTGTTAGCTAACAACATAAACTCTTCTATTAAATTATTTGCTTCCTTTTGCTCACGGAAATAGACAGACAGCGGTTTGCCCTTGTCATCAATCTCAAATTTCACCTCAGCACGGTCGAAGGCGATGGCACCTTTCTCGAAGCGTTTTTGACGCAAGATGATGGCTAACTGATTCAATGTTAAAAGTTCATACTTACAATCTCCGATTCCTGTTTCGATGACGGTTTGCGCTTCTTCATAATTAAAACGCCTTTTGTTTCGGATCACTGTTTTAACTATCCGGTAATCTTTGACCGTTGCACCATCATCCATTTGAAAAATGACGGAATAACATAATTTGTCTTCATCGGTGTTCAGGGAGCAAATGCCGTTGGATAGATGAGCAGGCAGCATGGGCACGGTTCTGTCAACCAAATAAACGGAGGTGCCTCTTTTTTCCGCTTCTTTGTCGATGATGCTTTTGGGAGAAACATAATGCGCAACATCAGCTATATGTACGCCCACTTCCCACAGGCCGTTATTGAGTTTACGTACGGATAAAGCATCATCCAAATCCTTGGCATCGTGCGGGTCGATGCTGAAAGTCGGTGCCTTCCGCATATCCAGCCTCCCGGCAATTTCAGCCGGAGTGATTCCGGCATCAATGGCTTGAGCAGCCGCTTCCACCTTTGCGGGATATTTGTAAGGCAAACCGAATTCGGCTAAGATGGCGTGCATCTCTGCATCATTATCTCCTTTGTCGCCCAAAATATCAATGATCTCTCCAACCGGACTCTTTAAATTAGGTTCGAAATCCATCAGTTTGACGATTACTTTTTGTCCGTTTTTGGCGCCGTGCAGTTTGTCTTTGGGGATAAAAATATCGGAGGTGTGTACGTGATTGTCGCATACCACAAAAGCATAGTCGGCAGATAATTCCAATATGCCCACAAAGCTTTCCCTCGCTCTTTTGATGATTTCAACCACTTCTCCCTCGGGCATACTTCCTTTTACCCGGGCGTATAAAAACACCCTGACTTTGTCATTCAGTTGGGCATGATTGGTTTTTCTCTCCGGAATAAAAACCACTTCACCTCCGTCATCGGGTATTAAGTAAGTTTTTACCTTTTGCCTGTCAATCGTACCGGTGATATAACCTGTGCGCGCAGGCTGCTTATTTTTTGATTTTTGTTTTTTAGACATAAAAAGTTTAATAAATTTGTGGAAGCAAATGTACAACAATTTAAAGGAGAATCGGTTTTTTGTTCACTAAAATGACGTAAATTTGCCTGGTTTAAATTGCTTCTTGACCCTTTTATTGCCGATGAAGAAAAAAATTGCATTTATCATCAATCCAATTTCCGGAAACAATCCTAAAAAAGATCTCCCGAGAATCATTACCAAGCACCTTGATGCCTCCGTCTTCGATGCAGAATTTTTTTTTACAGAGTACCGGCTTCATGGACGAACGTTGACCGAGCAGTTTGTGAAATCGGGATATTACGCAGTGGTTGCAGTAGGCGGCGACGGTACGGTCAATGAAGTTGCGCATTCCTTGCGTCACACGGATACTGCTTTGGGTATCATACCCGCCGGATCGGGTAATGGACTGGCACGTCATCTCAAAATCCCCATGAATGTTAAAAGGGCAATCGAACATTTGAATCACTCTGAAACCATCCTGATGGATTATGGATTGGTGAATGAGCAACCTTTCTTTTGTACTTGCGGGACAGGGTTTGATGCTTATGTAAGCACTGAATTTGCAAAGGGGAAACACCGTGGTATCCGCACTTATTTAGAAAACATCATCAAGGGTTTTTTCAAATATAAACCTGAGCATTATCATCTTCAGGGGGATGGCATTGATTTAAAGGTCAAGGCATTTATTCTGACCTTTGCCAATGCCTCACAGTGGGGTAACAATGCCTATATCGCTCCGCAAGCCAGTGTTCAGGACGGGAAAATGGACATTTCCATTCTCAGCAATCTTCCCTTGATATCCATCCCTTCCCTTGCTATCCAGTTGTTCACAAAAACCATCGATAAGGATTTCCTGATGACCACCCTGCGTACGGAATCGGTAAAATTGTACCGCAATGCGCCCGGACCTTTTCACTACGACGGTGAGCCCTATGAAGAAGGAAAGAAAATTACCATCAAGATGGTACCCGATGGCTTGAGAGTCTTAGTTAAAAAGAGATTTTAACCCTGCACCCTGGAACCCGTACCTCGCGACCCCGCACCCCGGACTGCGGAACTCGCACCCCGGACCGCGGAACCCGTTTAACACTTACGCCCGTCCTTTTCCCGTATCTCTGCCCGTCTGATTTT
>JAAYQF010000072.1 GCA_012519425.1 Bacteroidales bacterium | reverse complement strand
ATGCAGGTCTGTACGCTCCGGTACGATATGATGATTCATAAGCGAGTTGTACATTCCCCGTTAGAGTAATCTTTTCGTCATAGCCTTCCATATCGATTTCTACAGAACCGTAAGCCAAAGCCTCCGGAAAAGAAAATGCTCCTGTTTTCAACGTACCCGGGAGGGGAGGAAATGCTAGTTCATACCGTCTGAGACGTGTTTTAAAGACCGGTTTTCCATCTTCCATCTTTACATATTCGCTATAAAAATCTGTAAATTCCTCCATCCTAATACCGGCGTTTATGCCCAGAGGAGTGGTTGGAACTTCGATAGAAAACGCTCCAACACTGTCAGTTTCAGTTTCGAAGATCTTAGTTCCTGCTGAACCAGGTTTGTAGCTCGCATAGGGAACCTCTACAAAGACTTTTCGGCCCGTTGCCGGTTTCATGACTTCCAGGGTATAGTCGGTAGAGGTAGTGTCCACTCCGGTACTATAAACTACTTTACCGGAAATCGTAACAAATTGCTCGAATGAGTCGAGACTCAATTCTGATTGCTTCTCGTCCTTACAATGGGTGAAAACAAGAGCCATCGCTAAGATTGAGAATACAGTAAATAAGGATTTAAATTTATTCATACGACGTTATTAAAAATGGTTATTAAATAAGGTATATTAAGATATCGAAAGTGTTTATCATTAAAGAACTCCACAAAAATAAACAAATTTTGTTAATTATAACATTCGATTTTAGTGTCAAATTTATCAAAATTTTGTATCATATTGACATAGAGTGTTTACGGAGTTGTTTTTTTTTCGATTTAGGTAATTTAATCACTATTTTGTGCTTATTTATTTCATGTTTTTCTGAAAAAATTTTATAAAAACAGGGTGTTTACGAGCACTCTATTTTTGGTTTCTTCTGTGTAAATTGAAAAATATCCCGTAGCTTTGCATCCTTTGATTGAGTTTTATGTGATGATGTTAGTTTGCAAACAACAAAACTATTTATGTTTTTGCAGGGCTTCTACGAAAGTGCTAATAAAAATTTATAATTACCATAATTGCATAATTAATCATGAGTACCAAACAAGAAAAAGTAATGGGTTTGCCGGAAAATGCCTCCAGAGAATTAAAGCCGGGTGAGGTTTATAAGCCGGTGATGTCGCCGGATAAAACTTATCCGGAAGTGAATACGCGCTCTGTTTCCTTAGGCTTGGTGATGGCTGTAATCTTTTCGGCTGCAGCTGCTTACCTGGGCTTGAAAGTCGGACAAGTTTTTGAAGCTGCCATTCCTATCGCAATTATTGCAGTCGGACTGTCAACGGCTTCCCGCAGAAAAGGTGCATTGGGTGAGAATGTTATCATTCAGTCCATTGGTGCAAGCTCGGGTGTGGTTGTGGCAGGTGCTATTTTTACCTTGCCTGCATTGTATATCTTACAGGTAAAGTATCCCGAGATGACGGTCAGCTTTATGCAAGTTTTCCTGAGTTCGTTATTGGGGGGTATTTTAGGCATTCTGTTTTTAATTCCTTTTCGCAAGTATTTTGTTTCGGATATGCACGGCAAATATCCTTTTCCTGAAGCTACGGCAACCACCCAGGTGTTGATTTCCGGGGAAAAGGGCGGCAGTCAGGCCAAACCTTTGGTGATAGCCGGATTGATAGGCGGATTGTATGATTTTGTGATCGCTACCTTCGGCACTTGGTCGGAGACCTTTACTTCGCGGGTTATTCCTTTTGGTACGGCCATAGCCGATAAAGCTAAATTGGTGTTTAAGATCAATGTGGGCGCTGCCGTATTGGGCCTGGGTTATATTGTCGGTTTAAAATATGCGGTCATCATTTGTGCAGGTTCGGCTTTGGTGTGGTTTGTACTGATCCCCGCATTGCCTTTCCTGAGTGAGAATTTCCTCCACATCCTGAATCCCATCTATCAGGGAGGCGGATTGGCAGACTTGCCACCTGAAAGGATTTTTACCGATTTTGCCCGTCATATCGGTATTGGCGGCATTGCGATGGCTGGTATCATTGGTATCGTCAAGTCATGGGATATCATCAAAGGTGCTGTGGGCTTAGCCGGTAAAGAGATCAAAGGAAAGAATAAGGCTGTCAATGAGACGGTAATCAGGACCCAACGTGACCTTCCCATGAAAATCATCGTTATAGGAGTTATTCTTACTTTGATAGCCACTTTCCTCTTTTTCTATTTTGGTGTGGTTAATAATCTTTTGCATGCCACGGTTGGTATTTTAGTGGTTGCAGTAATCGCCTTTTTGTTTACCACCGTTGCAGCCAATGCCATTGCTATTGTGGGTACCAATCCGGTTTCAGGCATGACGTTGATGACTTTGATTTTGGCTTCGGTGATCATGGTGGCTGTGGGGTTGAAAGGCACAGCCGGCATGGTGGCAGCCCTGGTAATTGGTGGAGTAGTGTGTACTGCTTTATCTATGGCCGGTGGGTTTATCACGGATTTAAAAATTGGCTATTGGTTAGGCAGTACACCCGCCAAGCAGCAGTCCTGGAAGTTCCTCGGAACTTTGGTTTCAGCAGCTACTGTAGGGGGCGTGATCATTGTCCTGAACAAAACCTATGGATTTACGGGCGAAGGGGCCTTGGTAGCTCCGCAAGCCAATGCCATGGCGGCAGTGATTGAACCTTTGATGTCGGGAACAGGAGCACCCTGGTTTTTGTATGCATTTGGAGCAGGTATTGCCTTGTTGCTGACTTTCCTTAAAATTCCTGCTTTGGCTTTTGCCCTGGGAATGTTTATCCCCTTGGAACTTAACCTGCCTTTATTAGTAGGAGGAGGCATCAGCTGGTTTGTTTCTACGCGCAGTAAAAATCAAGCTTTGAATACAGCCCGCAAAGATAAAGGAACCTTGCTGGCTTCCGGATTTATTGCCGGTGGTGCCTTGATGGGTGTAGTCAGTGCACTGATCAAATTTATCCAAACCACCATGGTTGAAAAGAAAATTGCAGCCTTGGGTGATGCAGCAAGTCCCGCGATTATCAATAGTATCAAAGAAAGTCATTCTTTCTTCCTGACAACGTGGGAAAGCAGTGCAGGAGCACAGTGGTTGGCGATTGTCATGTATGCAGCTTTGATTGTGTATTTTGCGTGGGATGCGATGAGAGTAAAACCATAAATCTGGAATTGCGTAATAATAGAAATTTTATCTGTTGAGAAAGAATTTTCTTTGTATCTTTGGACGCTTTTGAGATACCGTCTTGTATTCGGCATGGAAAGTAAAATATTAAATTGCTTAAAAACACAATGAAGAAATTCAAATTACTGAACAATGTTTTTGGCTGGGTGGCTTTTGCCATTGCAGCTTTTACTTATCTTTCCACTATGGAACCTACTGCCAGTTTCTGGGATTGTGGAGAGTTTATATCAACTGCCTATAAGTTGGATGTAGGACACCCTCCGGGAGCACCTTTTTTTATGCTTATCGGCAGGTTCTTTTCACTCTTTGCTTCCGATCCGACTCAAGTAGCCCTCATGATCAATACTTTGTCGGCATTGGCAAGTGCGTTTACCATCTTGTTTTTATTTTGGACCATCACGCACCTGGCACGGAAAATCATCCCTAAAAGGGAAGATGAATATACATTGGCACATTATGTTGGAATTTTAGGTGCAGGCATGGTTGGGGCTTTGGCTTATACTTTCTCGGATACTTTTTGGTTCTCTGCCGTGGAAGGGGAAGTGTATGCCTTGTCATCGCTGTTTACGGCCCTGGTTTTTTGGCTGATATTGAAGTGGGAAGATCTCGCAGACCAACCCGGTTCAGATCGATGGCTGATATTGATTGCTTATTTAATGGGGCTTTCAATAGGTGTACACTTGTTGAATCTGTTGGCTATCCCGGCCATCGTATTGGTGTATTATTTCCGAAAATACCAGGTAACACCCTGGGGTGTGGTAAAAGCCATGTTGGTGTCCGTTGTCATTCTTGCTACCGTCTTGTACGGTATCATTCCGGGATTCGTTAAAATAGCCAGTTTGGTTGAACTGCTCTTTGTCAATACGTTCGGATTACCTTTTAATTCCGGAACGCTTGTTTACATTTTGCTGGCTTTAGGCATATTGGTTTGGGCTGTTATCGAGACTTATTCACAGAAAAATTACACCAGAATGGCGATAGCTTTTATTGCTGCCATTTCCATCGTGGGGTTGCCATTTTTTGGATCCAATTATATCATTGGGTTCATCATCATTGCCGCCTTAATCCTTGCTTTTGTCAAGTTGAAAGAAAAAATAGATCCGAGATGGCTGAATACGGCTGTTGTTATGATAACCGTGATATTAATCGGTTATTCCTCCTATGCCGTTATCGTTATCCGTTCTGCTGCGAATCCTCCTATGGATCAGAATTCACCTGATAATGTTTTTGCATTGAAATATTATTTAAACAGGGAGCAATACGGCGACAGACCTTTGTTTTATGGTCAGACCTACAATGCGCCCGTCAAGCTGAGAATCGAAGGGAATACCTGTATTCCTATCTACAAAACAGGAGAAGCATCCTATGCACCGCTTCCTAAAACAGATCCCAATGAGAAGGACAGGTATTTTGTGACCGGGCATAAGTTGAATTATGTGATGGATGAACGTTTCAATATGTTCTTCCCAAGGATGTACAGTTCCTCTCCCGAGCACGTAAAGGCCTACAAAGCATGGGGTAATGTAAAAGGGAAGAGGGTAAGGTTCGACTATTGCGGGCAAGACCGGACAGAATATGTTCCTACCTTTGGTGAAAATCTGCGCTTCTTTTTTTCTTATCAACTGAATCACATGTATTTCCGGTATTTTATGTGGAATTTCAGCGGGCGACAGAATGATATACAAGGTCATGGCAGCATCGATAAAGGAAATTGGATTACCGGATTCAACTTTATTGACAAGAGATTGGTGGGTGATCAATCCAATCTGCCCACTGAACTAAAAGAAAATAAAGGTCGTAACCGGTATTACATGTTGCCCTTGATATTGGGCATCATCGGTATCGTATATTTGGTGAAAAGCGGGAAAGAAGGGAAACATGTCTTCTGGATCGTAGGTTTGTTGTTCTTCCTCACCGGTATTGCCATCGTTATCTACCTCAATCAAACACCCGGTCAACCGCGCGAAAGGGATTATGCTTACGCAGGCTCTTTCTATGCTTACAGTATATGGATCGGATTAGGCGTGCTCGGATTGATCCGGCTCTTTAAGCGATTTTTACCTAAAAATGTCGCAGCTGTCATTGTTTCAATCGCTGCATTGGGCGTGCCAACTTTGATGGCTGTTGAGAACTGGGATGATCACGATAGAAGCAACCGTTACGTAGCCCGTGATTTTGGATACAATTATTTGCTTTCCTGTAAGGAAAATGCCATCATTTTCACCAATGGCGATAATGATACTTTCCCCTTGTGGTATAACCAGGAAGTGGAAGGCAGAGGTACGGATATCCGGGTTTGCAATTTAAGTTATTTGCAGACCGACTGGTATATTGATCAGATGAAACGGGGTGCTTATCTTTCAGAGCCCCTGCCTATTTCATGGACTCCCGGTGAGTATGTGTCCGGAACCAATGAGATAATCCTGGTACGCGATGATATTGGTCGCCCGATGGATGTGGACACCGCTTTTAAAATAGCATTAGATCCTGAATATCGCAGGGATGGGGATGGATTTATTTTTTCCAAACAACTATATATCCCTGTTGATAAGGAAGAAGTGTTGAAAAACGGTGTGGTAGATGTAAACAGGGCTGATGAAATTGTTTCACAAATTGACATCGATCTGACTGATAAGTCAAGGCTGACGAAAAGTGAATTGATGGTGATTGAAATGTTGAAAGAAAATAAATGGAAACGCCCGATATACTTCGCTGTAACTGTAGGAGACAGCTATTATTTGGGATTGAATGATCATTTTGAATTGACAGGTTTGGCGTACCAAATCATGCCACTGAGCACGGAAGGGAAGGGTGCAGCTGTAAATACTGACGAAATGTATGACAATATGGTACATAAATTTAGCTATGGAAATGTTGCAGATTCTACTGTTTATTTAGATGAGAATACTTTACGGATGTGCCGTACCCACAGGATGATGTTTAGTCAGTTGGTAACTGCTTTGATAGATGAAAATGACACTGTACGTGCCAAAAAAGCACTGGATTATTCCCTGGAAGTTATTCCGGCGGCCACCGTGCGACATGATTTTTATTCCATCCCATTGGCGGAGTCTTATTTTAAATTAAACGCCTTTGAACAGGGTAGTGAAATTCTGGATCTAATGGCTCAAAATAGTGTTGAGTATTTGAATTGGTACTTCAGTCTTTCTTTTGCACAACGCAATGCTGCAGAAAATCAAATCGGACATCATTTCGCTGTGTTTAATCACGTACTTTCTTTAGCGGATAAATACAATCAAACACAAATCCTTGGGAAGTATATGGATGACTATCAGGAGTTTGCAAGAAGATTAAGAATGTAGGATTTGGGTATGCAACTTTCAAGAATGCCAAGTCTTTTTTTTCCGTCATTGACCTGGCGTATCAGGACGCATTCAAAATCAATATATCTGACTTTTGACGATGGTCCTGTACCACAGGTAACCCCTCAGGTGTTGGATATTTTAGATACTTTCGGATGGAAGGCCACTTTCTTTTGTGTGGGAGAGAATGTAGCAAAGCATCCGGATCTGTATCGTGAAGTGTTGGCAAGGGGACATAGAACTGGAAATCACAGTTACAATCATGTTAGGGGCCTTCGTTATGCTACGGATGAATATGTGCAGAACGTAAAAAAAGCTTCGGAAATAATACAAAGCAAACTGTTTCGGCCACCGCATGGCAGAATGACGTTTGCTCAAATGAAAGCCTTGCACAAAGAGTATGATATTGTGATGTGGGATGTGATTACCCGTGACTATGACAAAAAGAGAAGTCCGGAGCGCATCCTGAAAATCATCAAACGTAACCTGCGAAAAGGTTCTGTGGTAGTATTCCACGATTCCCTGAAAGCGAAAGAAAATGTGTTGGAAGTCTTGCCCAAAGCGTTGGAATTTTGGAAGTCGGAAGGGTATGATTGGGGGTTGTTGTAGTTGATGAAGCCGGGAAGTTAAGGAAGTTATAAGAAGTTATAGAAGTTAGGGAAGTTGTTTTTAGTAGTTAGTAGTTAGTAGTTAGTAGTTAGTAGTTTGGAGTTAGTAGTTTGGAGTTGGTTTTGGAAGTTAAGGAAGTTAAGGAAGTTATAAGAAGTTAGGGGAGTTCCGGGTTCCGGGGTGGCGAGTTCAGTTTTTAACTCATCGTTTTTCTTTTTTTGTTCTTTTGTCTTTTATCTTTATTCTTTTATCTTTTATCTTTTGTCTTTTTGTCTTTTTGTCTTTTTGTCTTTTTGTTCTTTGTTCTCACTTATCTGTTTGTTTAAACTATGAAAGAATGTATTTTACATTACATCTGGCAATACAAATTATTTGCACAGCATGATTTATATACTATTGACGGACAATCCGTCGAAGTGATTGATGTGGGCAGGCCGAACATACATGCCGGTCCTGACTTTTTCAATGCCAAAATAAAAATTGGAAAAACCATTTGGGCAGGAAATGTAGAGATCCACAATCTGGCTTCTGACTGGAATAGGCATGCACATCAGGGCGACAGGAATTACGGCAATGTGATTTTGCATGTAGTTAAAAAAGCGGATGTACCTGTTTTTAGATCTGATGGACAAAAAATTCCGCAGTTAGAGTTGAGCTTTGCGGAAGATATTGAACAAAATTATCAGGCAATGTTTGCAGCTGCCAAATGGGTTGCTTGTGGAGACAAATTAAAAGATGTTACTCCCATCTATATTCATGCCTGGAAACATGCGCTGATAGCAGAAAGAATGGAGCAGAAGGTAAAAGAAATTGACGATTTGCTCCAAAAAACCAAGGGGCATTGGGAAGAGACTTTTTTTCTTGTCCTATGTAAACACTTCGGTTATTCTGTGAACAACGATGCTTTTTTCAGATTGGCAACTTCCACATCCTGGCAAATTGTACAAAAATGCTCGTCCGATTTGTTTCAGTTGGAAGCTCTTTTATACGGACAATCGGGTTTGTTGCATGGAACAATTACAAATGATGATTATATTTGCAGTCTGAAAAGGGAGTACGAATTTCTTAGGAGGAAATTCAAGCTTCAGCCTGTGGATAACTTGCAATGGCGTTTGTTACGTTTGAGGCCTGACAATTTTCCGCACATCAGGATTGCCCAATTGGCTTCCCTGCTTTTCACGCGTGAAAATTTATTCAGCTATGTGATTAATAATCAAGAGGTGGATACATTGGTTCAGCTTTTCATTACAGCTGAAGTATCGGATTATTGGCAAAGTCATTATTTACCCGGCGGTGAAACGCATACTCTCAAACCGAAAAAGATGGGTTTGAGTTCCGTGTATAGTCTGCTGATCAATGTGGTTGCTCCCATGCTATTTTGTTACGGAGAACACAAGCAAGTGGAGGAACTAAAAGAAAGGGCGTTGACCCTGCTTGATAAGCTTCCACCGGAGAATAATCACATCACTCGAAAGTGGAAAGCAATGGGGATGGAAATTAATTCAGCAAGTGATTCTCAGGCATTTATATATTTGTATAAAAATTATTGCGAAGAAAAGAAATGTTTAAGGTGCAGGATGGGGCATCAGATATTAGCAAAGACAAGGGTTGATTGAGCAACCAAATTTCAATTAAAAGATTCGAATAAATGAGGTTATACCAAATTTTTCTCTTTACGATTTTAATATTCGCTGCTGGCTCCTGTGCCAATAGGGCTGCGGGGCCTACAGGAGGACCGAAAGACTCTATTCCTCCCGTGGTTGTACGTTCTTCGCCCATAAACGGGGCAGTGAACTTCAAAAAGAAAGATATTCAAGTGTACTTTAATGAAAATATCACTTTGGATAAAGTTAGTGAGAATGTGGTTGTTTCTCCGCCTCAAAAAACCCAGCCGATAGTGAGGGCAAATGCCAAGGTTCTTTCCGTATCTTTACAGGATGAGTTACAGGACAGTACAACTTACAGTATCTTGTTCGGAAATGCCATCGTTGATCTCAATGAGAGAAATCCTTTGGAGAATTATGTTTTTTCATTTGCTACCGGTGATGAAATTGACTCTTTGCAAATTGCCGGTCGGTTGCTGAATGCTGAAAACTTAGATCCTATGTCCGGCGTGTTTGTGGGGATACATGATAATCTGAATGATACGGCTATTTTAGGTGACCAGTTTAAACGCATTGCAAAGACAGATTCAGAAGGTAAATTTACCATTCAAAACATAAAAAACGGACAGTATAAACTGTATGCTTTGTCAGATTTAAACCGTGATTTTAAATATCAACCCGGAGAGTCTGTTGCATTCTATGACTCCATCATCACTCCTGAAGTCAGATTGGAACAACGGATTGATACAATATGGTCGGATTCGGTTACTGTTGATACTATTCATATGTTTTCTCAAACTGTTTTTACTCCGGATGATATTTTGATTAAACTTTTCAAAGAAACCAAAAAAAGACAGTATTTGGTCAAGTCGGAACGCACCGATAGTAAATACTTTCAATTGTTCTTCAATGATAAACAGGATAGTTTGCCACAGATCACACCTCTTAATTTTGATGTAGATACCCGCTTTTTAGTCCAAAAATCCGGGCAACTTGACAGCTTAACCTACTGGATTCCGGATGCCGCCGTTTACAATCAAGATACGTTGACACTGACTGTTGAATACCTCAAAACCGACTCATTGTTTAATTATGTATCTACTGTCGATACCTTGAATTTGTTTCAAAGGAAACCGAGACAAACGTCCAGGGGTAAGTCGGAAGAAGAGGTGGTTGAAGAACAAAAACCCCTGAATTTTAAAAACAATTTGTCAAGTAGCTTTGATTTCTACCGCGATATCGTTTTTAGTTTTGAAGAACCTTTGGATTCTTTCTGTGTTGGAAAAATCCATCTGTTTCATAAAGTAGACACCATAACTGAGCCTGTTGAATTTACATGCTTGTACAAAGATTCTATAGGGCGCATTTTGGGACTTAGTCATGCCTGGAAACCTGAGGAAAGTTACGAATTGAATATTGATTCTGCTGCTTTTGTCAGCATATATGGTCGGGTTTCCAATCAACTGAAATCCTCATTTAAGATCAAGTCACTGGAAGATTATTCTACCCTGAAAATTACGCTGCAAAATTATGATCCAAATGCTTACATTCAGGTGATTGATTCAAAAGAACAAGTGATACAATCGAAGAGAGCTGAGCAGCAAGGAGCTGTTTTTCAATACCTTCGTCCCGGTGAATATTTCCTGCGTATGTTCATTGACGCCAATCAAAATGACAAATGGGACACAGGAGATTTAGAGCGAAGAATACAACCTGAAGAAGTGATATATTTTTCTAAAAAACTCTCATTAAGAGCCAATTGGGAATTGGAAGAAACCTGGAACCATACAGATCCAAGTTTTTATAATAAAAAACCGGAAGAGCTGATTAAAACGACTAAGAAAAGGTAAAAGGGACAAGGAGGAATCAAACAATCTTATCCGGATTTTTGGATAAAAAATCTTTCCAGCTTTTATAAGTTTGTATAGAAATGGGTTTACCCATTTGCAGAAAATGGCAATAAGCCGCTGCCAAACCATCGGTGGCATCCAAATGTGGAAGCATTTGCTCGGGACTGATGTTGAGATAGCGCCGTAGTAAATCGGCGACTTGCTCCTTGGAAGCATTGCCGTTACCGGTAATTGCCATTTTGATTTTTAGGGGAGCATATTCGGTAATGGGTATTTTTCTGTAAAGTGCTGCAGACATGGCAACTCCTTGGGCACGACCCAATTTCAGCATCGACTGCACATTCTTTCCATAGAAAGGAGCTTCAATGGCCATTTCGTCGGGTAGAAATTCATCAATCAGTGATAGCGTACGATTGAAAATACGAGCCAGTTTTTCATAATGATTGGGAAGCTTTCTCAAATCCAACACCCCCATGGCGAGCATCGAAGACTGGTTGTCCCGAACCTTCAGCAAGCCATATCCCATGATGGTTGTACCCGGATCAATTCCTAAAATTATCTTGTTGTTTTGTGTACCCATTGAATTAATTTTCACAAAAGTAAGCAAAATTCACAAAACTTGCTTATCTTTGCATCGCAATTTTGCACTAACAGGGGGTTTAGCTCATCTGGCTAGAGCGCAACACTGGCAGTGTTGAGGTGACCGGTTCGAGTCCGGTAATCTCCACCAACAAAAAAAGACTGCTTCAACACGAAACAGTCTTTTTTGTTTTTATTCTTCCAACCTTTTTGCTCTCCCTCTTGGACTTGAACCAAGGACCCTCTGATTAACAGTCAGATGCTCTAACCAACTGAGCTAAGGAAGAATTTACCGCATTTTTTTAATGCACTGCAAAAGTAATAGGTTTTTCTGAATTATGCAATATCTTTGTGAAAAATTATAATTTAAAAAATCGTTTAGCATTATGAAGAAAGTTCTGGGGATGGGTAATGCGTTGACAGATATACTATTACAAATTGATGATGGTGTATTGGAAAAACTGAATCTGCGGAAAGGCAGCATGCAATTGATAAATTCCGGAAAAATTGATGAATTGTGTACCCTGCTTGATTTTTCAAAAGCGGTAAAAGCTACAGGTGGATCAGCATCAAATACTGTATATGGTATTGCCAAATTAGGTGGTGAGGCCGGGTTCTTCGGCAAAATAGGAGAGGATGATACCGGTGATTTTTTTCTTGACGATACTAAAAACAATGGGGTAATTCCTTATCTGATTGTGGACAAACAGCAGTCAGGTAGCAGTACGGTACTGGTTTCCAAGGATGGTGAACGCACCATGTGTACCTTTTTGGGAGCAGCCGGTGAGTTGGAAGCTGCTGATTTGTCAACTGCTCCGTTTGAAAATTACGATATCTTGCATATTGAAGGTTTTTTGGTGCAGAATCATGCATTGATACTGCGGGCCGTTCAAATGGCAAAAGCGGCCGGAATGCTGGTGTCCATAGATCTGGCAAGTTTTAACGTGATAGAGGAGCATTTTGAGTTTTTGAATTCCCTGGTCACCAAGTATGTGGACATCGTGTTTGTTAACGAAGATGAAGCCCGCGCTTTTACAGGTAAAAAACCGAAAGATGCTTTAATTGCATTATCGCAACAAGTTGATATCGCCATAGTAAAAACCGGAAAAAAAGGATCAATGATCGCTTCCAAAGGTGTTCAATATAGCGTTAAGGCATATAAAGCCGATTGTATAGACACTACCGGAGCAGGAGATTTATACGCAGCAGGCTTTTTATACGGTTTGGCGCGAGATCTTCCCCTGCCTGTTTGCGGACAAATCGGGTCATGGATATCATCACGAATAGTACAGGTGATAGGAGCCAAAATGCCGGATGAATTATGGGAAGAAATTCATGTAAAAGTCAACCAAATTATTGCCGAGTCGTGATTTTTTTGTACTTTTAATCCCGCAAAAAGAATTCGAACAGTTATAAATAATTCATTATTTATGAGGCTGTCTCAAAAGTAAATATTCAAGCGAAAAACCGTAAGGTGTCTTAGAAGTATCTAAATGCAAGGCACTGAGATTGAGGGCGAAGGGCATACTGAAGTATGTGACTGAGCCCGAATATCGAAAGTAACGCAGCAGTTGGGCACTTATGAGACACCGTCCATTATTAATTTATTTTCATGAAACAATATCTAGATTTACTAAGTCGCGTGTTGAAAGAGGGTGTAAGCAAGGAAGACCGTACCGGAACGGGAACCATTTCGATATTCGGTCATCAGATGCGTTTTGACCTTTCTGAAGGATTTCCATGCCTGACCACCAAAAAACTTCATTTAAGATCCATCATTCATGAGTTGTTGTGGTTTTTAAAAGGTGATACCAATGTGAAATATCTGCAGGAAAATGGCGTGAGGATTTGGAATGAATGGGCGGACGAAAATGGTGATTTAGGACATATCTATGGCTATCAATGGCGTTCGTGGCCCGATTATCAAGGAGGACATATAGACCAAATTACAGAAGTTGTCAATTTAATTAAAAATGATCCGGATTCCAGGCGGATGATTGTAAATTCGTGGAATGTAGCCGATTTGCCCAATATGAATTTACCACCCTGCCATACTTTCTTTCAGTTCTACGTGGTAAATGGCAAATTAAGCCTGCAATTGTACCAGCGCAGTGCAGATATCTTTTTGGGTGTTCCCTTTAATATTGCATCTTATGCCTTGTTGTTACAGATGATGGCACAGGTAACCGGTTTGGTTCCCGGCGATTTTGTACATACATTTGGTGATGCGCATATCTACAATAATCATATCGACCAGGTCAAGTTGCAGCTGACACGTGTACCGAAACCGCTTCCTACCATGAAGATCAATCCTGATGTAAAAGATATTTTCGACTTCAAATATGAAGATTTTGAGTTGATCAACTACGTGGCAGATCCTCATATCAAAGGAGAGGTATCGGTGTAGTCATTGATTTTAGCACCTCCCCCAACGACCTCCGAAAAAATATCGGAAGTATTGCAGCTATCGGGTAATATGAGACACTGCTGAGGTCTTTTACAAATAATAATTTTTTTAATAGGGGCAAAAGCGGATAATCATATATCGCTTTTACTACACACCTGACATCATGAAAAAAATCAAGATATCACTCTTCCCTTTCCTGGCTGTTGCAATAATCCATCTGACCGGTATGTTCATTGACTCCCGGACAGTAGAAATGATAACCAAACCGCTGCTTGTAGGGAGTTTGTTATTTTATTTCCTGATTGAAACCAAAGGTCAACGCCCAAATATCAGGTTGTGGATGGTTTTGGCTATGGCTTTCTGCATTCTTGGCGATACATTGCTGATGTTTAATCGGGGCGATGAGTTTTTCTTTGTGTCGGGTTTAGCTGCCTTCCTGACAGGTCACATATTCTACATTTTTGCCTTCCGAATAATTCAAAAGAAAAATCAGGTCGGTTTTCATCCGTTAAGATCACTGGTTGTGTTGGCATATATGGTGGTAATTTTATGGTTACTTTTACCTGCTGCAAATGAATTAAAAGTGCCTGTTGTGTTTTATGCTACCGTCATTTCAATGATGTTGATTTTTGCCGTTCAGCTAACTAAAATCGGAAAATTTGGATGGATAATTGCCATTGGAGCACTTCTTTTTGTCATTTCAGATTCGGCTATCGCCATCAATAAATTTTATACTCCAATTCCAAAAAACAGATGGATAGTGATGCTTACATACATTGTTGCTCAATATTTTATTGTTAGGGGAGTTGTAGGATATATTCAGAGCACATCGAAAAATTCTGAGTTGTAATAAATGGTAACTACTTACTCCTTCTGTAACGGATTACATTAAGTTGGCAATTCCTTACCCCCCCCTTATTAACTACGACTTTACACCCGGATTAGACTGTCTCTTGAACCTTATGGTTTTTTGCTTGAATATTTACTTTTGAGACAACCCCTGCATGCTCCTTTCTCCTCTCTCCTTCTGCATTTATCTTTGTCTTTATTCTTTATTCTTTATTCTTTGTTCTTTGTTCTTTTTAAATAAGTCAGGATCCGGTGCAAAATTTTATCATATAATTTTGAATTGACTAAATGTAGTCGTACATTTGTAGTTGCAAAATTAAAAAACAACTTTATGAAGTTGATGCGATTGTAGTCAGTATCGCATCAGCTTTTAATCTTACTAACTGTTCACATGGACAACAAGTTAAAAGTTTCTATTGTTGCCGCTCTTGCAGATGATTATGCAATCGGTTATAAGGGAAAACTTCCCTGGAATTTGCCGGCTGATATGAAGCATTTCAAAGCGTTGACAACCGGTGGTACGGTGATTATGGGTAAAAGAACTTTTGAAAGTCTTCCAAACGGTCCCCTGCCTAATCGAACCAATATCGTGCTTTCCAGTATGATTTCGGAAGGAGTCAATGAAGGTTACTTTGAGGCAAATTCTTTAGAAGATGCTTTGGAATTATGCTCAAATGCTAAAGAAGTGTTTGTAATCGGTGGTTCGGCTGTTTATAAGCAAAGTGCCGATATTGCCGATACAATGTACCTGACCTGGGTGCATGGAAAATTCAAAGCAGACACTTATTTTCCTGAGATTGATTTCAATGTTTGGAAGGAAGTATCACGCACGGATCATCCCGCAGATGAGAAGAATGAGTATCCTCACAGTTTTGTGGTGTATGAAAGAATTAAGTGAATGATGCTTTAAAAAATCTTGCAAAGCCTTTTTCTGTAAAGAAGAAGGCTTTGCTGTTTTTTTTGAAGAAAAATGCTTTGTTCTCTTACAAAATGCTTATCTTTGCGGGAAATTTCAAACAATGCGTTAAAATTATTCTATGAGTTATTTGATTAAGCCGCCTCATTATACTCCCATCCTCAATCTTCAGCAAACTGAAGTTGGAATTACAAAAATAAAGGATTTTTTTCAGGCAAATTTATCAGCTGAACTGCGTTTGAGACGTGTCACAGCTCCTTTGTTCGTATTACGAGGCATGGGCTTGAATGATGATTTGACCGGTGTAGAGCGTCCCGTGAGTTTTCTCATCAAAGACATGGATGATGCCAAGGCAGAAGTGGTGCATTCCCTGGCTAAGTGGAAAAGAGTCACTTTGGCTGATTATGAAATTGAAAACGGATACGGTATTTATACGGATATGAATGCCATTCGTTCGGACGAAGAACTGGGCAATTTACATTCTTTATATGTCGATCAGTGGGATTGGGAGCGGGTTATGTCACCAGAAGAACGTAATATTGATTTTTTAAAGAAAATCGTCAAGCGCATCTATAACACCATACTTCGTACTGAATATTTGGTTTCGGAGAGTTTTCCGAAAATACGCCCTATTCTTCCCGAAAAAATTCACTTTATCCATGCAGAAGAATTGCGCCTCATGTATCCCGACCTTTCGCCGAAAGAACGGGAACATCGAATTGCCAAAAAATATGGGGCTGTTTTTATCATCGGTATAGGTGCCAAATTGGGTAATGGAGAAAAACACGATGGACGTGCGCCGGACTACGATGATTGGACAAGTGAGGGCGAAAATGGTTTGCCGGGCCTCAACGGAGATATTTTGTTGTGGAATCCTATTTTAAATATGGCGGTTGAAATTTCTTCCATGGGCATCCGGGTTGATAAAGAGGCCTTGATGCGGCAATTGGAACTGACCGGACAAACAGAACGATTGAAGTTGTATTTCCACAAACGCCTGATGGAGGGTGGCTTGCCCCTTTCCATTGGAGGAGGAATCGGACAGTCCCGCCTGTGTATGTTCTTCCTTAGAAAAGCACATATAGGTGAAATCCAGGCAAGTATATGGCCCTGTGAAATGCGAAAAGCTTGTGATGAAGCCGGAATTTACCTGATCTGATTTTTGCCGTTTTTTACCTTTGCTTTTTCACATATTTATCGTAATTTCGTCAAAAATTAATTTCCAATGAATATTGATTTCAGTAAACTAGACGGATTGGTGCCGGCTATCATCCAGGATGCACAAACATCCAGGGTGCTGATGCTTGGATTTATGAACGAAGAGGCATATCAAAAAACCCTGAAAACCGGGAAAGTTACCTTTTACAGCCGCACGAAAAAACGTTTGTGGACAAAAGGGGAGGAGAGTGGTAATTTTTTACATTTGGTTTCAATATTAACCGATTGTGATAACGATACGCTGCTGATCAAAGTCAACCCGACCGGTCCTGTTTGTCATAAGGGCACCGATACCTGCTGGTCAGAATCTAATCAGGGAGATATTTTCTTTTTAGATTATTTGCAAAAGTTTATCCAACAGCGTTTTAAAGAAATGCCGGAAGGATCTTATACCACTTCTCTGTTTCAAAAAGGTGTCAACAGAATGGCACAAAAACTTGGTGAAGAAGCTGTTGAAACTGTCATTGAGGCCACCAACGGCACTGATGAGATGTTTTTATACGAAGCTTCCGACTTGCTCTATCACTTGATTGTTTTGCTTACTTCCAAAGGATATTCTTTGGATGATTTGGGAAAAGAATTGAAAAAGAGACACAAATGAAAAAAAAGAGATTGATTAAATACGAAAACGTCGATCTATGTCAGCAGGAACTGACCATCCTGCGGGATATTTCATTGGAATTTTATGCAGGGGAATTTACATATCTCCTGGGAAAAGTAGGCAGTGGAAAAAGTACCTTTTTGAAGTCTTTGTATAAGGAAGTTCAGATAGCCAAAGGGGAGGCAGAAGTGCTCTCCTATGATTTGGTAAATATGAAAAACAGCCAGATACCTTTTTTAAGAAGAAAAATAGGCATCGTTTTTCAAGATTTTCAATTGCTGATTGACAGGACTGTCAATGAGAATCTGGAATTTGTGTTGCGGGCAACCGGGTGGACGAACGAAGAAGCCATCAATGAGCAAATTCAACTTGTCCTGACTCAGGTTGGAATTCCGAATAAAGGCTATAAACGACCGCATCAATTATCCGGAGGCGAGCAACAGCGTGTCGGCATTGCAAGGGCTTTACTCAACTCTCCTGAAATCATTCTGGCAGACGAGCCGACCGGACACTTAGACCCAGCTACGGGAAGTGATTTGATGGAGCTGTTGTACGGCATCCGCCTGTCCGGCACCACCGTCATCGTTGCCACACACAATTACAGTTGGATTGATATGTATCCGGGCAGGGTCATCCTTGTGGAGGATGAAAGGTTGACAGATTATCAGGATGCCACTTTTTCGTAACAGGTCTTACCGGCTTTTAAACGTATAACCTACAGCTACTCCTCCAAATGGCATATGTATTACTTGCTCTAATTTTACCTCACCGTTTCCGGTTTCTTGTTCCATCCAAAACAAAAATAAAGGTGTGACAGCAGCTTTAAGGAAAAAGCCTCCATTGTCTTTTTGATAGCGATAGCCTATTCTGAAGGGAAGCACCCAATCAAATATACCCATATTTACAAAATATGTTGCTCCCGTACCCAATTCAAGATGGTGTTTTAACCCGGAAAACCTGTATAAATAGCTGACTTCGGGTGCAAAAGAGAAAATGAAATCATCAAAATTAAGTCTGCCATTACCATCTGATTCCGGAAAACAACCGAATCCGCATTTAAAAGACAATTTATGTTTTTCCTGTAATTTCAGTGTATAATCATATCCTACGCTATAGAATAATGCATTTCCCAACGCTTCTGCATATACCGTGTGCAGGCCTCGTTGCTGTTTGTCAGGACTTTTTTGCGCAAAGCAGTTATTAGTCATCAACAATATGAATGACAGACAAAGGATAGTTGATAAAAGTTTTTTCATGGTCAAAAACTATTTGATACATTCAAGTGCTTTTCAAGTTTACTTTTATGTAAAGTATTTATATACAAAATTAATATGCCACAATTTATGAGTTTTCTTTATCGACTTTTGAACGTATAACCCACGGCTACTCCAAACCATGGCATAAACGACGACAAGTTCCACCAAATAAAAGGTGTGGCGGCAGCTTTAAAGAAAAGATCTCCATCATCTTTTTGAAAACGATACCCAATTCTAAAGGGAGTTAACCAATCGGCCCTATAGAACCCTCCTTTACTACTCCAGAAATTCGCATTACATGTTGTCCCCACGCCCAGTTCAAGATGGTGCTCTTTTCCATATAAATAGCTGATTTCAGTTGCAATGGGAAAATCGAAAAAATTGAAAAAATTATCTAAATCCGGTACATAACCAAATCCGCAATTGAAAGACAATTTGTGTTTTTCTCGCAATTTCAGTGCATAATCATATCCTATGGTATATCCCTCAAAAGCATTTCCATATACCTCTACATATACTGTGTGCAGTCCTTTTACTTCGAAAGTATTGTCTTGTGCAAAGCAGTTTTTGTTCATCAATATGGATGACAGACAAAGAATAATTAAAAAATATTTTTTCATGGTTGGAATTATTAGATTTTTATCTAAACTGTTTGATGAGGTTTTTGCACAAAGCGTTACACATAATCTTGAATACGGGAATACCCTGGATTAGTGAAATTATAAATTTTTCTATTAATAATTCCGCTTTAATGCTCTTCTTCCATACCAGAACACTACGCTGTTTTATTAATTCTTAATGAACAACTTCAAAAAACTTTTGCTCGTCTTCAACTTTTTTAAGGTCCTCTCGTAATGATTCGTTGTCTTTTGCCTTGTTGTTTTTGATACTTGATTTTAAATAGGTTCCTGAACCTTTCGCAGGAGCATCAGAGTATAAGAGTTCCAAATTTGGTTTTACCGAGTGCAAAATCAACGTATCGGGAGTTGCTGTATTTATCCCGTCATAATCTAATTTTGCAATTATCTTTATTTCTCCCGGATTGGTGGTGGTTCTAACTAATAATGGAGCCGTACCACACTCAACCGGGCATGGATTGGCACCAATCGTTTCATCACCAACAATTTCTCCCTCACCTTCAACATAAAATGCAATTTTCTCCATGGCTAATTGACGTAAATTTCCTCTTTCGTCTGTGATGGATGCTTTGATAACGATGATATCACTTCCGTTCGCTTCCGGTGTAATTCCGTAATTGTCAACAGATAATTTGATTTTATCTGATCGTTTGGAAGGCATTTGTGTGTGTGATACCACAACATTTCCGTCAATAATCCCTTCAGCTGTAAAAAATGCCCTTTCCTCTTGTTTACTTCGGTGTAGTGCTCTTACCGAAACAAAGCTGAACACATTTTCGAAAACCACCGGCTCGTTAGGAATTCCCGGATTTCCCTTAACTACCGGTTTCACAATCGTATCTAATTTAAAGCGACTTGCCGGCGGTTGATTCAGACTAAAAGCATCGGCTGTTTGAATTGTAGTTTTTTGGTTGTCACGTGTATAAATTAGCCTCACACTGTCACAGTTTGAGTACACAGTAACATCTTCCGGAGAAAATGGGGACATTGCATTTGCGATATAGATAAACGGACCGCTTTCAGCAATTGGCAGTTTTAAAGCCGGATCTCGCTGACTGGTAAACATTGCGTACGAATATTTCGGTTGTCGGAATACATCCATAATTCCTCCATAGAAGGGGTCGGGATGGTAACCACGTTGATGATCAAAAGAATGCCATAAGGTACCGCCAATATGTGACTTGTGAGCCTTATGTAGCTGGTCGATGGTGAGAGAACCTTCGTAGTCTTTTTTTGCATAGTGTTTTGCCTGATGAATCAGTCCATGTTCACCCCAGCTACGAGACACCCTGCTATATGAATTATGAGAATACCAATCATCCACACAATCGCCAAATTCTCTTGTAAAGCAACACTTCCCTAAATCTTCATAGAATTTAGCTTGTTTCGGGGCACAGTAAATAATATCATAATATTTACTACCTCTACTTTGTTCATCTATTGCCGCATAACAACCTGGAAATGGATATTCTTCGTGAACGGCATCATAAGCTTTTTTTGCAAATGTTTCGGGGAACCTTGTTTCATTTAATATCGGCTCCCAAAAAATTACCGATGGATGATTTCTATCCCTGCGGATCATATTCCTAATATCAGAAATTGCTCTTTCTTCAAAAATGGGATCATTATTCCAAAACTGCCATCCGGGAGTAGCTACAATCACAAACATTCCTAACTTATCGCAAGCGTCCATGAAGGCGGGATCTTGTGGATAGTGGGCACTTCTGATAATGCGCATTCCTGTATTACGCAACTTCAATACATCGCCATAATGAAGATTGTTGGTCATGGCATTCCCTATATAACCAAAATCCTGATGTCGATTTGCTCCAAGCAATTTCTCTTCGAAAAGTACCCCGTTTATATACAGTCCCTCAAGCGGTATAAACTCTATGGAACGAATACCTATGCGTGTTACGATGCCGTCAACAGATTTATTGTTGATTGATACTTCTGTCACGAGATTGTATAAATTTGGTGCATCCGGGTGCCAGAGTTTTGGTTGTTTTATACGTATAATTTGATCGGTTGTTTTGCTTTCTCCCGGTTTTAGTATAATGTTTTTTGTGTCTGAAGTTGTTGTTTTACCGCTTTCATCTATTAAGCTATTCTTCAAAGAAATCCTTCTGTTTTCGTTTTCTTCATTTTTAATATGGGTGGAAATACGAACAGTAGCTTCTTTATCTGAAACATTTTCATATGAAACAAATATACCTCCGCCTGCCTGGGTGTTGACATAATTGGGATCGGTAATATAAACCATTGGAGTTGTGTAAAGCCAACAATCTCTGTAGATTCCTCCAAAATAACAGAAGTCCATGGTTTCCTGAGTTTTGCCGGGTGGAAATGAAGTGTCGTTACTGTTATCTGCACACACGGCAATGATATTCTTTTCATCAAGTTTTACACCTGCCTCTGAAAGATCGATTATAATGGGTAAAAAACCACCAAAATGTTCTTTGATCAATGTTCCATTCAGGTAGATTTTACTCTTACCCATGATGGCTTCAAAATGAATCCAAATTTTTTGCCCCAAATAAGAATCATCCAGTTCAAAGCGTTTTCTATACCAAACGACACCTTGATAATTTCTCCCTCCACTTGCATTTGAAGGAAGTAATTCGACAGTATGCGGGGTAGAAATCACATCCCATTTACTGTCGTCAAAGTCAGTTGACATCGCATTTTTCACATCGCCTCTATAATATTTCCAACCCACATTAAAATTAACTACTTTTCGATAATTCTTTTCGTGATTATAAAATCCTGCAGTGGAATACTGAAAATCATTGCCATACAAAAGAGAGGTAATGCTTACTAAAAATAAAAAATTGTACAGTACGAATTTTCTTTTCATATTGAATCAGGAGTAAAAAATGTTTTTAATAATATATTTAAACAACATTTATTGGGATTATCTGTCAGGAAATACAAATCGATTAATTGACCGTATTGTTTTCTGTCATGATTGCATGAATGTCTTTATATGACGCACAACACGCCTTATTGACATATTATCAGTGACAGCTTTTTGTAAAATTCTTCTGAATCTCCTCTATTTGGGAGCCACGTGTCATCATGGTTTTACACCTTCTATAAGGTAGAAAACTCAATTTTTTTGATAATAATAAAAAAAACAATCAATAAGCCCGGGCAATAACTACCCTTTGTGCAGAGGGTTTTCCTGTTACCATGCACACACCCGGTGTCTTGTCACCCTCGATGGGAATGCAGCGGATGGTTGCCTTGGTATCTTCTTTAATCTTTTCTTCTGTTTCGGGTGTGCCATCCCAATGGCAAAGTAAAAATCCACCTTTTTCTATCTCTACCTTAAATTCATCGTATGAATCAACCTTACGGGTAGAGGCTTGTTGGAAATCCAATGCCTTTTGATAGATATTTTGTTGGATTTCTTCCAGCAAGGCTGCTACGTGATTTTCAATACCTTCAACGGAAACTGTTTCTTTGGTCAGGGTATCGCGACGGGCAACTTCAATGGTAGCGTTTTCCAAGTCACGTCCACCCATAGCCAAACGCACAGGGACTCCCTTCAATTCGTATTCGGCAAACTTCCATCCTGGTTTTTTCGAATCATTATCATCGTATTTTACGCTGATGCCTAATGCTTTGAGTTTTTTGATAACGGCATTCACTTTTTCAGTGATGGCGGCCAATTGTTCGTTGTTTCTGTAAATAGGAACGATAACTACCTGATAAGGAGCTAATTGAGGTGGTAATACCAAACCGTTGTCATCGGAGTGGGTCATGATCAAAGCACCCATCAGTCGCGTAGAAACACCCCAGGAGCTTGCCCATACATAATCCAACTGATTGGATTTATCCAGGAAAGTAACGTCGAAAGCTTTGGCAAAATTTTGTCCAAGGAAGTGCGAAGTACCTGCTTGCAAAGCTTTGCCATCCTGCATCAAAGCTTCGATGCAGAAAGTTTCCAATGCGCCGGCAAAGCGTTCACTGGCAGTTTTTACTCCCTTTACTACCGGCATTGCCATGAAATTTTCAGCAAAATCGGCATATACATGCATCATCTTAATTGACTCTTCCATGGCTTCTTCAGCAGTAGCATGTGCTGTATGTCCTTCTTGCCAGAGGAATTCGGCAGTTCTCAAAAATAAACGGGTACGCATTTCCCAGCGCACCACATTGGCCCATTGGTTGATCAAGATGGGTAAGTCCCGGTAAGATTGGATCCAGTTTTTATAGGTATTCCAAATGATGGTTTCGGAAGTGGGACGAACAACTAATTCTTCTTCTAATTTTGCTTCGGGATCAACCACCAATCCGCTGCCGTCCTTGCTGTTTTTCAGGCGGTAATGTGTTACGACAGCACATTCCTTAGCAAAACCTTCCACATGGTCTGCTTCCTTGCTTAAAAATGACTTGGGGATAAAAAGCGGAAAATAAGCATTCACATGCCCCGTTTCTTTAAACATGCGATCCAATTCAGCCTGCATCTTTTCCCAAATGGCATAGCCGTAAGGTTTGATGACCATGCATCCCCTGACGGCAGAGTTTTCAGCCAAATCAGCTTTAATTACCAGGTCGTTGTACCATTGTGAATAATTTTCATTTCTTGAAGTTAGTTCCTTTAATTCTTTTGCCATGAATTCAAGCTATCTTAAATAATTTTGTTTAGTATTTTTCTAAAAAACTGTGCAAATATAGCTAAAATCAATGAATATTGAATGCTGTTTTAATGGCATCCGTCATGTCTGTTTTTTCCCAGGTGAACAGTTCCACTTCTTTGACTATGGTTCTTCCGGAGCTCCCCCTGAAAGTTTTGGTAACTGTGCGGGGTGTTCTGCCCATATGTCCATATGCAGCGGTTTCCAAATAAATAGGATTGCGTAATTTTAGTCTGTCTTCTATGGCTTTCGGACGCATATCGAATAATTCGCTGATTTTTTTAGCAATCTGAGCATCAGTCAGCTTTACCTTGGCTGTTCCGTAAGTGTTGACGTACAAATTCATGGGTTTGGCAACTCCGATGGCATAAGCCACCTGCACCAATATTTCTTCGGCAACACCTGCAGCTACCATGTTTTTGGCAATGTGACGAGCGGCATAAGCAGCCGATCTGTCCACTTTTGAAGGGTCTTTACCTGAAAAGGCTCCGCCACCGTGGGCACCTTTTCCGCCATAAGTATCCACTATAATTTTACGACCTGTTAAGCCGGAGTCGCCGTGCGGACCGCCAATTACGAATTTTCCGGTAGGATTGACATGCAGGATATAATCATCCTGAATCAAATCGTCAAAGCGAGGTGACAAAGCCTTAACCCGCGGTATCAAAATATTTTTGACATCCTCACGAATTTTGTTGAGCATAATCTGATCTGCCTGCTTCTGTGTGGTATTGGCATCAGCCTGTATAAATTCATCGTGCTGGGTTGAAACGACAATGGTATGCACACGTTTAGGCTTATTATTATCGTCATATTCAATTGTAACTTGCGACTTGGAATCCGGACGAAGATAAGTCATCACTTTGCCTTCTTTGCGGATGGCAGCCAACTCTTTGACTAAGGCATGCGATAAATCGAGCGCAAAAGGAATCAACATGTCGGTTTCATTACAAGCGTAGCCAAACATCATTCCCTGGTCGCCCGCACCCTGTTCGTTCGGGTCGTCACGCTCCACACCGCGGTTGATGTCAGCAGATTGCTCATGAATGGAAGATAAAATACCGCAAGAATCTCCATCGAATTTATATTCACTTTTGGTATAGCCTATATCATTGATTACCTTACGCACAACTGATTGAAAATCCACGTAAGCCGATGTTTTGATTTCACCGGCTATAATCACCTGCCCGGTTGTTACCAAAGTTTCGCAGGCCACTTTTGATTCGGGGTCTTGAGCCAGCAAATTGTCTAAAATTGCATCCGATATCTGATCCGATACTTTGTCCGGATGTCCTTCTGAAACAGATTCAGATGAAAATAAATAAGCCATAATATTTTTATATTAAAGATGTTAAAATTAATGTTCAATACCACTGCACATACATCAGTTTATAATACTGAAAACATGTGCGCATTATGCTTTGTCAACAATTATCAAAAAGGAGATTTGGAAATTGAAACGAGAAGAAAAAAGGCGGGAATATGTCTTTTAGCATTTTTTTCTGTGGTTGCAAGCAATCCAAATCTTTCCACTTTTGTGATTCAAGTGCAAAGATAATATTTTTTATTTAGGTAAATAACAAAAATCAAAAAAATGAATTACTATTCAATTTATTGAACATGGGGCTTTACCCCAAACCCCACTTCGTTTTTTTGTCTTGACACAAAAAAACGAATATTTCAATTCTCTTCTTCATTTTTTTGTCTTGATACAAAAAAACGAAGCAAAAAAAAATCAAGACTGTGCCTGCTTCGCTCAAAAAATTAGCGCTCGAACAGCTAAATCGTCCAAACTCGCAACTTCGTTGCTCAAACAAGGACGATTCTTTACGCTGTTCTTACTTATTTTTTGGCTCACCAGGCAAGGTCGGTTGCGTTGTGCAACATTTTCCCGAAATTCGCGTAAGTCAGCTCAATCCGCATCATTCTTGTGCTATTCTTTTGAAGTCGCGATTTGAACTTCGTAGAAGTTCCACGTGCATAACCCCCAATTTCAATTGGGAGCAGCCGAACTCAAGATCACTCAAACGCTGTAGGCGTTTAACAATTTAAGTTTAGGGAAACTCTTACAGAGTTTTATAACCATTTTCGACCTTTTCACCCCGGATGAATCCGGGGGTTATTCACGTGTCTGTCCTACGGACAAATCTACGTGGAAACTTCAGATTTTGTTAATTGCTTAATATCCTAATAACGATCTCAAATACCATTGCGCCCTGTAAGGGTAATATTTTTTATCAATCCCCTTCCGAAATTTGAATTTATCAAAATAGTTTTTTTCAAGAAAAAACTGTAAATTTGCGGGAAATATTTAATCACTAATTCGTTATGAACAAAAAGATTCTTGTTATCTGTACAGCAGCCGTTATCGGCATATCCATGATTTCGTGTAAATCCAAGCAATTGGTGACTGAAATTTCCAGTGCTCACGAACCCGCTACTGTGGAAGCTTCTGTAGTTGAACCTGCTACTGCCACAACTCCTGCTACAACTCCTGCTGAGCGGGAGGTTACCCGTTCCGAAGCATTTAAATTAGCTGCCGGTGAAACCAACAGTGCTGCCATGAGTAAGAAATATCATGTGCAGGTAGGTGCATTCATTGTTCACGAAAATGCCAGGAATTTGCGTGCCAGGCTTGTGAATGAAGGGAATGATGCCCTGGTTGTGGAAAATGACAGAGGTATGCTGAGGGTTATCATTGCTTCTTACAATACCTATCAGGAAGCAAGAGCAAAGATCAATCAGATCAGGGACACCTATCCCGATGCCTGGGTTCTTGTACAATCTAAATAGTGAATGAACTGATTTACATCATCATAGCGCTGCTGGCAGCAAGTGTTGGCAGCGTTATGTTGAGCGGGAGCTTGTTGGTGTTAAACCAAAAATGGCTGGAAAAACTTTCCGGCTATTTGTTGTGTTTGGCAGGAGGTACCCTTATTGGCTCAGCTTTAATGGGATTGATTCCTGAATCTATGGAAATATTGCCTGTTAGAGAAGTGTTGATTTGGGTGTTGTTTGGTATTTTATTCTTCTTTTTATTAGAAAAGTTTATCCTTTGGCGCATGTGTCGTGATGACAATTGCAAACGACAGATACATACCGCCGGACCCATGATCATCATTGGAGATGCTGTTCACAATGCCATTGACGGAGTAGTGATAGCTACATCCTTTATGACTTCTGTAGAGTTGGGGATTTTCGTTACTGTTTCGGTTGTATTGCACGAAATACCTCAAGAGTTAGGTGACTTTGGTATCCTCATCAAGAGCGGTTATTCCAAAAAACAGGCATTGTTCTATAATCTGTTGTCGGCGTCCAGTGCCATTGTGGCTGGTACAGTTACCTATTTTCTGCTTGATTTCATGGAAGAAATAGTTCCCTACGCATTGGCTGTTGCCGCTGCAAGTTTCTTGTATATCGCACTGGCAGATTTGATTCCTGAAATGCATAAAGAAACCAAAGCAAAAGAATCTATCTTGCAATTTTTATTGATATTGGTGGGGGTTGGTGTTATCTTTTTGTCCGCTGCAAGTCATGGACACGTACATTAATATCACACCAAATTACAATATTAAATCATCTCCTCAATATCCCACACGAAAGCCCTTAGTCCCATCAGTTTTGATGTTTCATCAAGGGCTTTTAAGTCTTTTAGAATCGGTTTTACCTTTGCTTTTTCCACTATGGTGATGATAGCAGAGTTCAGCGAAGGCCAGGCGTGCGTACCCAAGTGGGGAATACCTGTATTTGATCCTCTGCCTTGTACGCGATCCCAGCCCGTGAATCCCCGGATGTTATGAGACCTGAGGATTCCCATTACCTGGTCGTAATATGCCTGATCGAATGCTATAAAGATTGATTTCATTTTTTAAAAGTAGTTAGTAGTTGGTAGCTAGTAGCTGTGAAGTTAAAGAAGTTAAAGAAGTTAGAGAAGTTAACGGGTTCCGTGTTCCGAGTTCCGCGGTCGCAGGTTCTTCGTTCTTCGTTTTTAGTTTTTAGTTTGTCTTTATTCTTTTGTCTTTGTTCTTTGTTCTAGTTTATCGTTCTTCGTTGTTAGTTGTTTTCTTAGTTTTCTGCGCTGTCTCTTCACCCCATTTTTAGCAAATGAAGCATAGACAGTTGGAACAATGACCAAAGTGAATATAGTAGAGATGGTTAGACCACCGATAACAGTGACTGCCATGGGTTTCCACATTTCCGAACCCTCAGATGTTGATATTGCCAACGGAGTCATACCCAAGATGGTAGTAATGGTAGTCATCAATACCGGACGTAAACGGGATTTTCCTCCGTTAATTACTGCCTGTATAATGCCCATACCACGACCGCGATTCAGGTTGATGTAGTCCACCAACACAATTCCGTTCTTCACTACAATACCGGCCAGCATGATAACTCCGATAAAGGACATCATGTTAAAATTAGTATTTGTAATCAGAAGTGCTATGATTACTCCCGATACGGCAAAGGGCACGGAGAACATGATGATGAAAGGGTAGGTGAGTGACTCAAATTGTGATGCCATCACGATGAAGACCAGTAACAAAATTAACAACAACAGAGTAGTTAAGTCTGCAAATGATTCTTGTTGGTCAAGGTATGAACCTCCAATCTGCGTGTAAATATTAGAGGGCAGATTTAATTCATCTACGCTCTTATTGATAGCTGCTACAGCTTTGTCCATGGTTGTCCCGGAAATAGTGGAAGAAACTGTGATCAACCTTTGTCTGTTACGGCGCTCAATGGTGGGTGGTGAAAACTCTTCAACCACCTTACCCACATCTTTAATCCTTACTGACTGTCCTTGATTGTTGTAGATCAGAATATTTTCTATCGCTTCAATGGATTGTCTGAACTCAGGTGCATAGGCAACGCGTATATCGTATTCTTCACCGTCTTCACGGAATAATGAAGCTACCAGACCATTCACGCGGTTTCTCAAGAAGTTAGATGCGGTGGCTATATCCAAGCCATTGATGGCTAATTTTTCCCTGTCAAATTGTACCCTGAACTCGGGTTGATAATCTTCGCGACTGATTTTGATATCTACCAGGCCGGGAATTTCCGCCATCTTCTCACTCATCGTTTTTGCAATTTTATCCGTTTCAAAGAAGTCGTAACCGTAAATCTCCAGGTCAATGGTTGACTGTCCACCCATCATATGACCGCCACCAACTACAACCGATGATTTTCTGATGGTGGGTATATTCTCTAAGTCTTTACGCATCAAATCAGAAATTTCAAACAAGCTTCTTTCCCTCTCCTTTAAATCAGATAGTCTGATATTAAAGCTGATAATATGAGGACCATTATTTTGCATAGATCCAAATACATTTTTACTGCTTGCCTGACCCAGGCTGAAGTTAATCATTGCCATTTCAGGATATTTTTCTCTCCAAAGGGCATACAGGTCTTCAGCAGTAGCTCTGGTAATTTCAACACGGGTACCGATGGGTAATTCTACTGTGGCTGAAATTCTGCTGTTGTCCTGAGCCGGCATAAATTCGGTACCGATGGGACTTTCGGGCATGAAGACAGGTACCAAGGTGAGAATGAAGAAGATAAAGAGACTGACAGTTGTAATTGTGCGGTGGCGCACAGTCCAGTTGATGGTGGCTGCGTAAACATTATCCAGCCAATCCAAAAATTTCTCAATGGGTCTGAACAACCACTTGCTGAACTTATTTCTTTTGCGGTCAGGACGCAACATCAGCGACGACATCATTGGTGTCAGAGTAAGTGATGCAGCCATTGATACGGTCATGATGATGGTTACCATCCAACCCAACTGCTCAAACATTACTCCTGTCATACCTTTTACCATGGTAAGCGGAAAGAAAACCGCTATAAGGGTAAGGGTAGAGGCGATTACCGAAACAGATACCTCACTGGTGCCGTAAATGGCTGCACTTTTCGGGCGACTGCCTCTTTCGATGTGGGTAGTGATGTTTTCCAATACAACAATCGCATCATCCACCACCATCCCAATGGCTACCGAAAGAGAACTCAGAGAGATAATGTTGAGAGAGCTATCGGTAAATCCTAAATAGATAAATGCAGCAACTAAAGAAATCGGAATGGTTACAATAATAATCAAAGTTGCTCGCCATCTGCCTAAGAAGAATAATACCACCAACGTCACGAAAACAAAGGCATACATCACGGTTTCAACTAAACCGGAGATGGTGTTCTTGATGTTGTCGGAAGTATCTCCAATGGTTTCTAAGTGAATATCAGAAGGAAGATTTTTCTGTAAATCGGGCAACATTTTGTGCACCGCATCCGCGATTTTAACTGTGTTGGAACCGGATTGTTTTTGTACGACAATTGTGGCACCTTGTACTGAATTGGTATAAACCTCCTGTGCTCTTTCTTCCAAAGTATCTTTTACAATGGCAACATCCGAAAGGTAGATGTTCCTGTTTGCCATGGAACCCACCACCAAATTATTCATTTCCACGGGAGAAATAAACTCACCCTGTACACGAAGTGCGTAGGATTCATTCCCAATATCCATAATTCCTGCAGGCGTATTGATATTCTCCATCCGTATTTTTTGGGCAATGCCTTCAATCGTAAGATTATATGCTTCTAATTTAGACGGATCCACAAATACCTGTATTTCACGCTGCGGAGCACCGGCAATAGATACCGAACCCACGCCCGGGATACGTGCTAAAGGGTTGGCAACGTTTTCTTCCAGAATTTTATATAAAGCCGGTAAACTTTGATCTGCTGTCGCTGAAATCATCATTACCGGGATCATGTCTGTGCTGAACTTGAAGATGACAGGATCTTGTGTGCCATCAGGTAAAAACGACTTGACCAAATCTAATTTGGAACGCACATCATTGGTTAGCTCATCAATGTCCATCCCATATTCAAATTCCAGGAAAATAATTGATCGGTTTTCCCGGGATGAAGACCAGATGTTCTTCAAATAGGTGACTGTATTCAATACGTTTTCCAGGGGTCTGGAAACATTCGTTTCAACATCGGCAGCGCTGGCACCCTGATAGGTGGTCATCACCATGATGACGTTGGTCTCAACATCCGGAAGTAAATCAACGGGCAATTTGTTGAGTGAGAATAGTCCCAATACCACTACCGCCACAAAAATGAGGGCTGTAGTAATCGGTTTCCTAACCGAAGTTTCGTAAATTTTCATCTTAAAATCTTATTATTGAATTACCTCCACAGCAATGCCGTCGGCTAGTTTGGACTGACCTGAAATAACAACCTCAGCACCATTGTCAATTCCTGAAATCAATTCGTACTCTGTATCCATCCTCTTACCAAGTTCCACCGGTTTATAATAAGCTTTACCATCAACTATGGTGTAAACGTAGCGTGTTCCTGAACCTGCCTGTTTAATAATAGCCTGATCGGGTACCACAATCCTGTCGATGACCCCAAAATTGATGTTCACGCGTGCAAACATGCCCGGGCGAACTTTTCCATTGTTGTTATTCAATGTAATTTCTACACCGAAGGTACGTGTTCTTTCTTCAATGGTTGGATAAACCAAACTGATTTTACCATTGAAAATTTCACCCTCGTACACATCTAATTTGATGTCTACCGGCATACCGACTTTGACTTTGCTGAAAAACATTTCAGATACGTTGATACGCAAAATTACCGGGTTGATTTGCATAACCGTCAGGATAGGAAGCTGACCATT
>JAAYQF010000071.1 GCA_012519425.1 Bacteroidales bacterium | reverse complement strand
GCGTTCTTTAATTCATTCAGCAACTGTCCAATCTCACGTTTCTCTTCAGGGGGAAGAAGGCGAAATTCTTCAAATAAAACGGCAATTTCTCCCTTCTTACCAAGATATTTAACTCTTAATTTCTCAACCATCTCCTGATGAGTGGCACTTAACCCTTTAATTTCTTCCAAAAGTGACTGAATTCTTTCTTTCATATAATTATAGTTTGTTTTTCGTTGAGACTGTCTCAAAAAATATTCGACTAAAAACAGCAAGGTGTTTTACGTTAAATTCAACTTTAAAAGCAAGTCTATTGAATAAGTATTATATCTTTTCATTTTTTTTCTTGACCGAAACAAAAAAAGTCAAGATTGTGCCCGCTTCGAATATCTTTTCATTTTTTTGTCTTGACACAAAAAAACGAAACAAAAAAAAGTCAAGACTGCGCCCGCTTCGCTCGAAAAATTAGCGCTCGAACAGCTAAATCGTCCAAACTCGCTCGTTCCTCGCTCAAACAAGGACGATTATTAACGCTGTTCTCACTTATTTTTCGGCTCACCGAACGAGGTCGGTCGCGCGTCATCAAGCATATAGCAAAATCCAAAGACTGACTCCAAGCCAATCCCCAGGTGGATTACCCATCAACCTGCGTTAATCCGCGACACCCTATCTGCGTTAATCTGCGAGAAATCAACCCCGCGACCCCGGAACCCGGAACTCGCACCTCGGAACCCGGAACCCGCACCACGGAACGCGGAACCCGGAACGCAGCAGTTGGACAATATGAGACACCGCCAGATTGCAAGCTCGCAAAGTTAATGATTTTCCCGTAAAATACCTCAAAACAAATAATTTCCTGCGAATTACTTAAATTTTTGAAAATATTAAACTACTTTTGTGAAATTGAATTTGAGAGCGAACAATGAAGATTAATTACATCCATCATATCATTGTTAAACAAAAATTTCCGGTAAAACGATACAAATCAGGTGTTTGAACTTTTCGAACAGAAAGACACAAACAGTTTGATATGCAAGCTCCATCGAATGAAATGAATAGAATATAATTTTTAGCATATGAAGATATTGCCTTTTGTTCAAAATGATCCTTATTTAAAACCCTTTGCAGAAGCCATTTATGGAAGATATGAGTATGCGTTGGAAGTAGAGAAGCAATTGCTGACTGAGAGTCACTCCTTATCAGAATTTGCTTCCGGCTATTTGTATTTCGGCTTACATCGTCTTGCTGACGGATGGATATTCAGAGAATGGGCACCCAATGCAACTGCCATTTATTTAATTGGTGATTTTAACAATTGGCAAAAGCATCCCGAATATTCATTAAAAAGAATTCACAACGGTATTTGGGAAATCAAACTTCCTGAATTTGCCATTGCACACAATCAGTTGTACAAGCTACTTATCCAATGGGATGGCGGTGAAGGTGAACGTATTCCTGCCTGGGCAAGAAGAGTGGTACAGGATGACGAAACTAAAATTTTCAGTGCACAAGTATGGCAACCTTTGCAGCCCTACAATTTCAAGATTAAAAACTTCAAGCCAAAGACCAAACCTTTGCTTATCTATGAATGCCACATAGGCATGTCGAGTCAGGAAGAAAAAGTATCTACCTTCAATGAATTTCGAACGAACGTGCTGCCGCGCGTCATCAAAAGTGGGTACAACTGCATTCAATTGATGGCTATTCAAGAGCACCCATACTACGGTTCCTTCGGATATCATGTATCCAGTTTTTTTGCGGTGTCTTCTCGTTTTGGTACACCCGACGAACTCAAAATGTTAATTGATGAAGCACATGCTAATGGCATAGCTGTTATCATGGACATCGTTCATTCTCACGCTGTTAAAAATGAAGTTGAAGGTTTAGGCCGGTTTGACGGAACTCCTTATCAATATTTCCATGGTGGCGATCGCAGGGAACATCCTGCCTGGGATTCACTTTGTTTCGATTATGCCAAACCGGCAGTATTGCATTTTTTATTGTCCAATTGCAAATATTGGTTGGAAGAATTTCAGTTTGACGGGTTTCGCTTCGACGGGGTCACTTCGATGTTGTACAAAAGTCATGGTTTAGGAGAAGATTTCGGCAATTATTCAGATTATTACAACCTGAATCAGGATGGAGATGCCATTGCCTACCTCACCTTAGCAAACAAGCTGATTCACGAAGTCAATCCTGATGCCGTAACGATAGCTGAAGAAGTCAGCGGAATGCCGGGCTTAGCCGTAAAGAACGAAGACGGAGGAATGGGCTTTAACTACCGCCTGGCAATGGGTATCCCCGATTTCTGGATCAAATATATCAAAGAAGTTCGCGACGAAGATTGGAAAGTAGGACATATCTTTTGGGAATTGACCAATCATCGGGCAGACGAAAAAACCATCAGCTACGCTGAAAGTCATGACCAAGCTATGGTAGGCGACAAAACCATTATTTTCAGGCTGATAGATGCTGAGATGTATTGGCACATGCAAAAGGGAGACAACACCCTGACAGTTGACAGAGGTATCGCACTTCATAAAATGATTCGATTGATTACCGCTACCACTATGAATGGTGGTTATTTAAATTTTATGGGCAATGAATTTGGTCATCCTGAGTGGATAGACTTTCCGCGTGAAGGTAACGGTTGGTCATACAAATATGCCCGTCGCCAATGGGATTTGGTAGACAACGAAAACTTTTTGTACCATGATTTGGGTTTATTTGACCGGGATATGTTGGCTCTCATCAATTCTGTAGAAGCATTCAACGAGCAGCCCATACGTCAGTTGTGGGACAAAGAAGGTGATCAAGTCTTTGCATTTCAGCGGGGCTCTCTTGTTTTCGTGTTTAATTTTAACGGAACAAAATCCTTTACAGACTACGGGATTTTAGCCGAGAAAGGCACCTATAAAATAGTGCTGAATACAGACAACTCAAAATACGGCGGCTTTGACTTAGTGGATGAAACCGTTGAGCATCATACATTGAGACAGACCAAGAAACAATCGGAATGGCTGATGTTATATTTGCCGGCGAGGAGTGCCCTGGTATTGGAAAAAATATATTAAATACTTATCTCACACTCCTCTTCATTTTTTTGTCTTGACCGAAGCAAAAAAAAGTCAAGACTGTGCCTGCTTCGCTCAAAAAACTTGCGCTCGATTGACTAAATCGTTCAAACTCGCTGCTGCGCAGCTCAAACATGAACGATTCTTTACGTCAATCCCACTTGTTTTTTGGCTCACCAGCCAAGGTCGGTCGGAAGTGATCAGCGAAAATCGGCGACATTCTATCTGCGATAATCTGTGAGAAACCAACCTCGCCACCCCGCACCACAGAACCCAGAACCCGCACCGCGGAACACGGAACTCGGGACTCGTACTCCGCAAACTCGTTGTTATTTTTACTTTTAAGACAGCTTTTCGCGAATAGATTG
Organism: Bacteroidales bacterium; assembly: GCA_012519425.1. Taxonomy (GTDB): domain Bacteria; phylum Bacteroidota; class Bacteroidia; order Bacteroidales; family Paludibacteraceae; genus Paludibacter. The sequence continues at coordinate 234 of JAAYQF010000071.1, read as the reverse complement.
GGCTATTGCCTCCATTTCTTCAGGTTTCAGTTTAAGCTTCTTTTTTCTGAAACTAAGATCCGATTCCTTGTTGAGAGGAACCAAATGTATATGTGCGTGTGGCACTTCCATACCCAGAACGGCAACACCTACCCTGACACAAGAAGTCGATTGGCGGATGGCAACAGCAATTTTCTTTGCAAAAACCATCATTTTTCCTAACAACTCATCTTCAAGATTAAACAAATAATCCTC
>JAAYQF010000070.1 GCA_012519425.1 Bacteroidales bacterium | reverse complement strand
TGGATTGGCCGCAATAAACTTTTAGTCACCAAAAAATTCGGGTCGAGTATATCGATTGGTATTTTGATGCTGAATGTAGAAGTCGAATCCGACCACAAACCAGTACCTTTCAGTTGCGGTCATTGTACCAAATGCGTGGATGCTTGTCCTACCGGAGCTCTCAGTGGCAGCAACATGGATGCCCGCAAATGTATCTCCTACCTCACTGTAGAAGCTAAATCGCCCATTCCCGAAGACTTAAAAAACAAACTCAACGGCTGGATAGTGGGTTGTGATGTTTGCATCAATGTTTGTCCCTGGAACAAACGCTTTGCCCATCCACACAACCACCCTGAATTAGAGCCAACTCCCCAGATTTACACATTGACGAAGAAAGATTGGTTGGAAATGACACAGGAAACATTTGATACCATCTTTAAGTATTCTGCCGTAAGAAGAGCTGACTTGAACAGGATCAAAAACACAATTTACTGATTATCTCCCTGAATATTGAAGGAGTCCTTGGTGGAAACACCCTTTCTACGTAATCCTCTGGCGGTCCAGGGTGACATGGGATTTTTCTCTTTCCACAATCCGCGTTTAGCTTCTCTTGCTTCAATTTCCAGGTCTGCCAAAGACTGGCGATCATCGTGTTGTTTGTAATGCCAGGCTAAACCCGCCCGAACCATTTCATGACTCAACTCCCTGCCATCTTCCAAATAGGTTAAGGCTATGTAACGACCGTAATGATCTTTTTCCTTAATTTCGATGGTCACCTCTTTGCCTGCACACAGGTCAGATAAATAGTTTTTAGCCACCCTGTAATAAGGCATTCCTCCCTCGGGCGCATCAATACCTTCCATTCTCACTTTGACTGTCTCATTGCCTTCCATAAGCAACTCAAAGGTATCGCCATCTAAGACTTTGATGACCTTGCCGGTTTTGTATTGTTCAGATTGTTCGCTTTTCTCCACATCGGTTTGCGATTGCAAACGATTGGTGGTTCTTGTAGAGCAACAAGAAAGAATTGACAGCAAAAGGGTTATGATGGTTATTATTTTGGGGATGGACATGGACACAGACTGTATTGGGTATTGCATGATATAAATCCAAGCCTTCAGCGGAGAGAGAGGGATTCGAACCCCCGGAGCCTCGCAGCTCAACGGTTTTCAAGACCGCCGCAATCGACCACTCTGCCATCTCTCCTTAGTCACCTTGCTGTAAAGCGGTGCAAAGATAGACATTTTTTTTAATCTGAAAACTATTTAGACTGTTTTTAGGTACGAACTTACGTTTTTCTCAATGCGGTCAGTGATATGGTCAGTATCGGCACGCACAAATACTTCCCCAGTGATATTTTCGTACAACTCAATGTATCTGTCGCTGATACCGGTCACTATTTCATCAGTCATTTCAGGTACAATCTGTCCCTCTTTTCCCTGGAAGTTGTTAGCCATCAACCATTCTCTCACAAACTCCTTGGACAATTGTTTTTGCGCTTCCCCTTTTTTAAATCTTTCGTGGTAACCATCAGCATAAAAATATCGGGAAGAGTCCGGGGTATGTATCTCATCAATCAGATAAATTTTCCCGTCTCGCTTTCCAAATTCATACTTGGTGTCCACAAGGATCAAACCCCTTTGAGCAGCAATTTCAGAACCACGCATAAACAATTCCATGGCATATTGCTCCAAAAGCGCATAATCTTCCGGAGAGACCAGGCCCTGTTTCAATATTTCTTCTTTGGAAATATCTTCATCATGCAGTCCGTATTCAGCCTTGGTCGTTGGCGTGATGATGGGTTTATCAAACTTCTGATTTTCCCTCATCCCTTCCGGTATGGTCACACCACAAATTTCTCTAACCCCGCTTTTGTACGCGCGCCAGGCACTACCGCAAAGGTAGCCGCGCACAATCATTTCGACAGGAAAACCCTGGCAACGCAAGCCAACCGTCACCATGGGGTCGGGAGTCGCCAATTTCCAATTGGGAACAATATCGGATGTGGCATCCAAAAACTTAGCAGCAAGCTGGTTGAGCATCTGTCCTTTGAAGGGAATTCCCTTCGGGAGGACCACATCAAAAGCCGATATTCTATCAGTTGCTACCATGACCAACAGATCATTTTTAACTGTATAAACATCACGAACTTTACCGTGATAAACATGTGTCTGACCTTCAAACTGAAAATTGGTATGAACAAGTGATTTCATTAACTAAAAATTGTAAATTGTAAATAACTTCCTTAACTTCTCTAACTTCTCTAACTTCTTCAACTACTATCTACTAACTACCAACTACTTATCACCTTTCCCCACCACCAAATACTCCAACGGATTCCCACTCTTCATCAAATGAGCAATGAGCTGATAAGGCAAAATCACCTCGGTTTCACCCATATAATACGGAGCAATTTCATAGGGATTAAAAACATAGGTAATTGCTTCCTTATGGATGTAAAAATTACCATTGGGTTTGATATCCTCCGGCCAATAGTTAAATTCTTCAAGAGTCGTCATATGGTCTGTATCTTCATCGACATTTAAATCACTCAAGAGTTTGCTTTTAATGATTGCTGTCAATTCAGCTTGATATCCTTCAATAAAAATTTCATCTTCAGTGATTATACTACCATCCTCTAAATCAAAGTTGTAAAAAAAATGAGCACTATTAGGATGGGCACCTCCAAAATCAAAAAACCAGGATATTTCATAAGAAAAAATATGCTGGTCATCATATAGTGCAGAAGCGTCTAGTATAATGGCATTGTCAAACGACAACAGACTACCTTCGGTAATTCTTTTAGCAAAATCAGCATTGTTGTCTATGTATTCTTTCCCTAAAAAGGCAGCATAAGCCTTCAACAAAGAATCTTCGGGACAATCAGTAAAATCATCACCAAACAACTTCGAAATAATAGAACTTTTCAGATTGCTTAAAACATTTTCGTCTGCGTGATTAACAGGAAAATCAACATTCAACTCGATAGTCATATTGCCCAAGTCGGGATCTTCCACAGAAAGATAAACCGTATCAAGCAAACTGAAATTTTCAACCAGGACAGATTGTGTGGACTTTAACCTCAGCACGAAAAACAATGCAGACACTACCAACACAATTGTAGCTGCTGCAATAATAATCTTGTTAGCTTTTTTCATACGGTTATTGTTTATTTATTATTAAGTAGCCATGTAAAATTTGCAGTGAGCGGATGTGTACATATGATTGTTTACCTGTAACGCAAACAAGCTCATTACAAACCTATAAGATATTACTTGCCAATTCCGACAAATAACTTCTTTCACCTTTGATCAAATTGATGTGCGCAAAAATATCTTGCCCGCGCATACGATCAATCATATACACCAAGCCATTAGAATACATATCCAAATAAGGAGAATCTATTTGATGAACATCACCGGTAAATACGATCTTCGTCCCTTCTCCTGCACGGGTGATGATGGTTTTTATTTCGTGAGGGGTCAGGTTTTGTGCTTCATCAACAATGAAATAAGTTTCGCTTAAGCTTCTACCCCTGATATATGCCAACGCTTCTATGACCAACTGGTTATTGCGTTGCATTTCTTCAATCTGACGAACTTCCCTTCCCTGATAGGAAAATTGATTTTTAATGACGTTCAGATTATCGAATAGTGGCTGCATATAAGGAGCAACTTTATGTTTTTCATCGCCGGGAAGATATCCGAGATCTTTGTTAGCCAAAGCAATTATCGGCCGTGCCAATAGAATTTGTTTGTAAGTTTCATGTTTTTGCAAAGCCGCTGCAAGTGCCAACAAAGTCTTACCCGTTCCGGACTTACCGGTAAGTGCCACCAATTTAATTTCATCATCCATCAATACATTCAAAGCAAAAGCCTGTTCAGCATTGCGTGGATCTATTCCATAACATCTCTCTTTCGTGATCCGGCGGATCATGCCCGTCTGGGATACATATCTCGCCAACACACTGGAACGATTACTTTTCAGTATAAAACATTCTTGAGGTTCAATATCAGAAGCAAACTCCAATGAATCAACCGGAATTTCTCCGGCCGGTCCGTATAACTCATCAATTAATTCAGAAGACACATTTTCATAAACCTCATGATTCTTATCAAAAATATTATGATTGGTAACCTTATCGTTGATGTAATCTTCCGCAGGAATACCCAATGAAAGCGCTTTCATCCGCAAATTGATATCTTTGGATACCAAGATGGTTTTCATATCTTTTTTCTCGGTTTTCAACTGCAGAGCCGCTGCCAAGATACTGTGATCCGGAGTTTTTTCAAGAAATGCCTTGGAAATGATTGAAGGATATTCGGTGGTAATATGAATGTAAAGTTTACCCATTCCCTCCCCTATTTCTACGCCATCCTTAAACAATTGCTCATTAGCCAAAAAGTCCAACTCGCGCGCAAACTCCCTGGCGTTATAGTTGATTTGCTCATTTCCCTTCTTAAAACGATCTAACTCTTCCAACACAACTATCGGAATATAAATATCATTTTCTTCAAAATTGTGAATGCATTTGTAATCGTGCAGAATTACATTAGTGTCGAGGATAAAGTTCTTTTTGGAATTCATGTTATTATCAATTTTAGAGCGTTTAAATTTAATCTCCAAAGTTAAAAAAATATTGTGGAAATGTCAGTCTGACAATTATAAATTCTGATGATTTTTTAAAAAAAAGGCTGTCTCAAAAAACGAGACAGCCCCTCTTTCATATAATTCAACGACATAATAATTTATGTCAGTAATAACTTATTTCTTATAACCATACACAGCCAAAGCACCCAATTCTTCTTCGATACGAAGCAATTGGTTGTATTTAGCCATACGGTCGGAGCGGCTTGCCGAACCGGTTTTGATCTGACCCGAGTTGGTGGCCACGGCGATATCAGCAATGGTAGCATCTTCGGTTTCACCGGAGCGGTGAGAAGTAACTGAAGTATAACCTGCACGGTGAGCCATTTCGATGGCATCCAGGGTTTCAGTTAAAGTACCGATTTGATTTACTTTGATCAAGATAGAGTTGGCACAACCGGAATCAATGCCTTTTTTCAAGAAATCAACATTGGTCACGAACAAGTCATCACCAACCAACTGGCACTTATCACCGATTTTGTCGGTAAGGATTTTCCAGCCATCCCAGTCATTTTCATCCATACCATCTTCTATTGAATCGATTGGGTATTTGCTTACCAATTCCTCCAAATATGCAGCTTGCTCGGCAGGTGTTCTTTTTGGAGCGTTTTCACCTTCAAATATTGTGTAATCGTAAATCCCCTTCACGAAGAATTCAGAAGCAGCACAGTCGAGAGCGATCGTAATATCCTTTCCGGGCTTGTATCCTGCGTTTTTGATAGCAGTAAGAATCGACTCTAAAGCTTCCTCAGTACCGCCTGTCAATGCCGGTGCAAAACCACCCTCATCACCTACAGCAGTACTCAAACCTTTTTCCGACAACACCTTCTTCAATGCATGGAAAACTTCTGTTCCCATACGGATACCTTCTTTGAATGAACTTGCTCCCACGGGGCGAATCATAAACTCCTGGAAAGCAATGGTAGCATCCGAGTGAGAACCGCCATTAATGATATTCATCATAGGAACCGGCAATGTAAATGCGTTGGTTCCACCGATGTAGCGATACAAAGGCAAACCAAGATACTCAGCGGCAGCCTTGGCCACAGCCAAAGAAACGCCTAAAATGGCATTAGCTCCCAATTTGGATTTTGTTTTAGTACCGTCCAGTGCAATCATTTGCATGTCGATGGCGCGTTGTTGCAAAGCATCCACACCTTCCAATGCAGGAGCAATTACTTTGTTTACATTAGCAACAGCTTTCAATACGCCTTTGCCCAAATAACGGGATTTGTCACCATCGCGAAGCTCCAAAGCTTCGTGTTCACCGGTTGAAGCACCTGATGGAACTGCAGCACGACCGAGAACACCCGATTCCAACAACACATCTACTTCGATAGTAGGATTGCCGCGTGAGTCTAAAATTTCGCGGGCAACGATTTTTTCAATTCTACTCATGTTTTTACAATTATAAATTTATAAATATGTTCCTTGACATGTTTATCGGTAAGAATAACCGATTTGCGGACACAAAGATACGATTATTTTTTGAGGATTTAAAATGATTTTTTTGTGGTTTTTAATAGTGGTATAAACCCGTATGCATTTTACTTTTTGCTCGTGCACAATTGAAAACAATTCTGATCTATCAGCCTTCACAGACAGTATCCATCGTTTTTCTACGCTGTCTGATTCTTTGAAATACCGCTGCATTATTTCTTTTTTCTTCTTCAATATCGTAATCAGCTTGCAGTCCTAACCAAAATTGAGGTGTATTGCCAAAATAGGAACTGAATCTCATTGCAGTATCAGCAGTAATTCGTCTTTTACCTTTGAGGATTTGCGAAATACGTGTTTGAGGAATATCTGTGTCCTTGGCCAGTCGATATGCCGTTATCTCAAGAGGAATTAGAAATTCTTCCAATAATACCTCCCCGGGATGTATGTTTCTTAAAGTACTCATAATCGGTTTTTTAATGATAATCAATAATTTCTACTTCAAACGCATGCCGGTTTTCCCATTTAAAAATAATACGCCACTGGTTATTGATACGAATGCTATAGTAGTCTTTTAATGTACCGGATAATTTCTCAAGCCTGTTGGATGGAGGTGCCATTAAATCATTTATAGTTTGAGAGTTATTCAACATTCTCAGCTTTCTTCTCGCTATATCCTGTATTTCAATGGGAAGTTTTAAACTTCGTATCCCCCTCCATATCTTTTCAGTTTCTTTTGATCCAAACGAAATTATCATAGTATTGTTTTACGTTAGTAACGGCAAAGGTAAGTATTTTTTATAAACAAACAAAATATTTTTATTCCAATATTACTACTGTGATCCCCACACCACCCAATTGTATATGCTCATCGTGATACGACTGAACACCAGGCACTGTACCAAGATATTGCCGGATCATTTGTCGCAATGCACCGGTGCCCGTGCCATGTAAAATCCTGACTGATTGGACGCCTACCATCATGGCATCATCGATAAAATACATCACTGCCTGCAGGGCTTCATCGCCACGCATGCCACGTACATCAATCTCTGATTTAAAGTTGAGTTTGCGATGGCGAACGTTTTCTATTACATTTCCCGACTTACTGGTTTGGTGATCAGTTTTAGCAGTCTTTCGACCACCGACCAATTCCAACTCTGTCAATTTGACGGTCGATTTTAACTGTCCGAAGGCGACTGTTGCTAATTTATTCTTTATCTCCAACACCGTCCCCGCAGTTTGCTGCCCTTTCAAACGCACCTGTGAACCAACTCCTATTTGAAACTCTTCAGCTTTGTCAGCCGACAAGCCCGCAGTTTTTTTAGATTTTTTCTTTGCTGCAGATGCGTGAGCAGAAGATATTCTTCCTTTTTTTATAGGTTTGATTTCACTATGCAATTGCTCCTGAACATTTTCCTTGAATTGTCGCAATTCCTCTCGAATGGATTTTGTTTTTTCCTTATCAGCCTGCACTTCCCGGATCTGCCGGATGGTTTGTTCAATTTTGGCATTGGCATCAGCCAAAAGTTGTTGGGCTTCCTGTTTGGCCTTTTGGGTGATTTCTTTTTTCTGTTTGTTGAGTTCTTCTATTTGCTTTTCGTAAGTTAACAAAGTTTCTTCTAACTTTTTCTCCTTCTGTCGAATTTCCTTCCGCTTTTTTTCCCAATATCTTTTATCCCTGACGATATCTTGCAGGTGCTTATCATAATCCAAATGCTCCACCCCAACCTTCCCGGCAGCATCTGCAATCAAATCTTCGGGCAAACCAATTTTACGCGCAATTTCAACGGCAAAGGAAGAACCCGGATTGCCAATTGCCAACTGAAATAAGGGCTGCATATGATGCCTGTCGTACAACATCGCCGCATTTACAATACCCTCTGCATCTTCGGCATAATGCTTCAAATTGGTGTAATGGGTGGTAATCACCCCAAAAGCCAGATTGTTGTTAAAACGTTCTAAAGTCGCTTCTGCCAATGCTCCGCCAATCATGGGCTCGGTGCCTGTTCCAAATTCATCTATCAACAATAGCGTCTGAGCCTGACTGTTGCGTATGAAGTATTTCATATTCAGCAAATGCGAGCTGTAGGTAGATAGATCATTTTCAATGGATTGCTCATCACCTATATCTATAAATATCCTTTCAAAGATGCCGCAACGACTGCTTTCATGGAGCGGTATCAATAATCCGCATTGTAACATATATTGAAGCAGGGCAACTGTTTTCAGACAAACGGATTTCCCACCGGCATTGGGTCCTGAAATCAATAAAATGCGTTGCTGATCATTCAAGACTATGTCCAATGGCACAACTTTTTTCTGTTGCTTTTGAAAAGAAAGATATAAAAGCGGATGTATGGCTTTATTCCATTCAATGATGCAACTATTGTCCACATTGGGCTTGATGGCATTGATCTGTATGGCAAACAGGGATTTCGCACGTAAAAAATCTATTTTCCCCAAAAAATATTGAGATTGAAGGATGTCATCAAAATAAGGACGAAGAAAATTGGTCAGCTCAATCAAAATACGCCTGATCTCCCTGCGTTCTTCACCCTCTAACTCACGAATACGGTTGTTTGCTTCCGCCACCTGCGCCGGCTCTACATACACTGTTTTACCTGTTGCCGACTCATCATGGACAATACCCGAAATCTTTCTTTTATAACCGGGAGAAACAGGAATCACCAAACGACCGTCCCGCATGGTGGGTTGCACATCCTTTTCCACAAAACCATCCGCTTGTGCCTGCCGCAATATCGTCTGTAAAATACGTGAAACCGAATTTTGCACATTGTGCATTTCCTTTCGGATGCGTCCCAAATCCGAAGAGGCATTGTCCTTTATTTCCCCAAACTTATCTAAAATGCCATCTATCTTCCTGATAATCTCCGGAAATAATTGTACACCACGAGTCAACTCAAACAGATGAGGATATCTTTCCTGCTCTTGCGAACTGATAAAGTGTACTAATTTTCGAACTGCCTCCAACGCCCTTTTAAGTTCAAAGACTTCATTTTCATCCAAATACAAACCTTCTAAACCCACTTTTGCCAAGCCATGCCTGACATCAAAAAAATCACCTATGGGCAAATCTTCCACAGATTCCTGCATCAAACACAACAATTCATTCGTTTGGTTCAGTTGTTTCTCAATCAGACCATGATCGGTTGAAAAACAGATATCATCCACCATTTCCTTACCCAAAGAAGAAATGCACTTCTCTTTGAGTATTTTCCTGATGGAAATAAAATCTATTTTATGTTCGAAATCTGAGGGATAAAGCATGATGATGAAATAAGAACAAAGACAAAAGAATAAAGAACAAAGAACAAAGACAAAAGAACAAAGACGAAAGAACAAAGACAAAAGAGCAAAGAGCAAAGAGCAAAGAATAAAGACTAAGACCACGCGACTACGGAACGCGTAACTTCCTTAACTTCCCTAACTTCTTATAACTTCTTTAACTTCTTCAATTTAACTTTCCAAAACAATCAACCCCCAAATTTACAAGATAATCTTCAATTACAAGCAAAATTAAAATAGCGACGCAACCAACGCTATGAGATAGCTTAGTGAAGCCAGTATCAATACGGTAAATGAAGCGGATTCGACTGCCAGGATGAGGGCAAGCGGGGTTGCAACAACCGATAAAAATCCGTTTATTCCCCATGCCCAGGCTATTTTATCCTGATGTTTCGTATTTAATAATTTTAGGCCGAGGGGGAAAGGCATACCCATCAAGAATGCCGGCAAACTGATTATTATAGTGGCGATCAACACTTTTATTAAAATATGAGCACCGACAGTTACCTGCAATAAATTCGTAAGAAATACAGCATATATAAATGTGAGCAAGGAAATCGCAAGAAGAATTAAAAGGTGAAATTTTCCGCCCGGTGTAAGCTTGTGAGAACAGTAACTTCCTATGCCTGAAACGACCATCAGGATGCTTAACACAAAGGAGACGACAAAAACAGGTTGTCCGAAGTATAATGTAAATCTTTGAATGAGTATGATTTCAATCAACATGAAGCCCAGTCCCAAAGCGCCGAAATAAAACAAAACAGGAAGTCTTCCTTTGTTCTTTTTCAACCTGGAAACAGGAAGTAAAATAAAAACAACAGACAAAATTACAATCACGATGAAAGTCACCCACACCACAACATATCCAGGCTCCAAAAAGGGTATTTCATTTCCGGGATAGACTTGCCGGATCTTTTTGAGCTTACCTATTTTAATGTATCGCGAAAAATAAGGTTTATCATCAACAGCGGGTTCAACATAAAAAGGGTAATCGGCTAAAAAGGAGGTCTCATTTTCAAGAATAAGGTCTGTAAAAGTAAACAAATCTTCTTTTTCAAGATAATTATGATGTGCCCTTTCTGCCTGAGTAATTCCGGGTAACAACAATGGGTCGAAGCTATTATCGGCACAAAAAGTCCTGATATGCTGAACATCAAACTCCGTAAAAGCCTTTTTGGAAACCAGATAGCTAATGGATGTCCAACTCCTGATAGCCACAATATGGTCACGCGGATCAGTAATATCGTGTAACTTTAAAAGCGTAGTCAGGGCATAGATCGTTTTCAACGGTGCCCGTGGGGGAAAATCGGTATAAACGGTAACGGCAAGACTTCCGTCATCTGTCAGTTTTTGCCAATACAAATCAAGTGCTTCAATGGTCATGTGATAATTCTCCTGCAATGCTGTCATGCCGGAGGTGCCGTCAAAAGAACCGATGGTTGGCAGCACAATCAAATCGAAATTCCGGTCACTGCCCGGGAGAAAAGAACGTGCCTCGACCTGGTGCAAAGAGACGCCTTCAGCATCATAAACTAAAGGATTTTTATTGAAATGCCATTGCTCCATCGCACGAATTAAGTCGATATTCGGCTCAAACACATGAATATTTTCCGCACCATTTCTAAGAGCTTGAGCCGTAAACATCCCCGTTCCTCCCGAAATTACCGCTACACTTCTTGGGTTATGGATCAGATAGGGCAACTTATAAGTAGAAAAATCCAATACATCAGCTGTTGATTGATGATAGTTGGGAATAGAGCCCACAGCATTCCCATTCACAAAAACCAACGGCTTGACCGGTAATTCTCCAAAATAATTCAAACTCACTCCGGGAGCATATCTGAGGTAATCAGATTCTACGATCTGTACCGATGCAGCAATACCGGTTGTGGTTGTCGTTATTTTTGCATCAGGCAAGAGCATGGTCTTGGAAATACCCTTATACTGAGAAGGAAGCGGGGACATTGGTTTAATTACTCCCCAAATCATAAAAACAAAAAACAACAAATAGGCTGCTTTTAAAACTTTTTGATATTGATGCTCAAATAGAAATAAAGAGGCTATCACCGGAAGCAAAGCTATCGCCAAAAGGGCATTTTGCGGAAAAAACAAATAAAGCAGTGAAAGTCCCAAAGCCCCTCCAATACCGGAACCCAGCAAATTGGCAAAATATAGTTTCCCTATTTCCTGTACGTTTTCGACATAAATAATTCCAATAGCCAGTGATGCAGAAAAAAAAGGCAGGAAATACAGTCCGACGAAAAGGACAAGCTTAGACAGTTCTTTGAATGAAGAAAACACCAAAAAAGTATCGAAGGCAAGTGCTTGATTTTGCGTAAGTCTGTATGAGCCCAGCATACAAATAGCACTTAAAATCATCAACAGAGGCATCAGCAGGCGCGCATGTGTCATGATCTTTTCTTTAAAAACAGCTAACAAAGAACCACTGACGCCAAAGCCCAACATCGCAATTCCAATGATCATGTTCGCAAAGTGATCCCATTGATTGATCGACAGGACCCTCATCAGAATAATTTGAAAACCGATAACTGACAGTGAGTGGATAAACAATGCCGGGCGGATTCTTTTTTCAAATGCACATTTTTGCATGGAGAAAATACAGTTAAGGTTTTATTTGCTTCTGGTGAAAGGTACAAATCTTACAGGCATCAGATTACGACTTCGTATCCTTTTGCCTTTCTTTTCTACAATTACCAGTTGCTGTGTCATGAAAGGCGAACCGACGGGAATGATCATCCTGCCGCCGTCCTTCAACTGTTTTAAAAGTGGAGGAGGAACTTGCTCTGAAGCAGCCGTTACTATGATGGCATCATAAGGAGCATGTTCTTGCCAGCCATAATAGCCATCACCAATTTTAAAATGGATATTTTGATATCCCATATCCCGGAGATCATTGGCTGCACGCTTTCCGAGGTCCTCAACAATTTCTACCGTATAAACCTCAGCCACAATTTCAGCAAGAACGGCTGCCTGATATCCCGAACCGGTCCCTATTTCAAGTACTTTGAAATTTTCCCCGGGACGGATGGATTCAGTCATATAAGCAACCATATAAGGTTGTGAAATGGTTTGTCCGAAACCTATGGGCAATGGTCTGTCCTGATAGGCAAGATGCCTCACCTCCGAAGGAACAAGTTTGTGTCTGTCCACTTTTCTCATGGCCTCAATGGTCAATTCATCTTTTACCCCCCTATCCTGAATCTGATGAACCACCATGTGCTCCCTTTCTGCTTGTCGTTCATCCGACTGAAACAGATTCACTAAAAGTAAGAGTAATACTAATTTAAGCATGGTTTGATGATTTAAGTAAGCGGTTAAAGATAGCAATAATTTTCCAAACACTGTATGGGGTTGATCAAGACCAATTTTACCTTTTGCCTATCCTATAAAAGATAAAATTTTACGATTTGCAGATAAAGATGCAACAAAATTTGTATTTTTGGGGCTGTCTCAAAACAAATTTTCAACTAAAAGACAGCGAGGTGTTTGAAAAAAAGTACTTTCAAAAGCATGACAAAAAAACAAAACTACTGGATTTTTATCCCCTTATTGATAGCTACATTATTGCTGTTTCTGCTTGATCTGTCGGTTGGAAGCTTTAAAATTCCTTGGCGGGAACTGGTGGCTACCCTCACCGGCAATCCAACTGACCCCATTCATTCTGAAATCATTTTCAATTTCAGGATGCCAAAGGCCATCGCAGCTATCCTGGCAGGAGCTGCCTTGTCGGTTGCGGGCTTACTGATGCAAACACTTTTCCGCAACCCATTAGCTGACCCCTATATTTTGGGGGTAAGTTCAGGCGCCAGCCTCGGTGTAGCCATCACTATGATGAGCGCTTCATTTTTACCTGCCTTCTGGACCAACAGCAGTTGGGGGCTCGTCCTTTCGGCAGTCTTTGGTGCTGCATTCGTATTACTGTTGGTGATAGGTGTTTCCTACAAACTACAAAGTGCTGCTTCACTGCTGATTGTGGGTATCATGTTTGGGACCATTGCCAGCTCCATCGTCAGCATTTTGCAGTACTTTTCCAATCCCGACGCCATTAAATTATTCATATTGTGGACTTTTGGAAGTTTGAGTGCAGTCACCCGCGAAAACCTACAAATTCTCATTCCAATTGTTTTGATCGGACTTGCTTTAGCAGTGTTTTTACATAAAAATGCAGACGGATTGCTTTTGGGAGAAAACTACGCAAAAGCTTTAGGAGTCAACATAAAAAGTACAAGGATATTAATTGTCATCGCAACAGGAATATTAGCAGGAAGCATCACCGCCTTCACCGGTCCCATAGCCTTTGTAGGCATTGCGGTACCCCATATTGCCAGGGGAATTTTTAAAAGCTCCATTCATAAAACACTCATCCCGGCATCCGTCCTGATAGGCTCCGCTTTGATATTGCTATGCGACATCATCTCACAAATACCCACTTATACCCTGCCCATCAACACCATCAGTGCATTGTTTGGTGCACCGATAATTATTTGGATAATATTGAGGAGGAGATGATTTATTGAACTAAGAACGATGAACGAAGAGATGGGGAAGTTAAGTAGTTAGTAGTTGGTAGTTAGTAGTTAGTAGTTAAGAAGTTAGGGAAGTTAGGGAAGTTAGGGAAGTTAGGGAAGTTAGGGAAGTTAAGGAAGTTATGGGTTCCGTAGTCGCGTGGTCTTAGTCTTTATTCTTTGCTCTTTGCTCTTTGTTCAACAATTAAACAGTTCAACAATTAAACAGTTCAACAATTCGTTCTTTGTCTTTGTTCTTCGTTCATCAAACTGCTTTTGGCATCACTATCCACAAAATGATGTAAAGTAGCGTTCCGGGAAAGCCGGCTGACAGAATGGATAAAAGTACATAACCAACTCTGGCTAATGTAACGTCAATATCTAAGTACTCTGCAAGACCTGCACATACTCCGGCTATCATTTGGTCGCGTGAACGGCGTAATTTCTTTTTCATAAATAATATTTTTTAAGTATTTGTAGACTTGTGTTTTAATTAGTAGTTAGTAGTTAGTAGCTGAGAAGTTAAAGAAGTAAAAGAAGTTAGAGAAGTTAACGGGTTTCGTGTTCCGGGGTCGCGAGTTCAGTTTTTAGTTCATCGTTTTTAGTTCTTAGTTAATTTGTCTTTGCGTCTTTGTTCTTTTATCTTTGTTCTATTATCTTTGTTCTTTGTTCTTCTTCGTTCTTAGTTAATTTGTCTTTGTTCTCAACTAAACAATTGCACAAAAGTAAGGAGAATTTCTGAGATAAATAAAATATTTTTTTAACTTTGCAGTCACAAATTACAAATTACTGACTCCGTAGCTCAGTTGGTAGAGCAACAGACTCTTAATCTGTGGGCCCTGGGTTCGAACCCCAGCGGGGTCACTTTATGAGACCTGACGAGCAAGTGCAATTGGAAAAAATTATTGCTGAGCGCACCGGTGAAACAACCACAAAAATGGCACTCTCTTGTTTTTACAATTCTCTGATCAAAACACAGCTCCACGGAGCAATTTGTCTGCTAACCATTAGGATCCCATTAGCATCAGCTTTCACCATTTCTTTCTTAGTTGCTTTTCCTTTTTCTTTCAGAAAAGCTATTTGTTTTCTACTAGGAGAATGAGGTTTTCCCATAGTTTCATAATCCCTGATCACGTTGGCATGCTCGTTATCTAATGTTTCTATCTCGAAAACAGCAAAAGGTTTCAAACCTCTAAGCTCTAAGTTTAAGGATTTGGGTGATACGTTTTCCATGTATCTGCCACAATCTCCTGCTTTAGGAACAGTCATCTCATATTCTTTTGGGTAATTGTAGGCAACAGCTACTATTTTGTCTGTTTTAGAAGAACGACTGACAAAAAGAGGTTCCGAATAGAACAGCTTTTCATCGCCTAACTGATTAAGCATACGGTAGGCATGAAAAGAAGGCTTTATAATGCCCTGAAAGTTAATCATACCGAAGCCCCCGTGGAAAATGGTTTCACCTCCACCCTTTTCTTCAAAGATATCCGTAAAAGTCCAATAAGAAAGTGAATTAGTGAGTCCTATACAGTCTAAATTTACCTTCATTATGTAAGCTGCCGGGGGAAGATGATCGTGCATACAATCACGGCTATTGGGGCTGGTACTCCATTCTGTAAGATGTATTTCAGCATCCGGGTACTTACTTTTTGCCAATAGATTACGTAACCACATAATATCATCTTTAGTCGAATCAACATAGCGTGTTGCACCTCTTGAACGACCGCTTTCCGGATCCAAAGCATAATCAGTTGGATAGGGGTGCGTAGTAACAAAGTCTATTGGGAGGTTCTCTTTTGTACAATACTCCAGAAATTCTTTCATCCAAGGAGATTCCCATTCCTGCTGATTAATTACATCGTCCTTATAGAACAAAGACTTTTTATGATCATAAATTTCTCCTTCATAGCGTTTATCTGCCACAAAGTTACTGGTTGAAGGTCCTCCTACACGTAAACGAGTATCAACACTTTTCACTGCCAATGCTGCCTCTTTATACAAGCGGAAATAATCACTTTTTGTTCCATCAAAGAAGCCAGGGTTCAGATTGGGTTCGTTCCATACTTCGAAATACCAGGTCATAACTTCCTCTATTCCATAACGATCTACACAATGTTTGGTGAAGTTCTTCACCAAATCATGCCATTTGCCAAAGTTATTTCTGTCTAATGATATGTTAGCTCTCCATCCGCTAGCAAACTGCACTTTACTATTTTCGGCAGCCATTGCTTTAGGAAAGAATCCTAATTCAACAAAAGGTTTTACTCCTATGTCTAATAAACGATCAAAGACATCGTCCACATATTGCCAATTATAAGTAACGGAACCATCTTTTCCCGGAAAATAAATATACATATCATCATGAAACAAGCCATGGAATCTAACATACTCAAACCCGCAATGCTCTTTTATCAATGCCATTTGTTCCATCCAACTAGTACGCAAAGCTTCATTAGCTCGCCCGGCACCCACACATTTACTCCAAAAAGGATCAAATTTTTCCCCTTTTATATTTACATCAACTGATTGAGCCAATGCCCCTGTGGTTAATACGATTGCTGCAAAAGCAGTTAATAGTTTAGTCTTCATACTTAATTTTTTTATGTAACTCGTACGTGTAATAACCTTTTTTACTATTATTTCATAAATGCACCATGGGGTTATATTACTGATTCACATCCATTTGAGGATCTGATAAAATAAAATCGTCTGTAAAGTTTGATACATGAATCAGATTGTCTGAGATGCCCGAAGATTCTCGTCTCAAAATACGATAGCCTCCTAAGTAAAATTCCTTAACAGTCAGGTTCTTGATACCAATAAATGTTGCGGAGGGATTTTCAATCGGCTTTACAAAATAGAGATTTTGCATTTCAAAATGTTCAATCATCTGACTGCTGTCAGCCGTAGTATTTATTAGAACCCATTCATTCCCGGATTTCCAAAACGAACTATTTTTAATAACAATTTTTTCATAAGTCGGCCAGCATTTAGAAGCGTTGTAATTATGGAATCGTATATCTCCACCTGCATTTCTACCAACTACAGCATGAAAATTATCAAAGATGAAACCTTTTAGCACTCTGTCACACGAATCAATTTGAGAATTGTCCATTTTAGTATTGAGCCCGGCACGGATACAGTGCGCTATACGCGTCCATCCAATTGCATTTTTAACACATATATTTTCAGTGTCAGCGTTGCTCCAATGAAGACGATCTTTATTGTAAACACCGGCAGCCGCAAACGTATTGCGTATCTCATCAGTGTTTGCATCTGTATTAATTAAGTTTATCGACTTGTTCTCTGCATAAGTACGCATAGGAAATTCGTTAGAAGGATTGTAATGACCCGTAGCAAATACATCATCATTTCCCAAGGTTATGGATCCGTTGACAGTTATGTTCTTGCCACTTGAAAGATTAAGTCCATCAAGCCACGCATGATTGTAAGGAGAAAGCCCCTTGATATTATTAAAATCAACATCTTCCACATCATGTGTTTCCCAGTTCCACTGCTGACTGTCGCGTAAATAAGTGTCATTGAAAGTGATGTTTTTGGATTTTTTTAGTACAACTCCACCCTGGTGCGGAGTATTCCTGGCATCTTTCCTATCGGTTGAAAAGGAGAGGCATCCCTGTCCGTCGTGCATGCCGCGGCCGGAAACCGTTACAAAGCTGGAGTATGCGATATAGACCGCCGGCTCGATTGCCTCGCGGCATTCTTTCTGACGGTTTATCATAAGTGCGTTTTCGTCGGTATAGACGAAAAGTGGCTTACCGCCTTTATTGACATCTCCGTTCCAGTTGTGTATCCTTAGACCCGACCAGAGATAAACACCTGCAGGAATGTACAGTGTATTGAGCTCCGGTGTATTTTTAATCTTCTCCAAAGCAGCTTGCAAGGCATCAGACAGATCGTTACGGTCTCTTGCCCTCAAATTTGGGAATGCAACTATTTTACTTGTGTAAGAGACAAAGTGGCCGACTCCATGATTCCAGGTAAAAAGCCTCTCATCATTCAGGCTGGCATCCGTAACACTGCCGGCAGGACGACACACCTGTCCGACTGTATCCTTAATTGGATTTTCCCGCAAATAATTTTCAGAAAACGTCTTAAAGTTAAGCACATTAGGTGCATTAAGCGAAGGTTTCTTCTCCGGATCTTCCAAAGGATCATTTATTAACGTTAATTGCGGATTTGTACCGGAGGCATCTTGTGGATCATTACCATTGATGATAACGATAGCATATGGCAGGTTCTCAGCCATTTTAAATGTTAACTTTCTTCGGTCGGAACTGATCGTCAACGACTCCTGAGGATAAAAACGTACCGGATGAATGGTAACACTGTTGATTTCGCTTTCACCTATAACGCTGATTTCAATTTTAGGTGTCCGACTACTTGAGGCAAAGCGGGCAACATCCATATTATACTGGTTGCCGTTGATAGTATTATCGTAACGTATGGCAGCCACATCAACATCGGAGACTTTAACGCTAAAGCGTGTGGATACAACATCATTTCTCACATGTGAAGGAAAGGGCGTACCACTTGGTCCTATATTACTGAAGATAAATGGTTTATATGCGTGAACAACATCGTTTTGTGCTTGTAGGGTCGTTTTTGACAAGCAACACAGTATTATAAAAATATAGAGAAATATTTTTTTTCGATTTTTGAGATTACACATAATTAATACTATTAACCCGTCGTGCATTAAAAACGTTTTGATACGTTTTCTGGTTTTTATCAACAAATATTGGTGGTTGTTTTACATATCCTTGTTGATTGGTTCTCATAGATGCTTTTAATTTTATCCGGTTAGAAGTAAACAAATCGGGCTGGTTAGATAATCAAAAACAACGGATATGATATGAAAGAAGGCATTGTTCGTACGACTCTTTTGCCAGATAATGATCACATTCATTCAGCTTGAATTAGCACCTTGTAAGATTGAAGTGAGTCGTCAACGATTGTTTTCAGGATATACAAACCGGAGGGTAAGATTACGTAATCACCTTTGACAACAGTCTGTAAAGCTCCTGTTAGCGAATAAACTTTTATCCATTCTGCTCCTTCCACAGTTACCTGATTTCCGTTTATTGCCAGTGATGGTGTGTTATTCTTTTTATTGATTTCAATGGATGTATCTTCATCGTCCCATTCTGCGGAAGGTTCCATGTCGGGTTCAGAATATTTGGTATTCTGGATAGATTGGACTTCAACCTCTGAGATATTACAGGCGGCTGACCAATTATACACGCCAAAGTAGCGGTATTTGCCTAGTGGTCCAACCTTATAAGAGCCAATTGCTCCACCTTCGGTTATCCATGAGTTATCTATTATAGGGCAATTTCCTTGAATTGTATTATTCGTACGCATAATATCTTTTTTTGCAGAATTATTCCACGCAGAATTATATGTTCCTCCCTCGGTCGATCCCAACACAAAGGCTTGTTCTCTTGTATCCATTATTTTCCCATCATTGTAGAAAGTAATGCTACTAATATCCAACCCCTCTTCTCCAAAATCGTAAACAAGAAATTTTTGATGTCCCAGATTTATCGGGACATCAAAAATTTTATCCGTAGCAAATATTATCGAATTCTGATAGGAATTTGAGACATCATTATTCGAAGCATCGTATACTTTAACCGATTTTGCCTTCTCTGTCAAATTGATTGTAACCAATTCATTTAGTTCAAGTGGTTCTACCCGTATGCTTTTCAATTGAAGAACATTGTCTTTACCTTTCACATAAATACGAATTACCCCGGCACCACATTCCACTTCAAAAGTACCCAAACAACGTTCGGTCCAGGCAGTGGTCATTTGAAGTTCTTTTCCATTCTTTATACCATTATCCACAGATGCAAAAAGCTTAGCTCCGTCTTCTGATGCTCTGTAAGTTACGTAGATATTATATTTGGACTTTAGTGCTGCAGTAGTATTCCCTTCTGATGCGGGGAAAACAACAGTATAGTTCATCCACTCATTAGCCTGCATATCCGTGAGCACAAAATCTTCACCATCAGCACTTATTTCAACTGTTCCATCTGTTCTGTAGATTGTGGATTTTGATGTTCCTATATTGTTGTAGGTTCTTCCTTGTCCATTTCCGGCAAAGTAATCATAGTCTACAGCCTTAATTGTGCATGGAGCTACGGGTATAAAAGACTCCCGTACCTTTTCGTTCCAGGAACCGGGATCTCCGGCCATCCATTCTGTTCTGTACTTAGTCAGCGTTCCCCAACCGGTCCATTCATAATACCAATTAGGAGCAGCACCCCAATTTTCAAGGCCATGAGTTTTCATCATATAATCCCAGGAGCGTTGTAACCAACGAGTATTCTTTTCCGGAAGTCCCACTCTTGTCTTATAGTGTTGTAAAGCCTGAGTTTTCCAACCACCGGTCCCCGTCACAGCACTTCCTCTCCCTTGAGGGTTGATCGATACCGACTCCCAGCGTTTTGAACGAGAGACTGCCTGATAAAACAACCCATTCTCGAAAGTGCAATCTTTTTCGTTTTTTGAATACCCATTGATTTCCCAGGCAATTTGCTGATCGGGATAAGTTTGTACGGCAGAAAGATTATAACGGGTGCTATATTCAATGCCCAACAGTATGCGGTTATCTAACCAACCATAAATATCATCACCTTGATTCCAGGCTATTTCGGCAATGGCGGTATAATTTCCGAGTCCACCCATAGTGTGTGGTTGATCACGACTGGATTCCTGGCACTGTCCGTTTTGAAAGATGTAATATTGCAAAACCTCATCCGAATGGTATTGATTATCTCTTGAAAAAGTTGATGGCCAGCTAACGTTATAATCGATAGAATACTCTGATTCTTTGATCTTTGTTCCCTGAGTTGGCGGTCCCGGTTTGTAGGGATAGTCATCCAATCTTGCCGGTAATCCGGCCAAATAACGGTATGCTCTATCATATATCGTATCGTTATCCAGATAGACGCCCATTGCCAGTAAACCCCGGGCAGCAAAAAGGCCTTGATTTCCAAAACGTCCCGGATCAAATTGATAAATATTCCAATAAAACGATACGTCATTTAAATCATCATTTAAATTTTTATGACTCTCGGCTGTCTTTGTTGTACTATAAAATGGATAAACCAGCATCTTCTTAAATGCAGCTTGATCTTCCGCTTCCCAACCCTCGTAATCTCTTAATAGTTCTGCAGCTTCAATCAACATGTATATCTTCCCGTTATCGAGCGGAGCAGTTCCCCTACTACTGGCATTAGTCAAATTATTATAGCGATTAATACGCTTAACGGCATCATCTGCATAAGCTTTATTACCGGTAATATGATACAACAGTGCTAAATCATGAGCACGGCGACCGTCTGCTCCAATAGTTCCATTAAACTTTCCTTCTTTTATTTGAGTTATATCCGCATAGTCTCCATTCCCTATTTGGGAAAATCCATCTCTAAGCATTGCTTGATAAGTTGAATAAAAAGGCTCTTGACGTGCATGAACCATAGCTTTCATTCGGTCCAAATCAGCTTGAGTATAAGTCAAACCGGGATGAATAAATTTCCGTTGTGCTATACTATTCATTGGTAGAACCAATAATAAGAGCAACAATAGTGTATTAAATAGTTTTTTCATTTTTTCTACTTATTAAGTGATTAAATGGTACTTATATTTCATTGATTTTTCATTTCACTTTCAGGGAAAAACCAGTTTTCCTTATCCGATAGTTTTTGTTCCATAGCCTCCTTTTGTCCCGGAGGGAATTTAGAAGCGACCATTTTAGCAAGATACAATGGGTCGTCCCTATGGTTCGCTACACGCATCAGGTCAACAAAGCGATTACCTTCGAATGCATTTTCCAAAGCTGCTTCCATGATAATCTGATCTTCTACCCAAATTAATGTATCAACACCCGTAGGGATAGATGTTGATAGCAAACCGACATTTCCACAACCTCTTTCTTGTATTCCTTTATTCGCGCTAAACAAATCGGCTAAATATGGGGTGTTTTGTCCAAAATCAAGGAACGGTTCATTACCTGCGAGCTCAGACTGGGAAACCAGACTGGTCAAAGATTCTCTATTCAATCCCTTTTTTAGTACAGCTAAGGCAAGATAATGCTTTCCTAAGCGATTTACAGCTTCGGCATATTTTAGATAAACCTGCGAAGCACGACATAAGTATGTTGTGTTATTATTGAATTCATACTTGCTTACTACAGGATATAGAATCTCTTCTATAGTACTTGATCCCAAATTGTCAGAATAATAGGAACCTGCATTTTTATTTGGACCAGAAGAATTTATCCGTCCCCTTAAATCACCTGCTGTGGTCCTTGTTGCCGTTTCAACATATGTTTGAGATTCCCAATTACTGATTGCAGTCAAAGAAGGAGCAAGCCAATAGTATTCAGGGCTGAATATTTTACTTAAAATGGTCACACTTTCCGCATAATCGTCAGTATATCTTATTTTAGACACCACCTCTCCGCTATTGAGAAAAAGTTGCCGCCAGGTCAATGTACCATATTCCAGAAATTGATTATCTTTCCATTTGTTTTGAAAAGAAGAACTAAGCACCAATCGCTTGGTTAAAATAAGTTGATAATACATTAGTGCCGCATTATAATAATCCTTTTTCCATAGATACAAATCACCTAGCACCAATCTTATCGGAATGAAGTAATCTTCTGTATTTTCTCCAAAATAACCCGGGAAATGTTCAATCGTATTATCCACCGGTTTCAAAGGAGATAAATCATCCAATAAAGAATCGACCAAAACATCCATAGATATTTTTGGTAACTTCGACATATCCTGTGTTGCATCCAATATGGGTTCCGTGGAATAATATACTTGTCCATAGATCATGGCCATTTGCATATATGCCCAGGCACGGATAGATTTTGTGGCCGACATATACCTTTTAAGAATCTTCTCATCTTGGACAATCTTCGTTGTATCTACATATTTAATCAAATAATTACAATCATTAATAAGCGCATAAAATTCCCTGTCATTCAGATAAGAATTGGTCGGTTCTACCTCAAAATTGTAAATGTCCCACAAATCTTGTGATGAATTGTGAGTTACGGCTAGCAAATCCCCTCTCAATTCATTGGCAATGACCCAATTGTCACCGATGACTTGTAAATGTTGTAAGATTCCCGACATAGCATAGAGAGCCTCCCTTTCTGTTCCAATAGTATCACCTTTAGTAATACTGACATTAGTCGAGTCGGACTCGAAGAAGTCGTGACACGAATTGAATGTAAATAAAATTCCTGAAAATATAATAATAAGGTACTTTTTCATTTTCTGTTTATTATTTATAGGTTAAAAATTGACTTTCACTCCAAGATAATACGAGCGTCCATAGGATAATAAACCATTGTCTATTCCTTGATATAGAGTTGATGAACTAATTGAAGTTTCCGGATCTACACCTAAGTATTTGGTCCAGGTATAAAGATTTGTACCAGACATCCAAAGAGTAATTCCACTCAAAAAAGAAACATTAACCGGAACATTACAGATCAAACGTATCTCTTTTAATTTCAGGAATGAACCATCCTCAATCCATCGGTCTGAAAAACGAGCATTTTGCATGGGATCACCATAAGTGATTTTTGGAACATCAGTTATTTGTCCTTCAGCTTTCCATCGATTCAGCAGACTCATGCTTTGGTTGAAGAAACTATTTCCGCCTTCCAGCAACATACGATGATGGTTGTACACATCGTTACCTATCGAATAGGTGAAGTGGACATTCAAGGAAAAGAGCCACACTGAGAAACTATTCAACAAGGAACCCGTCAGAAGTGGATTTGGATCTCCAATTATCTGGCGGTCCTTTTCATCGATAATTCCGTTCCCGTCAAGATCCTCAAAATGAATATCCCCTGCCATAAAATATGAATAAGATGCATCTTCATTTTGTTTTTTCAGTCCTACTCCTTGATAAGCTGCTTTGGCCAATTCATTCGAAGCAAAAACACCATGAGTTTTATAACCGTAGAAAAGACCTGCAGGATTGTTTACAGAAGTGAGTATTTCACCTCCAAGAACAGAGGTAACGTAGTCACCATCGGGCAATGCTGTTATTTTATTTTTATAATGGGCCGCAGTTGCCTCCAGACTCCATTTCAAATCTTTTAAGTTTACCAGTTTAAGTCCTACACCCAGTGAAAAGCCTGTGTTTTGTAGTTCCCCATCATTACTCCAATAATACGAACGACCCGTTGCCCGATGTGCTTCTTTCACTGTCAACAAGTTTTTTGTTTGATGTTTATAAATATCACCTGAAAGCCGGATTCGATCATTCCACAAACCAATTTCAGCCCCTAAGCTAGATTTTGTTGTCGTTTCCCACTGCAAGGTTTCATTACCGAGGTTATCAATCTGTAAACCTGTAGCCACACCATAATAATTGATTGGTCGCAAATAGGAATATCGGTATAAATTTCCGATAGCATCATTTCCTGTTAATCCATAGTCGGCAAATACGCGTAACAGAGAAACAAAAGGTAGCGACTTCATAAAAGGCTCACTGGAAATGGTCCAGGCTGCTCCTACAGAAGGGAATATCCCCCAGGAACCTCCTAACATCCGGAATCCGTCCTTTGTCTCATTTCCAAAACGAGAGGAGGCATCCATTGCAAAAGTTGACCATAAATCGTATTTCTCCTGAAACAAATAATGAACATTCATGAATAGAGAAGCTGAATTCCAATCATCGTCCGCTCCTTCCAACTTTTTATATGCTAAGCTGTTTGACAGATTGGTTTTCTTGTCATCACCTGAATTATGTCCTTCACCGAACGTATATTCCAACGAATTCGAATAAATCCGCATACCGGCTGAAGCGCTTAAATTATGCTTATCTAAAAATACTTTGCCATAGGCGATACTCATTTCTCCAAAGAGTGAGAGCTGACTGAAAGACTTATTTTTTATTGTATTTTCAATATACCGATGCCGTTCATTGTAATAGCCCTGAACTCCCTTCATTGGTATAAAATAATGTTCTTTCGTGTTCTCTAATGCGGAACTAAAACGGGCATTCAGCTTTAAATAATTTAATATCTGCCAGTCACCAAAAATGCTTATTCCTAATTTATACTGTTGATTTTTTCCTTTAGCCAGATCGAGTATTGCCAAAGGATTTGAGATTCCCAGCACATCACTGTCAGCCAAATTATTAGTCAGTTTATCACCCAAAGCTGTATAGTTGTAACCGACAAGGAAAGGAGATTTTATCTGTGACAGAAAGCTTGGGGAAGTCCGCTCCTCGGTTCCGTCATCAAATAATTTTCTGGACTGCCGGGTAAAATAAATATCCGTTCCAAGTTTAATGACTTTGGAGAGATTGATATCAGAATTGATTCGTGTGTTTAACCGGCTGTAATCAGTTTCTTTAATTGGTGAGAGTGCACTTGCATATCCAAGTGAAACAGCGTACTTGGCTATATCGTCACCTCCCTTCACATTGAAATTATATCGTTGAGTATTGCCTACACGAAAAATATCATCTGACCAATTGTTTTCATTGTGGTATGTGGAATAATTTAACTTTGACGGATCAACGTTCAAGAAAGTATTTTCTGCTTGTTCGATAAAATCTTCTGAAGTTATGCCCTTCATAATCTCACTTGCATATGTACGGTATTGAGAAGCATCCATAACCGGCAGAAACTTCGGTTTTAAATTAGAGCCAAACATAGCATCGAACGAGATTTTAGTTACTTCTGTCCTGCTACGGATTGTTTTAATCAAAATAACTCCGTTTGCTCCCTTACTACCATAAATAGAAGAAGCATTTTTAATCACTTCGATAGATTCGATATCCATAGCATCAATACTTGCCAATGGATTCATATAAAATCCGGAGAAAACGGAACCATAACCGACGGAATTATCCCAAACTGTTCCATCGAGGACAACCAGTGGCTGTGTATTTGTGTTTAATGTGTTGAATCCACGAACAAACATGTTGGCTCCGACAGCTGGTGATGCAGAACGAGATATGGTACGAATATCATCTGCGAAACGAGTCTGAATCTCGTCATCAATAACCAATGCCGGAGTTAAGATAGATGCTTCCCTTTTTTCTTTTAGGGAGGAAAACACTTCGTGAAAAAGTAAAATGTTTTTCACTGTTTCTCCACGAACAGGGATCTGTCGTTCTTGATATCCATCAAAATAGACAGATAAAACAGCCGAATTATAAGGAACACCTATTTTATATTCCCCTTTTTCATTGGTTATTGCGGAAGATATACCTTTTACTTCAATTCTTACGCCGTGTAAAGGAACTCCACTCACCGCATCTTCAACAGTTCCTGTCACCTCCAAAGGAAATGACTTAGCAATCAATTTTACCTCGACCGTCTCTTGTGCCACAACTGTTGAATGCAACAAGAAAGCAAATAAGAAGCTCACAAGTGTGTTGTAAATTATTTTTCTCATAACTACCTCTATTATTCATTTACAGGTTCCAAAATCAATCGGTCAATTCGCAATATCCTATTATATTTACTAGTTTCGGTATTGGACACATTAGTTTGTACCTTTAACAAAACATTTATCCGCTGAGTTTTTTCTTCGAAACGAGAATTTGTGAAGTTGGCAAATGGAAATTTAAATCCTTTAGCTACCAAAAGTTTAGTCATGCCGCGTGGATTAGTTGTATACACTTCTCCACTAATGGGATCTTTTGAAATCACAGGATCTTCGTGCATCTTTCCATCTTCATGAACATAATTCAGCGTAAACCGTACCTTAGTTGTATCTGCTTTCCCTACCTCGTAAGACTCCAAGGGTACGAACGTACAATAGATATCATATTTAGCAGCCAAAGTATTCGGGATATTAAAGATAGCATAAGGTTGCATATTGGGATTAGTGCTTGTATTACTTATCTCCAAAAATTTTGCTCCCGAGACCTGGTGAAAATAATTTCCATCCTCTTTTACATTTCGGGTAACAACTGTGGCATATCTGAAACGAGATAAACACTGATCTGCTTCTAATTCGATTCTTTTGTGCCAGGATTCTTTTGGTTTATGTAATAATTTATCTGTCATATAAGCCCAACCATTACTGGCATTGGTGTAAGTTGCGTCAGAAAATAAATAACCCGGATCATAAAACACATTCCCATTACTTGAAATAAGAGAGTCATTCGGGATATTATCTGATTTTTGCCGGAATATTAAATCTTGAGCAATCGTTTCTCGCGTATGGTTGAATTGCAAAGAATCAGCTATTTCATCCCCCATCAAATACTCGCGAGTAGTAATATAAGTTGACTGATTTATTGTTTCTTCAAGCATTTCACCAATAGTTCTAAAATAAGGATTAATTCTTGTGAAAGCTTCATTCCAAGCGGAATTGGTAGGTATTATAGCCATATAAACACTATCTTCTTTCTCAATTCTACCAAAGAGAGAGAGCCATTTGTTTCGATGAATAAACACGGAATCGTAAATACTTTGTCCTAGTTCATCTGTTCCGATAGGCGTACTTGCAACCGGATCGAAAATATATTCGTCAAAAGCCGTGAGATATTTCGCTATTGAGTCCGTATTCTCCCCCTCAATCATGATTTCCCACAGACTGGGATTTAATTCAAAAAGATTATCGACTACTTGAAGCACACCATTTGAAGCTATTCGGGTTTTTGAAATAACTTTTGTATTTGCCATATATATACCATCAGCACGTCGGGTATAATTTTGATATTTGTTATTCAACATTTTTATTCGAATGGCATTTTCACCATCCAAATCTGCAGGAGAATAAACAAAACGGGCGATGTGATTCTTTACAACTTGTGTTGCCATTTCTTTATCAGAAGATGTATAGGCTTCTAAAGCTTCATTAGTTGGCGCCCATATGGTGAAAGATTGTGATGTCATCAAGATAGAATCCATTTGTGCTTCTTTCAACATTGTGTTGAATTTTGATAAATTGGGCTCTCCCTCTACCAATTGAAGTAATGTTTTTTCATTAAATTCATTATTAGGATTGTAATGATCGTCCCAATACTTATCCTGACATGCTAAAAACAGGAAGATGCACAGAGAGTAAGCAACAATATATCTGGTTATATTTTTTATTTGTATCATAATCATTATTTTTATTAATACCCTGACACCTGATAAAACGGGTTTTGTACCAGGTTTGGATTAAGCGACATTTCATTTTGATTAACCGGAAGGTACCATGCGTTCTTGTTAGACAATTTAGCTCGTATTAATTCTACATTTTCTTCATAATTGAGGGCCAAAATATTCCAGGTATCAATAGTACTTTCTTCTTTACGTACTTTTCGTAATAAATCAAACCAGCGTTTCCCTTCAAAAGCAAATTCCCTTCTTCTTTCTTCCAATATCAATTTTTTAATTGCTACCCCGGAAGAATAATTATCAAATAAATAAGAATCATTGTTGAGGGTAGCTCGTTCATAAACAAGATTTACCAGGGCTAGGGCCTCTCTATAATCAGTTTCTGAAGCTCCTTCTTTTTCAGACAAAGCCTCTGCTTTTATGAGATAGATATCGGGTAAACGGTAAAAAATCCAATTAGAAGTAGATGAAGCGGATCTGTAATACCCTTGAGGGAAAGAAGCTTCTTCCGAAAAATCAGAAAGAGAAGAAACGGCTTCATATTTATATATTCTGTATCCCCGGTTGGAACTTCCAAGAAAATCTTTACCCCTAATATCCAATTGATCGACGGTCTTGTAAGAATTATATAATCCCGGAGAAGCCTTTACATGCGGACTTCTATTTTTTTGAGGATTTCCATACAGACTTGCAGTCGCATCATTTCGTTGTCCGTTTATTGAAAAATTGAGTTCAAAAATACTCTCAGTTGAATTTCCTTGTCCAAAAACATCAGAAAACATAGTTTTCCCGTCAACCAACTCAAGCATTGCAGACTTATCATCCAGAATTCTATCACAAGCATTTATACATTCGTCGTACTGCATATTCCACAAATACACATCAGCTAATAAGGCTCTTACAGCATTGCGAGTAACTCTCCCTTTTGTCAAGGCGTTTGATTCCCATTGAATAGCTGCATATTCTTCGGCTAAAATCAGATCTTTAATAATTTGTTCCAGAACAACGCTTTCATCCGATTGTCTACAATCCATATTTTGATTTTCGGAAATTGTTGCCTCCAATACCAAAGGAACACGCCCATAAACTCTAACCAAATAGAAGAAGCAGAGAGAACGAATAGTCAAAGCTTCAGCTAAATAGTTATTTAAAGAATTTTCAGAGAAATCCAAATCACGTTCTCTTACAGCAGGAGCCTTTTCAAGAATCAAGTTACAAATATTTATTACCTTGTAAAAATCACCCCAAGATGTAAGCCCATTTGCAGGCAAAATATTTACATTGAAAATATTTCTTTCATCATTGCTGGCAGAACTTTCAAGCGAAATATTGTCAGATCGAAATTCTCCCCATATTACTATCCGGTTCATTGTATTGGCTGACGACAGGAAGCGATATGCCGACATAACCATGCCTTTCACGTCTGCTTCTGATTGCCAAAAATCATCTTCAACGATATCTCCTTCCGGTTTTATACTTAGCCAATCATCACAAGAGGGAAATGAAATAGATAAAATTATTAAGAGAACAATATAAGTTAATCTATTTTTCATGTCAATTATCATTAAAATGTTGTATTAATACCAAAAGTCCAACTCTTAGCCCTTGGCGTCGATGAATTATCCGTTGATACTCCAAAATTACCATACCCTACTTCAGGATCGACCCCTGAATATTTAGTTAAGCAAAACACATTATTAATTGTTAGGTAAAGGCTGGTCTGAGATAATCCCACCAGGGTAATCCAGTGTTTAGGAAATGAATATCGAACTGTCAGATACTTCAGACGCAGAAAAGAACCATCCTCTACATAGCGATCGCTGGGCAGCCAATTATAGGCTTGATTATAAACGGCACGGGGGACTTCTGTTATATCACCTTCTTTTCTCCATCGCCAATTCGTTGTCGTAGTTTGATTGTTGTCGGTGTACATGTTTTCAGCGTTCATGCGTGCCCTGTTTACAATCTTATTCCCATAGCGAAAATTAAAAAATAAATTAGCAGAGAAACTACCAAATTTCGATGCATCTTGATTTCCATAACGCACAACGGTTCCAAAACCTCCAGTCAGTTTAGGATTTGAATTTCCAAGATAAACAATATCATATTCGTCGATAGAACCATCATTATTAATGTCTTCATAAATCACATCACCCCCTTGAAACTGATATTTGGTTGACGCATATTTATAATACACGGGTTTGGCCACGCCATTATTGTCATGCATTACATTACCATTGGCATCGCGTGCGACCGGCGCATTTTCTCTTTCTCCTGCTTTATAATTATTATAGCTGTATTGGTAAACACCTTTATAGCGAAACCCGTAGATAGATCCATATGAATTTCCTTCTTGTAACCGGGAAAGATATCTTCCATTATCTACACTTGATCCAGGGTCATTGTATTTGGCTAAAATCAACGGATCCAATTCAATAATTGTATTCTTTGACCGACCAAAAACTAAGGAAAAGTCCATCGAAAAATTACTCGTTTGTAATAATCTGTTACAAAAAAGTTCCAAATCCCAACCTTCATTATCCATTGTTCCTGCATTTTTATAGGATATTTGAGAAAATCCGGTAGTAGTAGGTATATCCATACTTCGGAATAACATATCTGTTGTACGTTTTTTATAATAATCAAACGAAGCAGCAAACATGCCTTCCCACAGTTCCAAATCAGAACCCAAGTTGAGTGATTTTACTTTTTCCCAGCGCAAATTAGAAATTTTAATTGAATTGGGATAAGTTCCTGACATTTCCATGTAGCCAACATTATCAGGAGTATATCTACTATGATAAAGATAATTGGCTCCGGGTTGATTGCCGGAAACTCCCCAACTGGGACGAATTGCGAATAAAGTCAACCATTCAGAAAAACTACTCATAAACATCTCGTCAGAAATTATCCACTTGGCTGAGATTCCGGGAAAGAAGCCATAACGATTATTCGGACCAAACTTCGTTGAGCCATCCATCCGCATATTGACATCTACTATATAACGCCCCAGATACACATAATGAGCTCTGGCTAATGCGCTAATAGACCTATCTTTATCAAAGTGGTTTTCAAAGTTTCTCATATACGCTTCAGAGGTTGGAGAAGAAAGATTGCTTCCGGGGTGCCCATACGATTCAATCGTTTGACCATTTGATTGACTTGTGGAACTATTGACGGCTAAATAAGCCTGAATACTATGTTTGTCCTCGAACGAAGTAATGTATGTCAATTTATTTTCTGTCATCACAGACTGTTTTTCTGTAGAAACTCCCGTCGCATAATTCACACTTGAATTATCCCATGAAAGATTAGAGACCTCTCCTGGTAAAAACTTATTGGTTTCTGAGTTTCTTACATCCAATGAAACATAGCCGGAATAACGAAAAGAAGACGAGAATGTTGGCTCGATGATGTCATACGATAATCTCATTGTTGGTAAGATAGTCGTATTTTTCACTTGATTTTCGGCTAAATTAGCTAAAGCTACAGGGTTTAATAAGTTTTTTTGTCCGGCATCCAAATCAGAATCAGAACGAATATTGTAATAATCTTGAGTCATCATTCCATCTTGAGTGAATTTTAAAATGCTGACATTGGGCATCTTTCTATATGCGATATCCAAAATGGACTCTCTAAAAGTACCATCAGTATAATCCCGGTTTGTTGTTGACTGGGTAAACTGAAACTCCGAATCAATTCTTAACCGGTCAGAAATATAGTAATTCAAATCAGAACGAAAGGAATAGCGTTTCATATCTTGTCCGATAACTGTACCTGTTTCATCAAAGTACCCTCCGGAAACGCGAAACCGGGCTCTTTCCCCACCTCCACTTATGGTTAGATAATGATCATGAGTCCAACCTGTTTGTGTAACTGCACTTACCCAATCTGTATTTTTATTAAAGTTGTGATATTCAGGAAAAGAAGTATCATAATTATACTCAGGAACAAGTCGGGGAGTCTCATTACCTGCCAATGTTCTATTAAAATTAGCTTGCTTCATCAACATGGTATAATCATCACCGGAAAGCATAGTCATTCCGGCAGGTTGAGTTTTGCCCGATAGCCTATATGAATATTGTACCCTTGTTCTTCCTTTTGCTCCTTTTTTTGTAGTGATCATCAAAACCCCATTAGCACCCCGAGAACCCCACATAGCTGTGGAGGCAGCATCTTTTAATACCACTATTTCCTGGATATCATCCACATTTACATTCAACAGTTCGGCATACTGATCCTCATTTGCTGTCGTAAAATCAAAATCAGAAGCCATCTCACCACTGAACGGAATATTATTTACGACTACCAATGGCTGTGAATTACCCGTAATAGACGTCACTCCACGGATACGCATCGCCGATCCGGTCCCGGGAGAACCCGAACTCACAATGTCAAGTCCGGCTATACGACCCTGTAAAGCTTCATCGACAGAAGAGACCGAAATATTCTCAAATTCTTTGGCTTCAATTTTTGATATGGCCATACTAATTTCTCGTTGTTTAACACTCAATCCCCCGTCATATACCTGAGTACGACCTGTTATAAGAACCTCTTCAAGCATTTTTTCATCCTCGACAAGTTTAATATTGATTTTTAAAGAGTTTGTAATTTTAACAGATTGAGGTTTATAGCCCATATAAGAAAACTCTATTTTATTGGCTCTGTTTTTCATGTGTAATACGTAATCACCATTCAGGTCAGTTACAGTTCCGCCAATAACTCTATTCGTGGCATCTATCTCCGTTACAGAAACACCTATCAAAACCTCGTTATCAACCATAGAAGTTACTCTCCCACTTACAACATTGTCAATCTGTGCAAACAGGGGACAGTATATCAATAGCAGAGTTGTGAGTACAATTGTTTTATTTATAATTTTTTTCATATTTCAATTTCAATAAGCATTAAAATTATTCACACAAAAGCACATCGTCAACCTGATGAATCACAACCCAAGAGGAAGTTTCGATTTGTGTAGCATTGATCGTTGAACTGTGATTTACAACAATGTCTCTGGCTATTAGGTTATATAGATTATTATCTTTTATTACTTTAGCAGTCCCTCCTTTGTGAGTGTACAAAGTAATATTGTCACCATCATGTGTAACTCTTATTGGAAAAAACTTATTTAATGGGTAGTTCGGGTCATAATGCTCCTTATTATTGATTGTTGCTGTTTTATACTCAGCTTTATTCAAGATCTCACCTTTAATGAAGACTGAATTATCTTGAAAATGATAACGTAGAAAACGTCTTAATTTATCATACAATTCATATTCTATTTCCAAATCTCCTCCGGCCAATTCACTTATTTTATCCGGATCGGGAATAATTCCGGATGTAATGGCATTTTGAATTGCTTGATTGGTTGGAACATAAATAGTATAGTTAAACAGGTCAAAAAATTTAACTTTAGAATCTAGTGCACGTTTCCGATCAGTGGTAAGATTGGTAAATATATCCATATCAGCCCCTTCCGGCCAGGAAGCATTACACAGACGGAAAAACTCGCTAAATTCAGTATGATTGGCTAATGTTCTATAAACTGAAACCGTTGCGCTTTCCACTATTCCGCTGAGGTAATAAGTAGAGCCGTTACTTTTATTTTCATACGTTTTTATTATCTGAAGCTCCTTATCTTGCTCAATATTTCCTCCTCCAACTACAAGGTTTCCCACGCTATTTCCCTTTACTCTCAGAGGAGCTCCTCCTTTAGTAATGTAGTATTCCTGACCATGGTTAATTGTTCCAATAATAGTTTGTTGATTTAGAATGTCCTCCAGACGATTTTTAATAATGTTCTTTTCAGTCACAATTGAATCCGAACCCGTTAGTCTTTCCCCGGTTATAGCATTATATCTTCTTGCGATTATATTACCACTTTCGTTTATAGCAAATCTCCACCGGGCTTTTTTATCGTCAGTATATCCCAGTGATACAGGATCTAAGTAATCAATCATGCTTAAATCGGGAGTAACAAAGAACTGAAATAAGTTTTGTATCGATCTTAAATAATATTTAAACTGACAATAGGAATCACCAATAGCCAAATTAAATATGCGAGTATCCTGGTCTACCTTCACCGGACCCATCACAGTCCTGTAGTCTAAAGGTGGGAAAACTTTATTTACCACATAGATCAATCCATTACGAGCAATGAATGTCTCTTTTATATCTTCGTCTTTGTTTATTGTTATGTCATAACCCGCTTCATCTTTCATTGAACTGAATCGACTTGGAAGTGAATTTATAAAAGAATAGCGTTGATGGTTTGCAATTATATCCGCAACGATAGAGGTCGGAACATTATCCCATGACCCGCCAAAAGCATTATATATTTCTTCTCCCTCTCCTCCGGGAGAAAAATAGGCTTGCATGGCCTCATTTGTTGGAACTAACATTGCACCCATATCAGTTTCCCACATTTCCTGTTGAGGTGAATTTACTGTTGCCTGGAATTTATTCCATCCCGGGTCATAGTAAAGCAACCCTTCGGATAATTTCCCTGACCCATCTGTAGTAAGTGGCATTACGGTTGAACTATTAAAATAACGGAGTGAAAAAATTGTATCTCCCGTAAGCTCTGAAAAACTATAGGGAACCGGATAAGCAAAACGATCCATTAAACTATTAAAAATGCTAACCTCTTTATTTTTCCGTATATATTGAGCCATATTATCAGGTGGAAGTAATAACTCATCCATCTCATGTAAATATCCGTTTTTACAAACAATATCACGGGCTATAATACGGGAGTTATAGAGGAATGCATCATTTTCTTCCCTTATCTCTCCGGTAATAAAGGCGAAATCTTCATCTGAAATATTCTTGCCTTTTAATATACTTGGAAAAAACTGGACTAATGTCCATTGCGTGTGATCTTGTAATAGGAAAATATCTTCCCCTGAAAATTTTGAAAAGTAAGGATTCTTGGGGAGTTCTGACCAATTTACAAGTGGGATTGTATCCGTTGGTTGCAAATACGTAGTTCTTCGAAAGGCCAAACTTCCTTTTTCATTGTACGACAAACGATCTATTAAATAGGCATTATTTAACATGCTTAATCTAAGCAGCATGTTTTTAAAAACATCGGAAAATTCTTCATAACTTTTGATTCCACTTGCGTTGTTCTGAAAAAAGCGTTCGAATGCTGCATCACTGGAAAAAAAGAGTGTATTACTACCTGTACGCTGCATGGTTTCTTTATATCCGCAATCTTCTATTAAACGAACGTAGTAATTGCAATCTCCTCTTGATTTCAAATAGTCATAAATATTTTCTCCCAGCCAATCAGGTTCATGGTTTTCCCATTCATCGAACTTGTCGGAACAAGAAAAGAAAAGACAATAAATAGGCAGAGAAAGCAAAGCTATTTTTATTAAATTCTTAATATTCACCATTTTGTCCTCATTTAATGATTACATACTTAATGTGTATCTTCATCCTCTATCAGGTCAACCGGCATGAACTCCACATAATCATAAAGACAGTCTCCATCCAACATTTGGACGAATCTCATCTCCATTGTTCCCCCTAAATGATTATGATTTCGTTTTACGATATAGCGTGTATCATTGTTTGCCTGTCGGGCTGTGTAAAGCCTATTATCAGTATTTTGATAAAAAACAGTCCCGGTGTACGAGTCGGGTGCTTTCATAAAATTCCGATTTCGAAGACTCTTATCATTTTCATACCCGTAAGGATCATCAGGGTTCCCACCACTTTCTCCCATAAGAGAAACAGTATGATAATCTATTTCCCATCCAATATCTGCTGCTGTATTTGTTAAACGCATATCCAAAGGAACCCCACAAGGAACGCCATCTAAATAAATCTGTGTTATTCCTCGAGTGCCCGGACTTGAATGGTACCCAAAACGAACTTCATAGGTTCCCGGTGGAACTGGTCCGATGGTAAATGTCACATCGCTAAAACCATAGCTCATAATTTCATCTCCATGCAGGTAAGGGTGTACATTAGGAGCCATATATTTCATATACACTTTGGGACGTTTCTCCTTGAACTTCAGCTTTGCACAATAATCATCGGGAATTATCCGATGCCATTGATTATATTTATTTGCGTAAGCAATCACGTCATTATTGATCAACTCAGGCAAAAACGTTGAAAAGTCCATACGGATACGGCGATGCAATACGGTTTCAATCACATACTTATCGTAGACTAACATATTGTTGAGAGAATGTAATATCCCGTTCTGACAATCCAGATCACTTTCCATCGTCAGGATTCGTATTACTTCGTCTGAAGATGTCAAGTTTTCCATAAATACATTTCGGTCGGTATTAATGATATTGCCTTTTTGAAAATGGATCAAGGCATCACCTGCGATAGGTATGTGGTACTGTTCAATCGTGTATCTCCCATCATAACAAATTTCTTGTTTGCGCTGGCTGTCAAACCACTCGAATTCCGAAATATAACCATAAGTTAATACAAAACGATTACTTCGTATCTTTGCCGGAATGATATGATATGCCACGAAACGATTCAAACTGTTTCCTTGACTTGTCTCATCCTCATCGGTATAATCCGGATATACTTCTTTGGCAAATTGGCGTAATCCGTCTAAATCAGTAATACCCTCCCGTAATTTCATAATACTATCACTCTCGGCAAGAATTGTAAAGCCGTATACTTTACTTTTAGGATAATGTTCCCTGTCTGTGATTGGACTTCCATTAGGAAGTGTGAGGGGTGCTACATAACTCGGATCGTCAATCAGTAACATAATTTCCCTCAGGCCTGTAGCCTCTAATGCTGCAGAGAAAATTGAAAAACGCTTATTAGCTTTTAACATATCGGGCAACAAATCATTATTCCCCTCTAAAACTTTATCCACCACATGTACAACACCATTACTCAGTTCCATATCGGATTGAATAATTGTTGCACTATTATTAACGATCCAAGATGCTGATTGAGGCTCAAAACTGGTATAAATATAGCGTCCAACCATATTCTGCGTATCAATAGAACCAATAATAAAATCACGAGAAAAATAATTTTTCGATTTGTTTTTTTCTCCATCAATCAGGTGATAGAAAACAAGTTCTTTAAGTTCTTTTTTGGTCAGGTTCTCTAACGAAGTATTTCGCTGAGTATAATAATTCTGCACCGCTTCATTGGTCGGAATAAAACAGGTATATTTCCCATACGATTTCAATAATTCAAAGGCCTCTACCTTTATCAACATCTCTGTGAAATCGGAGAAAATTTCAGGATTTTCTTCCAAATAAGTTGAAATAACTTTTCCCTCAAAAGTGACAAAGTTATCACCAACATCATCCGAGTCAAGGCATCCCCAAAAGAGACTAATCAGCAAGAGAACGCATAGCTTTTGTGGTATTTTATTCATTTTATTAATGTTTTGTCAAAAAATTAGATAAGAGGTAAAAAGAGGCATTTAAAAAAACGAGGGCATATCAAAAACTGCCTGGATGTCCCTTTATCCGTGCTGAGCCTAAGCATGATTTTAAGCAATCCTCTCAGCGACGAATAATTAATTTTTGATACACCCTCGATGTTATTCTGAGAGTTTAATTATCGAACAATAATTTTACCGATGTGTTTTTGGTTGTCAGATGATACACTAACAATGTAAAAACCTGCTTGATTCACCGGTATAGTTACCGTAGAATTAAAACTCTGTTGAGCAACGATTGACCCATTGACAGAATAAACAGTAACAGTCGATGCTTTAGCAGTATTACACTTGATCTCGATCATTCCGGATGCCGGTGAAAAAATCTGAACAGCACTGTTGTCATTCAATGTATTAACACCACTTCCTCCGAAAGAGAAGGTTTCTTCAGGTATTTCATCAACACTGGAATAAGTGCGTACCCAATCCAAATAAACAACATCATCCGGAGATTGTACATTGCCGAAAGAGATAAATTGAGCCGGGTATCCTTTATCTCCATACGGGGCACCTAATTTAAGTATATCCCAATAGATCACATCACCCTTCTGTCCGGCAATATTATTAGCGGTAACTACAAGATTTCCCTTATCCTGAGGAAGATAGAAAGTAAGTATATCAAGTGTAACATCAGGTGATGGAGACCCCCACTTCATAGCAAGATAACGACGGGTGTAGGCATTAAAATAAACTATATAGGTAGAGTCACGGACACCTCCATCAGGATCACGCTGAACATCGGTGGAATAGACTCCATGCTCCCGGGCCATCGCTACACCTACCGGAAACGATGTTGTAAGAGGAGTGGCCCGTGCTGCATCAAGAGCATCGTAATATGTGGGTGCAGCGCGCATGGCTAAACAGCTGGCTCCATCAACATCTTCCACTGTAAATGTGGTATACATTCTCCAACGTTGTTGACCCCAACCGTCATAACGAGTTCTTTCAGCTTCCGGTAAAGTCAGGCGTTCGTTGTCTATGGTCTTGGAATCTGCATCGAATTCCCAACCGGAGAACAAAAAGTCAGGATTCGTTGCCGACTCATTGCCACTGTTATCATAAACACCTTCAGAAACAATAAACAAATAAGAATATAATTCGTCAAGAGCGTCTGCATCCGGGAGAGCATCAATCATTTTCAATGTGTTATCATCTCCTACATAGTAAAATTTCGACCCTACTTTCATGTCAAAACTAGGATATTCATTGTCGGCTCTGTTGGAGAATACGAAACTGGCTGTATTATTGGCAGTCTCCTGACCCGGAGCAACCAGCATCAAAGTTTTGTCGTCAGCAACTACTACCGTTCCCTCGGAAGTAATTAACTTATAAGCTCTCTGTCCGTTTATTTCACCAATTTCATTGAATACAAATCCGGTAGCTACATCAGCAGCACCAACAGTA
This sequence comes from Bacteroidales bacterium, assembly GCA_012519425.1. GTDB lineage: Bacteria > Bacteroidota > Bacteroidia > Bacteroidales > Paludibacteraceae > Paludibacter. The sequence continues at coordinate 9,243 of JAAYQF010000070.1, read as the reverse complement.
AGCGGACGACCGGACAGACTTCCGATGGTTGTTTCTGCGCCTAAAATAATTCCATACGACTCGTCGGCAGTTTTTATCGTATTATAATAATCGTCAATAGTTAATGCTATTGTACTCAAAAATAAAGATTGGGCTTCATTCAAATCATCTATGGCATCAAGGACCTGTTGATCCCAGGCTTTGTATTCGGCCGATTCCTTATCGTCATTGGGAGGTGTTGACTGATAAATAGCAGTTGCTTCATCGAAACTTGATTGGAAAGGAGTTTTTACTGATTCGTCGGCAAACTTATAGTTTGTTAAAAACTCATTGGCATGGTAAAGTCGTGTATTTAACAACAATTGATTGTCTGTACGAGGATCATTTCCATCGCCATTGTTATAAGACACAAACTCTTTGAATTCCTCCTTGCTTTTAAATGTACGTAGCCATTTGAAATAATAAGTAGGCAGTTCATCCTTTGATTTGGTTTCTTCTGATGCTGTATAACCGGTTATCTTTGTCGGATTTTCAGCATCTCCGTAAACCGCCGTGGTCTTAAGAGTATCTGCCCTGGCAAAGAAACCAAAAGAAAAACCACTGGTTTTGAACCTATCGTATTCCTGATAGTCTTCCAATAGAAAAACTTCTGAAAAGTCTAAAAAGTAAACTACTTCTGCCAAGGGATCATCCACCCGGTAAGCCCACATCGTGGTGTCCCCATTACTGAGAATCCGGGTATTGAATTTTAGGGAATCTTTCCCGTTTACATCCCTCAAATAAAGATACTGTTCAACTAACCGTTTACGACCATTATTGTCTAAACCTCCCAGTGGAATTCTTTCTTTTGCTCCCGTTACGGGATTATACCAACGGAACTCAGGCTCCATATAATCATGTCCACTCACTCTTTCGTTGTTAAAGGGCATACTGAACTTGAATGCAACAACCGGATATTCTTTTGTGATAGTCAAATTACCTTGCCCGGCTACACTCTCTTTCAATCTTATTCCTGTCCTGAAATCAAAATACCGGGTATCTCCATCGTTTTTTAGTTCTACATTATTGACCCCCATTTGCACCTTTAAATATCCATTCTCATAAGACATCGCAGATGACCATGCGGCAAGTTTCTTTCCGTTGTTATCAAGCTCCATTATATTCTCACTCTCCAGTTGTTTTGCGGTATACGCATAGTATCCGTTTATACCATGTACAGCATCTTGAGCCGAAGACTGTACCACAAGATTACTTGCAAATATGACTGCAAGAATCATTAAAAATGTAGTTTTTTTCATGATTGTAAAATTTAAATAATTAAATAATAACTCCAAATAATAATTTTAAATAAGTTTATGCTTGTATCTGATTCTGACATAAGTAAATAAATTCTTATTTTTCAGGTAATGTAATTGATGATTTTCCGCTTTATCTTGCACTTGATTTGAGAAATTCATTGCTTTTCATGATAAACATAGACTCTCCGGTACTTATTCAGGATACGTGTATTTCATCATTTTTATAATTTTATCTTTCGACAATCAAATATATTTATAGTTGTGAGCTTGCACAAATTTCGATTGAGCTAATAAATGCTAAAATTTATTGACACAAAAAAGAAATTGTTACTTTGCTGGAAATCAGAAATGTATTGCAATAAAAAATAAGTGTCAAAAAATATTGATATTCAGTTTTCGAAATTATTTCTATGTTTTTAATCTGAATTGAAACCGATCTCTTTTACCAATGCATAATGGTAATAAGATGATAGTGAGTGACCTCAGGAATTAGAATTTCTTATTTGGACTATTCGTTACCTAGTTCAAATTGTGTATGAATATATTTTAGAAGGTCATGATAAAAATATAAAAGTCGAACAAGGAATGATGTGATGGTTTACGCAGGGTTTACTTTAATTATCTGAATTATATTTTTTGAACCTTGTCAAAGCTTCAATATAATAGTAATCAGCATAATTTATTGAGGCATCCACTTCCGACTTGTTAGGCCAATGTCCGGTAGAATGGAGCAAAAAAGAAGGCTTGCTTTCTCCACTTTGAAATTTGTCGCTTGACAGTTCAATGAGCATATTGGTTGCGGCTTGTTTGTATTTGGACGCTCTTATTTCATCATCTTCCAACTGAGATAGCTCTAAAAGCGCCGACGCTGTAATAGCTGCTGACGAGGCATCCTTAGGCTCATTGGGGATGTTCGGAGCATTGAAATCCCAAAAAGGGACGTATTCATTTTCCGGCAAGTTATCCAAGTATTTATCTGCAACACCCTCTACAAAACGCAAGAATTTTTTATCTCCTGTTTCTCTATACACAACAGTGTAGCCATAAATAGCCCATGCCTGACCACGTGCCCACATCGTATTGTCAGCATATCCCTGGTGCGTTACTCCTTTAATAAATTCACCGTTTATGGTATCATAAACTGCTACATGATAGCTGCTGTTATCAGGACGGAAATGGTTCTTCATCGTGGTTTCAGCGTGTTTTGTAGCAATATTATAAAGTTCCTTATTCCCTCCATTTTTCGATGCCCAGTAAAGCATCTCAAGATTAAGCATGTTGTCCATAATGGTATTATGAGGCCAATTTCTAGGTTTTACTTCTCGCGGCCAGGATAAAATTGTACCGACTACAGGATTAAATAATGTAGCCAATGTGTCTGCTGCATTGAGGATGATCTGTTTGTATTCTCCATTCCCGGTCAATCTGAATGCATTACCATAGCTGCAAAAGAGCTGAAAACCCAAATCGTGATCATATGCAGGTAATTTGCTCAGTGGATAAAGAAGTTCTGTATAATGAATTGCAGAAGCTTTAATTTTTTCATCTTTCGAATTTTCATAAACATACCATAGAATGCCCGGCCAGAAACCCGCTGTCCATTCTCCTATTACCGCAGGATAAAGATTCCAATGTTGCTGATCTTTCAGGATATTTCGCGGTATTAAAGTGGTGTCTCCTATTTCAGTTAAAGTACGTTGAGCCTGGTTATGACAGTATCTTAAGTTTGAGTCGACGTCAAACTTGATTTGTACATTTTCATTGGCACAACCCGAAGCTATCAAAAAAAATAAAAAAATAATAGCTGTTATTTTAATTACCTTCATACTTTATAATTTTTTTCTAATTATATTTTTCAATTCTAAACCAATCGATATCTACCCATGAACGACTGCTGTTTTCTTGGTCATTCATGATGAATATGCCAACTTTTGCCCCAATCCATTTCCCTTTACGGGCAGTGAAGTTTGGACTAAGTTTGACATACTTCTTACCATCCAAACTGTAGCTGAAACAACAAACACCACCTTTACTTACATCCGTTTTCAGGTATATTGTAACATCAGGGATAGGTGTAGCATGGTTATATTTTATATTTTCCTTTATTTGAGTTAAATCAGTTCTTGAAATAACACTCTGAGGTGTTTTGTCCTCAGCATCTTTACAAGATGTGTATTCAAGTGCATAGCCCGATTCTGATTTAGTTAATGCTAAGTAGGTATAATCCAGCCCCATGATGATCAATCCGGTTTTATCACCCGGGTTGAGTAATGTTGCTGAGAGTTTTGTTTTAACGGAAAACTCTTCAGCCGGAAATTTTTGCAGGAGTAGGTTCGGAATATCCCAAAAGTTGATAAAATTTTCGGGATAATACTGTCCGTACATTCTTAAATAACCATTGCTGCTCGTAAACCCATAAGACTGTTTGGGATTTGCATGCCATTGCCATTGTAGTCCAAGTTTCGGAGCATCAAATTCATCCGTTTCTTTTGGTGTTACAATCAGATGGTCTTTCCCTGCCACCGGCTTTTTATAAGACAGTACAGGTTCACCACAATACTTTCTAGCATTAATACCCATTACAGGCCAATCGTCTTGCCAATTAACAGGCTGCAAATGTGTTATCCGTCCGTAAGCACCCTTATCCTGAAAATGTAAAAACCACCATTCTCCATTTTGTGTTTCTACCAAACCACCTTGGTGAGGACCATTAATATTGGTGCTTCCCTGGTCAAGAACCCGCATGGCTTCATATGGCCCGTAAATATTTTTCGACCGTAAAGCCAATTGCCAGCCTGCTGCAACACCTCCCGCCGGGGCCAGCAAATAATAAAATCCGTTTTTCTTGTAAAATTTTCCGCCTTCAATGGTATGATTAATTCCATCGTTTCCATCAAATATCAAAACTTCTTCCCCAATCACCTTTGTACCTTCTGAATTCATCTCACAAACTGTGATGATGCTATTTAATCTTGCCCTGCTTCCGGCCCAGGCATGCGCTAAATACACTTTACCATCATCATCAAAAAGTGGAGAAGGATCAATTCTTCCTTTTCCGGGCATTACGCGTATGGGCTTATCCCATTTCCCTAAAATGTCCTTCGTCTTGACCACGTAAATACCAAAATCAGGATCTCCCCAATATATCATGTATTCTCCTTTATGATATCGTATGCATGGTGCCCAGACACCTTTCCCATGTTGAGGTTTGTCAAAAAATCCTGCAGGAACTCCATCTAAGTTTAAATCTTGCAAAGCATAATTGACAATCTCCCAATTCACCAAATCTTTTGAATGAAGAATAGGCAAACCGGGTACACAGTTGAAACTTGAGGCGGTCATATAATAATCTTCGCCTACACGGATCACATCCGGATCTGAATAATCGGCATGCAAGACAGGATTTTTATAAGTACCATTGCCCTGGTCTGCAACCCACACTTTCGATCTGAAAGCTTGAGAAAAAGAAAAACCGGAGTTTATCAAAAGCAATATTGCAATACTGATAATTCTCATAAATTTAATTTTAAGTTTTCAACTGCACTAAGTTTAATTCTCTTTTTGTTTATTCTGACTGATACAGGCTTTTCACAACTTATGTAGTAATTACCGCTTGTATATTTGAGTATAACATTGTTGTTTTCAGCGGATTGAATTGTGAAAGTTTTGGCTCGAAGAAATTTGCCATTACCCAGAAAAAAATAAAAATCTCCATTGTTTTCGCTTATCACAGAATAAGTTCCATTGGTTGTAATGCCGTTGTAGGATACTTTTTCATCTTTAGTTGAAGAAAATATGTAATCCTTCCTGCCCGATTTGCTTTTAACTTCCAATCCTACAAAGTCAGGAGATATTTCAGAATCATTATCAGCTACGAATGAATTGATTTCAACAATCGACCTTCCCTCGTTTTCGGTGGTTGGCTCAAAAATACTTACAAAAGGATGATTCCAGGCTTCTCCGTGCTGACGGGCAGAAATAGTGAGGAATGGTTCATTCAACACGTCGTAGGGCAAGTTATGATTTGCACGAAATGCCTTGGTCGGAGGAGATTTGATTGCAAAAATTTCACGTCCTTTATATCCTTTCATCCAAAGATTCATATAAATATGATTGTTGTCGGGCATGCTCATTTTCCAAATTGCTTGGTAATCCTGGTCTGTCTTTACTGATTTCTTATCCCACATGTAATCCAGTGCAAACAAATGACCACCTGCAAATCCCATTTCATCACTCGGAGTCAAATCCATCTCATTTCCGTCCTTGTCAAGGATTTGAAGGTCTTGACCTAAATTGTGATAGAAATAGTCATGGAATTTATCTCCGCCACGTTGCTTCTTCGACCTGAAAATATCAACATAATATCCCGTCGTTTCTCCGGTTCTGACAATGCTCAGCAATCTGTTTTGATCGCTTCTGCTTTCCGGTTCGAGAAAACAAACCTCAGAATAAGAAATTTCAGTATAATTTTCAGATTTTGCACCAGCCTCGGGAAAGCAGGAAAGCAGGTCGAATGAGTGATTGCTCAACATTTCAGGATATTTTGAGATTCCGTCAACCATTACCGTATTATGTGCCGGAAATTGAGAATAGAATTCTAAGTATGGTTTTTCAAAATAGGAAGAACCAATTCCGGACTCTGCTCCAAGCACATATCCTTTTCCATAAAGCTCCATTGAAATGCCATTTGAATGAGCATGATTACCCTGAGAGGCAGCTTGCGAGATCATCAATCCATTTTCTTTATCCATTTCGTTTCGCTGAACAAACCAGCTTACATTTGGAGCATAAAATGTCTGTGTTACATAATCTTTTAATTCTCCTGCGGGAATGCCTTCATCCAGTTTTGGTGGCTTCAAAGTAAAAAAGGAAGTGATTTGAGCCGGAAGATTTGGATTTTGTTCTTTCTGATTTTTTGAAGCCGAACCAAAAAGCCGAAACATCCTGGTGAATTCAACTTCATCATTTCTGTTTTTGTATTTCTGTGCCAGGCGAATCAAATCAAGAATTGCTTCCGTTCTTAATTTTCCATAATATGTATCTCCAAAAGCCGTGATATCTCCGTTCGGAAATAAATATTGAGGCAAAACTCTTACAGCTTCTCTTATCACAGGCGTGTATTCCAATAAGTTTTGATTAAAAGTATTGTCGTAGTCAAGGATAAAATTGGTCAGGTCATTCGTTACTCCAATGCCATAGCCGGGACATTCATTCCAGACACCTGTATTGAAATCATATCCAAACTCCATAAATTTGGTCAACGACCATTGGCGGGCCGAAGTTCTGTTTAATATATAATCGATATAGTATTCGCGTCCTTTTCCATCTTTGTAGTTTTCGTTGTCTTCAAGCACCATGGCTACTTTTAGGATGAACCTTGACTTGTGCAGATTCCAGTTATTGTGCGGGACACCGTTTTTTATCGAAATATCAATCCATTTTTTCAATGTCTCAACATATTTTTCAATCTTTTCGGGATAATTGTCCACAATATATCCGTGCAAAAAATCAAAAGTATAAGACAGTTCGTTTAAAATCCGCTCTTGAATAACTTCAAATGTTGAAAGTCCGACCAGTGTTTGGGCATGTCCGTTTGAAATGTCCTTGGGCTCAGTTCTATAATACATCCCCATCAGGTAGGTGTCAAAAACACCGAAAGCAAGTCGGGCATAACTTTCATCATCTGTCAGCCAATAAACAAATGACGCATCCTTAGCAATCCGCATGATCTCTTCATTTACGCTTTCAATGCTGCCCCCTGAAATGTTTTGCTGTTCTGTCCATTCAAGCGGACGTCCGGCTTTGGCCGAATTATGAAAGTAAACTCCTTTGGAATCATCCATATATGGGATTATGTCTTCAATTTTTGGACGTTTGAATGAACTGCTTATTCCGCGTGTGCTTCCAAAACGGACTGTCGGTAGCGGAGCTTCTCCATCGGCGTGAGAATAGATCCCTCCGTTAATATAGACATTTGTAGCCTTGCTTTTCCAATACATCATCAGGCGCGAATAAAGCCAATCCGGTTGTGAATTGGTTTTTTCTACGTAAGGATTTATCCGGTCTAAAATTCCTTTCATTACGTTATTTGCCCAAGCTTCATTTTCTATCAGATCTTTTATACGCTCTTTTTCTGAATTATTTGTCAAAAGCCTGGGATGCCCTTGAGGTAAATCAGTGGGAAGGGGAATGTTTTGCGAAAACAAATTGACGCAAAAAAGCAGGGTAAATAATATTGTTATGGCAGTCTTCATCATCTATTTTATTAAGTTCCAATACACAACAAAACGTTGTTGGTGAATTTTGTGAATAGGTTCCAGACGAATGTTTTCATCCAAAACTTTGAAAGCCAATTTTTCGTTTGCAATAGGTTTGATAAATTGATCCGGATTCTTCTTGTCTATTTTTAAGCCGGTTGTAATATTTTGGGGAACGTGGTAATCGTATGTATAATAATCATTGTGCAAATCCGGATTTGAAAAGGGTGCCGATCCTGTCATTCCTTCCGTTCCCATCACTCCGGCAAGAACTAAAGGTCCGTATGTAATAGCAAAGACGTCAGGATTATCATTTGATTCAGATACATGCAAATACATTGGATAGTTGATTTCTACGCAATCATCATTTTTCCATTTTCGATTAATCCGGATGTAGCTTGAAGGCTGTTGGATGATTTTATTTTTTTTGCCATTTACCTTAACTTCCACATTTCTTGCCCAATCAGGATAACGTAGATTCAAAGCAAAGTTCACAGGTTTTTCAGAACTGATTATTAATTTTACTTTTCCATTTTCCGGAAAATCGGTTTCTTGTCTTATTTTTATACCTTTCTCACCCCAGTTTAATTCGGATGGAATAAAAAGATTAACATAGAGACTGTTGTTTGTGTGGTAATAAATTGCTTCACCATATTTAGAGTGATTTTCAAATCCGGTTCCTACACAGCACCAAAATGATTTGTCATAAGTACTGTAAACCTTATGTGCACCCTGAAGTAGTGGTAAAAAATAAGAAACCATTCCCGATTCGGGATCTTGTTGTCCAAGAATATGATTGTAGAGTGCACGCTCATAAAAATCTGCATATTTTGGATTTGCATCCCAACAGAACAAGTGGCGTGTCAATTTCAACATGTTGTACGTATTGCAGGATTCTTGCGTATATCCGGTCAGGTTTTCGGAAATTTTATCTGGATGGATGAATTTCTCTTTGCTGCTGTTTCCACCGGTACAAAATGTCTGGTAGTTAATCACTTCATTCCAGAATGTTTCTGCCATTTTTCTCGATTTACTTACGTTAAACAATTCGTAATTTCGCGCTTCTCCTATCAATTTGGGTATAAAAGTATTGGCATGCTTGAAATACAAATCGAAATCATTCTCTAACAGTGGCTCGAGTACCTCATCATGATAAAAAAACCTGGCAAGTTTCAAATGATTTTCATTTCCGGTAATAGAATAGAGATTATAAAAAGATTCATTTACTCCTCCAAATTCATTTCTAATCATTAACTTTCGTTGCTCTTCACTCAATGGAGATAATTTATCAAAAGCCCATTTTGCAGTTTTTGTAACAATTTCTAATGCCTCATTATTATCGCAGTAAAGATACTGGTCAATTAGGCCGGAATAAATTTTATGCAATGTGTACCAGGGAGCCCAAACTCGCTGACCTGCAATGTTTCTGTTGATTAAATTTTCAGGATATGCACTTAGATAGCCATTTAATCCCATTTTCAAAAATGCATTTTGCACTTCTGCTAATCCGATTATCAGACTATCTGATTTAAATTTGTATTTATCATCGCCTGTGGAAGCATATAAATAGGCTAAGGCAGATAAAATATGCCCAACAGAATGCCCCCTTAACTCACAGTCAAGCGATTCCCAACCTCCTAATTTTTTAACGGTAGAATATCCGCCCTCAAGTCCGGCATATACTCCGGAAGTAGTTCGGAAACTATGTA
>JAAYQF010000011.1 GCA_012519425.1 Bacteroidales bacterium | reverse complement strand
TCTGGTTAATTACCCCCGTTTTGAGCCATCAACTGCAAATACGGGGGAATATCCAAAGATACAAAAAAGCCAACTATCTCACAATGATTTAGTTGGCTTAATTTTAGTTAATTAATGAATATCCCTACTTTACCGGAGGATGTGGTATGGCGTACTTTATAACTCCTAATATCAGTACAGAAATCAATATTGGAGGATTGTTTAAGAAAAACATTAATTATAATTACGATTTAGGTTTTAAATACTGGATCACAACCAAAGGAAAGACCAGTGGTTTTCTGCCATTTGTGGGATTAGCGTACAACCGAATGGGTATCATTAATGAAAAAACTTATGGTTTATCAAATGTTTTGGAGCAAGATCACTATAAACTTTTCAAAATACCTGTTGGAATCAGTTATCTTGCCAAATGTGGAGCTGAAACAACTATTCAATTCAGCTACGCCAACAATTTGAAATTTTCATTTCATTATACAGACATTACACTCAGAATCGGATGGCGATTCAAACAACGATAATTGAACATTCAATCCCAGCTCAAAATTACCTTCCCGCACATACCACTGTCCATCACATCAAATCCTTGCTGGAAATCATCTATATGAAACCTATGGGTAATTACGGGAGATAAGTCGATGCCGGAAATCAGCATTTGCTCCATCTGGTACCAGGTTTCCCACATTTCCCTGCCATAAATACCCTTAATGGTCAGGGCTTTAAAAATGATGTCATCCCAATTAACTGTGGTGGTATTGGGCAAAATACCTAAAAGTGATATCTTAGAACCATTGTACATGTTCTTTAACATATCCTGAAAAGCTTGTGGTGAACCAGACATTTCCAATCCTATATCGAAACCACGCATTTTTAATTGCTTGATGGCATCTGCAATAGATTCTCCTTTAGAGGGGTTCACAGTTAAAGTAGCACCCATTTTTTTTGCTATATCCAGGCGGTAATCGCTCAAATCACTAACTACCACATATCTTGCACCGGCAAAGCGACAAATGGCAGTTGCCATTGAACCAATCAAACCTGCCCCAGTAATCAACACATCTTCAGCAATAAGAGGAAAAGACAAAGCAGCATGCGTGGCATTGCCAAAAGGATCCATGATGGCAGCAAACTCATCGGAAATTTTGGGATCTAACTTAATGATATTCGCAGCAGGTAAAGCAATATATTCTGCAAAACTTCCATCCCGATGCACACCTATGCCAACCGAGTTTTCGCAAACATGCAGTTTACCACGCCGACAGTTGCGACAATGACCGCAAGCAATATGTCCTTCTCCCGTAACCCTGTCGCCAACTTTCAGGTTCTTGACTCCCCTGCCTTTCTCCACAATTTCACCAACATATTCATGGCCGATGATCATGGGCGTTTTGATGGTACGCTGCGACCATTCATCCCACTTATAAATATGTAAATCGGTACCACAGATGGCAGTTTTTTTAATCTTCACCAATACATCATTGATACCCACACGAGGAATGGGCATCTCCTCCATCCAAATGCCTCTTTCCGGTTTCAGTTTGACGAGTGCTTTCATACGATCATAATTATTACATATGATGAATAAATAATCTTAAAACAAAATAAATCTTTCTTATAAGAGCCGAAGACCTCTTCATCTCTCTTCATTTTTTTGTCTTGACACAAAAAAACGAAGCAAAAAAAAGTCAAGACTACGCCCGCTTCGCTCGAAAAATTTGCGTTCAAACAGCTAAATCGTCTAAACTCGGCGGTGTTTCATAAGTGCCCAACTGCTGCGTTGCTTTCGATATTCGGGCTCAGTCACATACTTCAGTATGCTCCTTCGCCCTCAATCTCAGCGCCTTGCATTTGAACACTTCTAAGACACCTTGCGGGCCTTTGGTTAAATATTTACTTTTGAGACGGCTCCATCAAATAACTTTCAAAGATTTCCCAACTTTGATAAAAGCTTGCACGCATTTATCCAATTGCTCTGTGGTATGTGCAGCAGAAATTTGAACCCTGATACGAGCTTGTCCCTGAGGCACAACCGGATAGAAGAACCCAATTACATAAATATCTTCATTCAACATTCTGGCAGCATACTCCTGAGCTATCCTGGCATCATACAACATTACGGCACAAATAGCAGACTCTGTCGGTTTGATGTCAAACCCTGCTGCTTTCATTTTTGATAAAAAATACTTTGTATTAAGATGTAATTTATCCTGCAAATCGTTGGATGACTCAATCAATTGAAACATCCGTATTCCTGCCGCCGCTACCATAGGTGGAATGGAATTCGAAAACAAATAGGGACGAGAACGTTGACGCAACAGATCAATGATTTCCTGTTTCCCGGTTGTAAAACCACCGATTGCTCCTCCGAAAGCCTTACCCAAAGTACCGGTGATGATCTCGATTTTTCCCCGCAAGTCGAAAAGTTCGGTTACTCCCCTGCCGCTATCCCCGACTACGCCGGCGGAGTGCGACTCATCAATCATGATCAAGGCATCATATTTTTGTGCCAATTTATAGATTTTGTCCATAGGAGCTACGTTACCATCCATGGAAAAAACGCCATCCGTAACAATCAATCTGAAACGTTGTTCCTGTGCCAGAATAAGCTGACGCTCTAAATCCTCCACATCCGCATTGGCATAACGATAACGTTTGGCTTTACATAAGCGGACTCCGTCAATGATGGAAGCATGGTTGAGTTCATCTGAAATAATTGCATCTTCATCGGTTAATAAAGGTTCAAAAACGCCGGCATTTGCATCAAAGCAAGAAGCATATAAGATAGCATCATCCGTTCCGAAGTAATTGGCAATTTTCTTTTCCAACTGCTTATGCAAATCCTGCGTACCACAAATGAAGCGCACGGAAGACATGCCATAACCGTGTGACTTCAAAGCATCAGCAGCAGCAGCCTTTAATTCAGGATGATCGGAAAGTCCAAGGTAGTTATTCGCACAAAAATTCAGGACCTTCTTGCCATCAGAAACACGAATTGTAGCTCCCTGTGGAGATACAATGATACGTTCATGTTTGTACAGGCCTGCCGAATCAATTTCAGATAAAATTTGGTCTAAATGGGTTTTGTATCTATCAAACATAAGTACTGTGAAATTATATTTAGTCAGCACAAATGTACACAAGAATTTTCAATTCATACATAAGTACATGTATAAATCCTAACACCTTCTCCTATACAGGAGAACAATAATCCGAAAAATAAAAAATTATTGAAGGAATAACTACCCCCTACGAATCAATCAATTGTGATTTGATTCCTGCTTTTAATTTTGTCTGAAAACCCCTGAGGATAGCATATACAATCAAAGCGACACCCATTCCGAGAACCATTCCGCCCAGTATATCCAAAGGATAGTGCACACCAAGGTAGATGCGTGAATATGAAACAACAGAAGCCCAAACAAAGATACTCCAGGTATAAGCTCTTTGTTTTAAAATAAATGAGCTCAACAGGGCAAATCCGAATACATTGGATGCATGTCCCGATACAAAACTGAACCCTCCACTCAAATACCCTTTTACATGATGTACCATGCCGGCCAGCTCCGGCTCACGAGAGGGCCTGACTCTTTCAACAACCAATTTAACAAGATTGGCCAGCTGATCGGTTAACACCACGCACAAGATAAAAGAAAGAATAATCCAGATGGACTCCATTTTCCATTTTTTGATAATAAAAGCCACAACGCCAGCATACAAAGGAATCCAAATCCAGACTTTGCTAATATAATACATGATCGGATCCAGGAACGGCGTATGCAATCCATTCAAAAAAAGGAATAACTCGGTATCTAAAGTCAACAACCAATTCAAAAAATTCATATCTTCTCTACATGCTTGATCTCAATCCACCCTATACTTCCATTGGCTAACTTAATTTCATACCATTCTCCCAGTTCACTTTCTACCGCTACCTTGGTACCTTCATGCAACTGAAACAATTCTGTTCCGCTTTGATCGGGAGAACCTTTCACTACTACAGCACCTGTCATGATAATACCTTCATCGTGATCCAATAAATGATCCATTTGAATTTTTGCAAACAAAACCGACAAGGCACTGATCAAGATAAACACAAAGCCTATATAGAAGAAACTCTTACGCATCAATTTATTCCGCCCGAAAATAAAGATCAGCAAAGACGGTAACGCCAATATGAAAAAGACGGCTGCAATAATAAACCAGGTATTGGTCGTGTAAAATTTTATGATAGCACTCACCCACCTTTTCAGAAAAAATGAATCGGACAACACGATATTGTCAACAACTTGCTGATTGGCAAATTCAAGATTGAATTTAGCATCTGCAAAACCGGGAGACAGGCGCAAAGCCCTTTCGTAATTTAGAATGGATTTTCCCAATTCGTTCAGCCTGAAATAGGCATTTCCTAAATTATAATAGAGTTCGGGAGAGCTTCCTTGTGTATCTAAAATTTCCTCATACATGGCTGCAGCTTCAATGTATTTCTTTTCAGCATACAGATGATTGGCTTCTTCAACAGAGGCAGTCTCTTCAACAGAAATAGTTTCTGCGTGAAGATTCGTTATCATAAAAAGTGAAATGACACACGAAATAAATATAGAGGGTTTCATATACGTTTAATTTTAACGTTTGATTAAATCTTCCAAACCACTGATAACCTCAATGGTCTCTTCATACAGATTACCCATTTCCTGCTGACCGGAATTGGGTGCATATCGTGCAAACTCACAGGTGTGCAGGACTTCCAGCAAACGATCGATCAAGGACTCATCAATCTCCTTGCTGATTAGTGCTTCTGTAATATTGTCTTTGTTGATAACAGCCATCGGTATGATCAATTTATCACTCAGATACGTCCATACTGCCTTCATCACCTCCTCATAAAACTTTTCCTGATGCCCTTGCTGCAATAATTTTTGTGCAAATTTCAGTCGTTTACGTGCAATCCGCTTGGCTCTCCTGTTTTTCACCAAATCCAAATCGGCATTGTCTTTCAACTGTTTTCTAAACACAAAATACAAGGCTGCCGCTATGCACAGAGGAATGATAAATAACCACAACCAATGCTTGAAGGATCGAAAATAATGGATGGTTTCCTTTTTTACATCCAAATTAGTGGTGTTAATGTATCGGATGTCCGTACCTATTTGTTTAACATCCTCTTTAGAAGAATATTGACTAACCATCGGGGTATCATCCACCGTTCCGTCACTTTTCAAAACCTGAATTTTATAAACAGGTGTTCTCAAAGTTTTATACGAATTTTGTCTCGGATCAAAATAAGATATTTCCACCGAAGGAATTTCATAAGATCCGGAATGACGGGGTATAAACATAAATTCCACCGACTTATTACCGGTCAGGCCTGCGGAAGATGTCTTGAAATTATTGATCACCTTCGGATCATACACATCGAAGGCGTCCGGAAATTTGATATCCGGATTTCTTATTAATTTCATATTGCCGCTCCCCGCAACATTTACCTTTAAAGTGATTGCCTCGTTCGCTTTTACTTCTTTGGCGGAAATAGAAGACGTCATACTAAACTGGCCAACAACTCCATAAAAAGAGGCAGGCTTTCCCTGGGGTAATTCTTTGACACGAACCTTGGTAGGTTGCACTTCAACGGCACGCGGCACATTGGTATAAGAGTCGAAAAAATCATCAAAAATACTTCTGATTTGCCTCCGGCTCTGTACCCGAATAATGGCTTCAAACTCAGCTTTATCGATGACGATCTCTCCGGGAGTCTGGGGATAAAGCATGACTTCATACAAAACGGCAGTCAGGAAGTTACGCCCGTTATAATTTTCATAAGCAAGCTGTGTATTGCCCGTACGTTCAAACTCCTGTTTCAGAAAACCCTTGAAGTCGGGCATGCTCTTATTGTTAAACTGTACCACATCATAAGTGGTGTACAACTTATAAGTCAGTTTTACAGCCTCCTGTTCATACACGGTAGATTTTGACAATATGGGTCTGATGAACAAGTTGTCGGAACTAATTGCAGCAGATGCTCCGGAAGCAGCAGATGATGACGATGAGGATGTGGAAGCAGCGCTATCATCTTCGGGAAGCACTTTGATACTTAGTCCGTTAGACGTCACTTTCTTTCCACCTGAAGTGATTGTAGCCGAAGGAATCGTAAATGTACCTGTGCTTTGAGCTTGGAGAGTAAAGGTGTAAGTAATACTGACTGATGAAGTTAAGTTGCCGTTGATGATTTGAGTACTGTGACTTTCTGATTTGAAAGGACCGGCAAGTATATCAAAATTAGTAATAGCAGGAGCTTTAAAATCAGTCACTTTGGCATTGGCAGTAAAGGTGATCTGGAAAGGTTTTCCCATGATGACACTTGGCGGTGCAGATGCTGTAAGTTTGACATCATCATTGGCCACTGCGATATTCACCATCATGAATAAAACTGCCAAAGAAAATATTTTATAAGCGATACTCCTCATATATTCAGGTTTTAAAAACCGATATTACCAATTCTTTTCAACTGTCCTCTTAGAACTCTTCGGAAGCTTTTTAGCTTTTTCCATTGTTTCATCTTCATCTTGCATCAGTGCTTCCAGCAGCTGCTCAGCCTTATCTTTGGGTATTGACTCGGTGGGTTGCTCTTCTTGCTGTTGCTGAGAATCATCCTTCTCCCGCTTGTTCTCCTGATTTTCAGGTTGTTGCTGCTCCTGTTGTTGCTGATCCTGTTGGTTCCGGCTGTCTTGATTTCTCAAAAGATATTGTGCCAATGCTAAATTATAACGTGTCTCATCATCCTCCGGATTTATTTTCAAAGATTTTTTAAAAGCTTCAATACTTTCCGGGATTCTCTGTTGCATCAATAGAGCATTTCCTGTATTGTGTAAAGCAGATGCCAATTTCTTTTTGGAAATTTTCTCATCGGGCAATACTTTTTGGTATTGCTCCAATGCCTCCGCATACTTTTCCTGCCTAAACAAGCTATTCCCTAAATTATAAGCCGCTTCAGGCGATTGAGAGTTTTTCTGTAATCCTTTTCGGTAAGATATCTCAGCCTCAGTATATTTTTCGGATTTATATTGTTTATTGCCTTTACGGATATCCGTAAACTCTTCCTGTGCCATCATCATCGGAGTGCACAGCAAAATTACAAATAATGATATAGTCCTTAAGCCACTCATGCCGTATATTAAAGTTTATCCTTTAAATCAAAGATGTTCATCCTGCTGAACCTTTTATTAATTCTTTCAAACATCAGAATTTCTACCAACAAAAGGACAAGAGCAAGAATTGCAAAAGATTGAAACTGCTCATTGAAACTTGAAAACACCGTAGTAGATATCTCTGTCTTGGCGAGTTGATCCAATTCTTTGGTTATGATTTTCGTTGCCGCATTGGTATTATCTGCCCTTACATACACACCTTTACCCGCTTCAGCGATATCAGCACACATCTGCTCGTTCAGTTTGGAAACCACTACATTTCCTTCTTTATCTTTAAGAAAGCTCATGGTACCTTCAATCGGTATGGGTGCACCTTCAGGTTTTCCAATGCCAACAACATGCACTACCATACCTTTATCTTTGGCTAACTTTGCGGCTTCAATCGCATTGTCCTCATGATTTTCACCGTCAGTTATCAGAATTATTGCTTTGGATGCCGTGCTTTTTTGGTCGAATGATCTTATCGTCAACTCAATAGCAGAACCTATGGCAGTGCCCTGACGGGCTATCAGCCCGGGTGTAATGCTGTTCAGAAACATTTTAGCCGACACATGATCCACAGTGATGGGCAATTGTGTGAAAGCTTCTCCTGCAAACACCACCAAGCCCACTTTATCATTATCCATATTATCGATCAACTGCGACAATATTCGTTTCGATTTCTCCAGACGATTGGGTACTATATCTTCAGCCATCATCGAATTTGAAATGTCAAGGGCTACCATCACCTCAATACCCTGGCGTTTTACATCTTCAGTTTTGGTTCCGAATTGCGGGCGTGCCAATACAACTACCAATAATGCCAATGCTATCATCTGTAGTACGAACTTAACAATCGGTCTGCTGTCAGAAACGTTGGGCATCAATGGCTTCAGGAGATCAAGATTTCCAAATTCGCTGATATTCCTCCGCTTTTGTAGCCTGTAAACCACAAAGATGAGAATCATTATCGGTATCACCAACAACAAAAACAAATATCCGGAATCTGCAAATCTAAACATCTTTAATTCTTAATTCTCTATACTAATTTTGCTCATTTATCCCCTGGAATTTCTCAAGGAATCTTTTTAAGATACAAGTATCTAAGCAATAGTTCCATCAACAGCAACAGAAAAGCAGTCAATGCAAAGACACCAAATTCTTCATATTTCTTATTGAATTCCTTGACACTGATACGAGTCTTTTCCATCTGATCAATCTCCTGATAAATACTGCGTAACTTTTCATTATTTGTCGCCCTGAAGTACTTGCCACCAGTCATGGCTGCAATTTCCTGCAAAGGCTTTTCTTCGAATGATGACTCAATCTGCTGGTACTGTTTGCCCATCGGAGTCTGAATGGGAATGTTGACTTTTCCATGAGAACCGACACCAATGGTGTAAACCCGTATTCCAAAAGTCTGAGCTAATTCACCGGCAGTAACGGGATCAATATCGCCCCGATTATTGTTACCATCAGTCAGCAAAATAACCACTTTCGATTTTGCCTGGCTAACGCGCAAACGATTTACTGCATTAGCAAGCCCCAGGCCTATGGCGGTTCCGTCTTCAATCAATCCATATTCAATACCATTGAAAAGATTAACTAAAACTGCATGGTCTGTAGTCAGCGGACATTGCGTAAAGCTCTTTCCGGCAAACAACACTAACCCTATATTATCATTGGAGCGCGCTAAAATAAATTCATTGGCTACTGATTTAGAAGCTTCCAAACGGTTGGGACGAAAATCCTCGGCAAGCATTGATCCGGAGATATCTAAAGCAATGATGATATCAATACCCTCTACATTTTCTGACCGCCAGGAATTTGTTGCTTGCGGACGAGCAATGGCGATAATCAGTAAAACAACAGCCAGCATCCTCAACACGAACGGTAAGTGCATCAGCCTCAGCCGCATACTTTGAGGGAATGAAGCCAAATTCCGGTGCGATGAAATTTGTAAACTTGCATCGGATTTGTGTAATTCTTTAATATACCAATAAATCAGAGGTATCAGAATCAGCAGCAACAATAAATATTTCGGACTATGAAATGTCATGCTCTTCTATCTCCTCTTCTTCTTCAGTTTTAACATTAGTTTCGTTTACAAACATAAAAGCATTATTCAGACTGAGCTCATGTTCATCAGGACCCACATTCCATTTGGCGAATTTAACCAAATCCGCTAATTGTAAAATCTGCTGCAGGTTATAATATATTTCCTTGTTTTCTGTTTTCAAATAATTAAAATATGCCAAAATTTCAGCGGAAGTCATTTCAGGAGCCGGTACCATGAATTGTCCATCAATATACTCACGCAATACATCTGTTAACTGTGAGTGGTACTCTTTATGCCGGTTTTGCTGCCACAATTTTTCCTGTCTGATTTTGTTCAGTTTTTCTATTGCCAAATCATAAGGCGGTATCTTGTTTTCAAGAAGCTCTTGCACGTCAACAGGTTTCTTTTTTGAAAGGCGAATGATCAAATAGACGATGGCTGCCAGCAAAATAAGGAGTCCCAAATAAGGCGCTGACTTCTTGATAAAATACCACAAGCTAAAACGGGGCTTAAAAACGTCTTTGATATCGGCTATCTGTATTTGCGTGGTGTCTATTACAAAAGGCTGAATAACTTTGAGCGACAGTTCCGGAGACCACACCGTATCCTCTCCTGAAACAAAAGGGAAAGGAGGTATCAACAGCAAAGTATCTTCAAAGGCGGTCACCACATACGACTGCGTGATTTGTAAATACCCATCCTTAGCTTTCAGGGTGTCATTATCTGCCCTGTCCACAATTTCCAACCCGGGGGTAATCACTTCGGAAAAGAGCGGCGTTTGAACGTGCTGACCCGGCTGTTGCGTAAACTCAAAACTGAGATTGGTTTGCTGACCAATCCAAATCTGGATTGAATCCATCTTTGCATTGACCGTCACCTGCTGACCCCTAAGATCAATTTGAAACAGTGCAAGAATAAAAATAAAACAAATAAACCCTCTTCTCATCATCAAATATACATAAGCCATTTTATGAATTAACCCCCTTGTTTCAGGATCTCATCTTAAAGAGTTTGATCAAAGTTCTTACATAATCATCCGAAGTACTCATTGAAACGAAATCAACCCCTGATTTTGTAAATGTTTTTTGCAATGCCAACTGACTTTGTCCCCAGTCATGTTTATAACTTATTCTCAACCTATTATCCGACGTGTCCACCCAAATTCTCTGATCTGTCTCAGAATCTTTCAGTTTGATCAAACCCACATCCGGTATTTCTGTTTCCCTGATATCATACACTTGCAAAGCTACCACATCATGTTTTTTATTGGCAATGGTAAGTTCTTTCTCAAAATCATCATCTATAAAATCTGAAATGATAAATGCAGTCGACCTCTTTTTAATGGCATTGGTAAAATAACGCAAGGCTTCGGCTATATCAGTTTGCTTACTTTCAGGCTTGAAATCAATCATTTCCCGAATGATGTGCAAAACGTGCTTGCGTCCTTTTTTGGGTGGTATGAATTTCTCAATTTTATCGGAAAAAAATATCACACCTACTTTATCATTGTTGTGAATGGTCGAGAAAGCAAGCACGGCGGCCACTTCTGTGAAAATATCCATTTTATATTGAGACACCGTACCAAAAACACGGCTTCCCGAAACATCTATCAACAGCATCACCGTCAGCTCTCTTTCTTCCTCAAATACTTTGATATAAGGATGTGCAAAACGCGCAGTCACGTTCCAATCGATTGATCGCACATCATCACCGTATTGATATTCACGAACTTCTGAAAAGGTCATACCCCTTCCTTTGAAAGCTGAATGATATTCTCCGGCAAAAATGTGATTGGAAAGACCACGTGTTTTGATTTCAATCTTTCTTACTTTCTTTATGATTTCACTAGTTTCCATCTATTTTTTAGGGAACTTCTACAGAATTCAAAATTTCGGTAATGATTTCATCAGAGGTCATGTTGTTGGCTTCTGCTTCGTAACTCAAGCCAATGCGATGACGCAACACATCATAACATACTGCACGTACATCTTCGGGAATTACATATCCACGCCGTTTTATAAATGCATAAGCCCTTGCTGCCAAAGCAAGATTGATGGACGCACGGGGGGAAGCTCCAAAGGCAATCATATCTTTGAGCGAAGTCAGTCCGTAATCTTCCGGAAAACGAGTGGCAAAAACTATATCGATGATGTACTTTTCAATTTTTTCATCAATATACACCTGGCGAACTACATCGCGTGCTTCCATAATTTCTTTTGGAGAAAGAATGGCGTCCACCTTGGGTTTATCTTTTTTCAGATTCTGACGAATGATAAGCTTTTCTTCTTCCCTTTTTGGGTAGCTGATCACCACCTTCAGCATGAAACGGTCAACCTGAGCTTCAGGTAAGGGATATGTTCCTTCCTGTTCAATGGGATTCTGTGTTGCCATTACCAGGAAAGGCTCAGGCAATTTGTAGGTTTCATCGCCTATGGTAACCTGACGTTCCTGCATTGCTTCAAGCAAAGCGCTTTGCACCTTGGCAGGAGCACGGTTGATCTCATCTGCTAAAACTAAATTAGCGAAGATCGGACCTTTGCGAATGTTAAACTCTTCTCTATGCTGGCTATAAATCATTGTCCCTACAAGGTCTGCCGGCAAAAGGTCCGGTGTAAACTGAACCCTGCTAAAGTCTCCTTTAATTAAATCCGACAGAGTCTTGATAGCCAGAGTTTTTGCCAAACCCGGAACACCTTCCAATAAAATATGACCATCTGAAAGTAAACCGATTAATAAGGACTCAACCAAGTGACGCTGACCCACAATGACCTTATCCATTCCCATCATCAGGGAATCTACAAAATAACTTTGCTTCTCAATTTTTTCGTTTAATTCACGAATATCGACAGTATGTTCCATACATTTTAATTAAAGTAATTTTCATCAAAAAGAGAAACAAATGTACGATAAAAAAACGTCTTAAACTCTTGGTTTAATAACTATTAACGCGTATTTACATTATTAAGTAATGAAAAATCAGCAGGAAAAATTCAGTATTTACCAATTTTTATTTCAATGCTTTTCGATCCACTTGCGGGCATTTACAAACGCTTCCACCCAAGGGGTAATTTGATCAGTTTTTTTCCTGTTTGCCGGGTAATGTGCCCACTGCCACGGGAATAGCCCACGTTCAATATGGATCATAACTGCCAAATGGCGTCCGTCTGCTGAACAAATCCCCGCAACGGCATCTTCCGAACCGTTGGGATTGGCAGGATATTCCTCGTATGCATATTTAGCGACCACTTGCCAGGCATGAACCGTTTTGGGGAATTTAAATTTTCCTTGATCATGGGATATCCAGGCTCCTAATTGGCTGTTCGACAAGCTACTTAACATAATTGATTGGTTTTCAGGAATGGCAACACCCACAAAGGCCGATTCATATTTAGCTGAATCATTCGGTAAAATTTCAGGTACAGCATCACCATTCGGAGTGATCAAACCAAGTCTGAGCATCAGGCTGCAACCGTCTCCTACACCGAAACTCAAGGTATCCGTTCTTTTGTAGAATGCATCCAATGCTTTCTTCGCTTTTTCATTGTATAAAAATCTTCCTGCCCATCCTTTGCCGGAACCAAATACGTCGGCATTGGAAGAACCGCCGCTGAACACAATCATTTGAACGTCTTCAAGGGTTTCGCGCCCCGACACCAAATCGGTCATATGCACATCTTTAACCTCAAAACCGGCTAAATAAAGCGCATAGGCAAGTTCCCTTTCTCCGCTTGAACCCTTCTCGCGAATCACGGCAGCTTTTATACCTGTTGGTTTAGGTTCGAAACTTAAATCGAATTGGGACAAAGTACCTTGAAAATCATTCTTGAAATTGAAGCTAAGGGGTTGATTCTTATAATTCTGATAACGCATCCAGGCGTGTTTTTCTCCGCTTTGTTTTTTATCTAACAAATAGGAAGAACGGTACCATAAATCTCTCAAGGCATCAATAGAAAAACTGTAGGCTTGCTTTTTCTTGTTAATGTCTATCCTTCTTTCTGCTATCGGCTTCGCAAGAATGGCATAGCCAATACCATGAGCATTCAGAATCTTTTCAACTTCCTGTTTGTCTTTCACCTGAATCAATACACCCGGATTTTCAGCGAAAAGATTAACGATCAAAGATTTTTCTTTTAAATCATCCAAATTGACTGAAAGTCCACCCTGTGTATTGGCAAAACACATCTCTAATAAGGCAGTAAACATTCCTCCTTCGGAGATATCATGTCCCGCAAGCACTAATTCTTTGGAAACCAATTCCTGAACGGCTGCAAAAGCAGATTTAAAGTATTCGGGATCTTTGATAGTCGGCACTTCGTATCCGATTTTATTCATGGTCTGTGCCAATGCCGAACCGCCGAGTTTTTGTATATCAAATGAAAAATCAATATAATAAATGGAAGTATCCGGATCATTTACCAAGACGGGACTGACTGTTTTTTGCACATCCGACACTTCGGCAACTGCCGTGATAATCACTGTTCCTGGAGAAAAAACCTTATCTTCACCATACTTTTGTGTCATGGAAAGAGAATCTTTTCCTGTAGGAATATTGATTTCTAAGGCGCGTGCAAACTGACTGCAAGATTCAACCGCTTGATACAAGCGTGCATCTTCACCCGGATTTTTGCAGGGCCACATCCAGTTAGCACTCAATGAAACCGATTTGATGCCATATTTCAAGGGTGTCCAAACAATATTGGTCAGCGCCTCGGCAACAGCCAGGACCGAACCTGCTTCCGCATCAATGATGGCTGCGATGGGAGCATGACCAATAGCGGTTGCCACACCGGCTTTTCCACGATAATCAAGTGCCACAACGCCCAAATCGCTTAAGGGCAGTTGGATTTCTCCCAGGCACTGCTGACGGGCAACCTTACCGGTAACCGAACGATCCACCTTATTGGTCAACCAATCTTTACAAGCTACCGATTCGAGCTGCAAAACATTTTCAATATAAGTTTGCAGTTGATCATCACTCCATGCAACCGGTGCGAAACTTTCCTCTGTGGTCTCGTCAGTCATAACGGTCTTGGGCGATTTACCGAACATGTATTCCAACTGCAAGTCGATGGGTTTCTGACCATCAGCCTGTTCGAAAGAGAAATGCATGTCACCGGTAGTTTCTCCTACCACATACATCGGCGCTTGTTCGCGATCTGCGATTTTTTGCAGCATATCCAAATCTTCCGGCTTTACCAATAAGCCCATGCGTTCCTGGCTTTCATTGGCAATGATCTCTTTGGCACTTAAAGTCGGATCTCCGATAGGCAATTTTGACATATCAATTTTACCACCGGTAGTTTCAACCAACTCCGACAAACAATTGAGATGACCGCCGGCTCCGTGGTCGTGGATGGAAATCACCGGATTTCTTTCAGCTTCAACCAATGCACGTATCACATTGGCCACCCGCTTTTGCAACTCAGGATTAGAGCGTTGGATGGCATTTAACTCCACCTCATTATCAAAATGACCGGTATCAACAGACGATCCGGCACCGCCACCCATACCAATGCGATAATTATCACCACCAAGCACCACAACCTTGTCACCAACTTCAGGCTCACCCTTCATGGCATCTCTACTGTTGGCAAAGCCGATTCCGCCCGCCATCATGATCACCTTATCAAATCCGTATTGCTTGTTGTTCTCTTCATGCTCAAATGTAACCAGCGAACCACAAATTAAAGGCTGACCGTGTTTGTTTCCATAATCCGAAGCTCCGTTGGAAGCTTTGATCAAAATTTGCTCTGGGGTTTGATATAACCATTTTCTGGGTTGAATGGCTGCTTCCCAAGGCTTTCTAATATTAGTTTTAAAATAGGGATCAGCAATTAATGAATTGCGGGTATAAGAGGTCATATAAACAGAAATACCGGCTAAGGGCACAGATGCTTTACCTCCACCCATACGGTCGCGTATCTCGCCGCCGCTACCCGTTGCACCACCGTTAAAGGGCTCCACCGTAGTAGGGAAATTATGTGTTTCAGCCTTAAGGGACAAAACGGATTCTATCTCCTTGGTTGTGTACACATCAGGCTTGTCGCCCGTTTTAGGAGCAAACTGTTCAATGGAAGGCCCGGATATAAATGCCACATTGTCTTTGTATGCAGATACTATTTGGTTGGGGTTTTCTTCAGAAGTTTGACGTATCAGTTTAAAAAGAGAAAATTCCTTTTCTTCCCCATCAATCACAAATTGACCATTGAATATTTTATGACGACAATGCTCGGAGTTAACTTGTGAAAAACCGAACACCTCAGAATCCGTTAATTTTCTTCCAACAATTTTACTGACCTCATTCAGATACTCTACCTCATCTTCACTCAAAGCCAGACCTTCCTGCTCATTATAAGCAGCTATATCGTCTATGTAAATGATTGGGTCCGGTTGTTTGTCAAATTCAAAAACATCCTGATTCAAACCTTTGTGAACACGTTCCAACAAAGGGTCATACCCTTCCTCATTGATCAATGATTGAGACAAAGATAAAGGAGTAAAAAGTTCTATGCGCTCGATACCACATATACCAATGTTGTGTGCAATTTCTGTAGCTGTACTACCCCATGGCGTGATCATTTCCCGTGAAAAACCCACAAAATCGCCTTTAATTTCTTGTGAGTCAATCAAACGGGCATTACCAAAAAGCCATTGTAGTTTTTGAATATCAGTTGTTGTTAAAGCACTTGCTGACTGTACAGCGTAAACCTGTTGCGAAGGAGCTTGAAAGAATTGAATCATATCCGGATAATTTTAATTTGCAAAGTTAACTATTTTCATTTTTCCTGAAACAGAAAGCATGAAAAATAGTTCCCTATAAAAGAGATAAATTTTTACCATCAAAAAACAGAACAAAATTTATAAAATCTGTGCTGCGTGATCTTTGGTTTTAATTTGTTTGGGCAAAATAATTCTTTCAATCACCCCTTTTTCGTTGATGATAAAGGTAGTTCGGAACATACCCATGTATTTTCTGCCATACATGGATTTTTCGCCCCAGGTACCGAATAATGCGGACAGCTTCTTGTCTGTATCGGCAATGAGGTTAAAAGGTAAATTGTGTTTGGCAATGAATCCCTGATGTGACTTTTGACTGTCTGCACTCACGCCTATCACCTCATAACCGGCTTGCCTCAACTCTTGATAGTTATCTCTCAGGTTACAAGCTTGAGCCGTACATCCCGATGTATTGTCTTTCGGATAAAAATACAAAACAACTTTTTTCCCGACGTAGTCAGACAATTTGATTTCCTGACCATCCTGGTTGATTCCTAAAATTTCCGGAGCTTGATCTCCAATTTGTAATGTTTTCATTTTATTTGTGATAAATCATATGGTGTTTCTTGATATACAAAATAGTTCAGCCAGTTGGTTATCAGCAAGTTTGCGTGACCTCTCCATCTGACCACGGGAGCTAACCGAACATCATCGTCCTGATAATAATTTTGTGGGATGTTGATCTTCAATCCTTTGGACAGATCCCTTTTATATTCAGTGTCGAGTGTCATAGGCGAATATTCGGAATGCCCGGTAATGAAAAATTCACGGCCGTTCCTGCCCATCACTATATAAACACCGGCATCAGGAGATTCCGACAAGATGGTCAGTTCGGGTACTTTCAATATGTCCTCTTTGCGCACCTCCGTATATCTGCTGTGTGGCACGTAGAACATATCATCAAAACCTCTGAAAATAGGGTTGTTGTAAGGATTGTGAACATAATGCCTGAATACGCCAAACAGTTTTTCGCGCAGTTCATGTTTCGGCACTCCATAATAATGGTACAAACCGGCTTGTGCAGCCCAACATATATAAAGTGTAGAGGTAACATGACGTCTTGCCCAATCGAATATACTTTTTATTTCTTCCCAATAATCGACTTCCTCAAAAGGTAACAATTCAACCGGTGCGCCTGTTATGATCATGCCGTCATAATTGCTTTGCCTGATGACATCAAAGGTTTTATAGAAAGTCATCAAATGTTCAATGGGCGTATTTTTCGAAGTATGACTTTCCATTTGTAAAAAATCCAGCTCTATTTGCAAAGGCGTGTTAGACAACAAACGAATCAAATCGGTTTCTGTAGTTATCTTGACAGGCATAAGATTCAATATCAGGATTTTCAAGGGACGAATATCCTGAGAGGATGCTCGCTTTGAATCCATAACAAAAATATTCTCTTTCCTCAACAAATCAACTGCAGGTAACGAATCCGGAATATTTACTGGCATATTCTATATATTTTAAAATTCAACTTGATAATTATACTTCTTTAATAGTGCCTGGAAATCATTCGTTTCTTTGAATGCATATAAAAATTCATTCAACCGCTCTTGTAGCAAAGGTGAATGCGCATTCACACACCAGGACAAATCATGCTTCAAACTCAAGGGTAGACTGAAATCAACCTGATCATACTTTGTTTTGAATTGTTCTGTCAGATATTCGGGGCAAATGGTAAACCTGATCTCTCCTTTTTGGACCAAATCCACCATCTCTTCGTAGCCGCTTGCCCGCATTTCAATGATCACCGGATCAAAGGCTATTTCGTCGGCAAGATCATTCAGTCTTTCGATATAGGGAGAATTTTTCTGTACCCAAATGGTGTCTCCATCTAATTCGTATTGCTTGCGAACTTTTGAAGTAACATCTGCCTTTGGCTGAACCAACATCAACCTCGTAGAAATAATGGGTGTCAGGCAAACAACCGTATGTTCAAAGCAGGTTGTGACAGGCATCAGAGCTACCCATACGTCCGCCTTGCCTTTTTGAAGTCTGCGCACGTCATTTCCTTTCCCGGACGAATGAATGATTGAAAGTTCCACATCCAACGAATCTGCAAATATTTTTATCAACTCATATTGAAAACCATAGGCTTGAGAGCTATCGCGCACAAGTCCATGTTCACCAGGTTCAATCAAAACTGACAAACGGGCATCTTCAATAATTTCGGGCAAGTCTCTGATTGTGGAAGAAACTCCCATCCACAGCAAAATTATCAGTAATAAAACGCTTGCAACAAACAATATTGCAATTCTCTTTTTCATGTGTTTATTTTTTATTTTTTACATTAAGGTCACATGGAACACGCCATTAATCATTTCCTTGTGTTTGAGAATTTTCTCAAATGGCTGTTTCATATGGTTATAATTTATTTTAAGTTGTTTTTTGAAATTCCCGATGAATTAATTTAATCGTAAAAATTCCATGTCAATCCTATCTTAAATGTTGCCGGATTGATGGGATAATAAGGCATGGAATAACAGTTTCCTTTCATAAACAACTGATTTATATGATAATACTGAACGAAAAATCTCGTACGTTTCAGATGCGCATTCAGATATACATTCATCACAGGATAATTGCCAATTTTCATCCTATCCTGCACATGAAACTGTCCGGTTGCCGGCATATAGGAAGGGGCGTAGTAAGTAGTATGATACCGTACATCCACACCCATCTGCATGCTTAGAACCTTGAACCAAAGCCCATGATAATACAAATTATGATACAAGACAACAGTCGGCAGGGGTATCACTGATTGATTAGAACTCAATTGATAAACCGCCTGATTTTCTAAAGTAAAACTACCTACATGGAAATCCTGCTTTAAATTTCCCGCAAGTATTTGAACATTACCATCATATTGATCTGGTAAAGCCTTTTTATTAAAATATACCGGATTAGTTAAATTTTCTACAGACACATCAAAATTAAAATAAAGCGTAGGAATGACAAATTTACCGCCTATGCGTGTATGGTACAATTTTGAAAAACTGTTCTCCCATTTGAAATGATTCGAGTGATAAAAATCGTAAAACACAGACGGTTTGATACTTTTCATAAATCCATATGCCTGTAAATTGATGCTTTGTTTCAGCAAATTGAATTTACTGTTCAGATTTGCATCCAACACCAGGTCCCCAATGTTGCGTCCCAAAAATGTCAACTCTCCACTAAAATTATACTTCAACAAATCTCCTTTATTTTTCGACAAAATACCCCCCACTCTGTTATTCATATAATTTTTATGGATATAGGTACTGTCTTCCTTTACCCCGTATCTGACTACTTCATTTTCCACATAAGCCGTCAAACCAAATTTCAGCCATTTGTTAAACTCCTCAGCCATGCTAACAGACAAGGTGTTTTTGACAGCAAAATAAGCTGCGCTATCATTTGTAAAAGCAAAGGGAAGGTAAGTATTTTCGTAGAAGTCTTTTTCTACATTAGGCTCGTAGTATCGCTTTCGCATATCATCCAACCGAACGGTATGCCCAAAAACCGTAACAGGCACATATTCCGACACAACAGAATCAGGGGTAATCTCAATCAACCTGGTTATCCCAATATTATATTGATGATTGTAAAAGAATTGATTGTGTATATAATTTGCATATCCTGTAATGTTCACCGGAATATTATATGAAGGATAGACTATGGGACCATTGATGTAGGTAGTATCTGAAATACCTCCGTTTTCGTAATTGCTGAGGCTATTGCTA
Source organism: Bacteroidales bacterium (assembly GCA_012519425.1). Lineage (GTDB taxonomy): Bacteria > Bacteroidota > Bacteroidia > Bacteroidales > Paludibacteraceae > Paludibacter. The sequence continues at coordinate 65,365 of JAAYQF010000011.1, read as the reverse complement.
CTTGCAAAGCCGGTTGCCTTATATTTAACACCGTCGTAAGTCCCAAAAGCAGAACCGGCAAATCTTTTAGTTCCAAGGTTTGTGTATTCGCCCCGCGCATAAAGATAATCCAATGTAAATCCAAGATTCAGCTTCTTATTGGCATTAGCTGAAAATAAAAACTTGATCTGTTCATCCTTGTAATAATGAGTTCCACCGCTGAGATAGTATAGACTCGTGAATGGTTTGGTAGTATTATAAAACGTAGCTGACTCAACCTGAGCCATGTATGGATAATAGGCCTCTGCAAAAATAAAATCGTGTTTCAGTGGTCTGTCAAAATAGACTTTAGGCTGAACAGGCGAACCTAAATTTCCGCGATAAGCATTGGATATACTGAAACGATCGATGTGGTTGGCATTTTGAAAATTTAAATGTGCCGTATCGGGAGCAACAGAATCAGCAGTAGCAAACTTATCAACGATTTGCCAGGTCTTTACAGATTGTATGATTTCTACGGATGTAGGGTCGTTTTCCGACAGTAAAACCGGAGATAGCAGTAAAAACATAAAAATCCGGATATTTCTCAACATCTGCAACACCTTGATTATCTAATTTGTCAAAATCTCCAATAAAAGAATTATACCGGAGACCTTTACTTCTAATTTTGCTCTTCCTCTTCTTCTACAGGAAAAATCCCCTGAGTTTGCTTCCAGGTATACTTGGTCATCTGCTGATTCGATTCAAAGCCTTGCGCATTGATGATATAATCTTCCTGGGTAATTGTGACCAAGCTATCCGAATAGATTTTTTCAGTCCTCTGGTTCCAAAAAAGTTGCTCTGTCTCAAACAATTCACCTTTGATATTGGTAGCCCGGACATTTCCCTTCAACTCCCAGATTTTTTCTTTTTCAAGAAACTTGGCATATTCACAATGGACATTGGCGTCAACGGTCAAATCTTCATCGAAGCGTTCAAAATGCACCCCAACCGGAAACTCCCAATACGGTTTCGAAATATCATCATAAACGTTCCATATTGGCGTATATATTCTGTATCGGGTTATTCCCGAATCTGATATAACCGTTGTAACATCAGATGTATGCAAACGTGGAACTTCACCGGAGCTTAACTCCAAATCAATCTGTTCAGTTACGGAAGTATTGCATGAAAAAAGTAAAAAAAACACAACAACCACCGAAAAGGCGGTTGTGATGCTTTTATAATCATATTTTTTCTGCAAATACTTCAAGATTTATTATCTGCAAATTGTGGTCTCTCCTATCCAGCCACCCACGTAGAAAGACTTTCCATTACTAAGCTCAGGCTTAAAGAAAATATCTTCTTTGGAGGGGAAATGGCGAACATAGGTAGCGATCAGCTTATCCACATCTTCTGCCAAAGAAGGATCTACTTGTTTGGCTTTGTTCAATCTATCAACAGCCACCCAGAACACAGATTTAGACAATACCGGATCATCATAAATTCCTTTTGCGGCAGCATAGGCAAGTCCAATAATCATGTGAGCGCTACCCAATGACGAATCATATTCCAATGCATTTAGAGCATGAGTCTTGGTACGAGGATAATCTCCTATTTTGGAGTAATAGATCTGGGAAATTTTATATTGATAATCTGCTTTATCTTCGTCAATCTCACTTAATCTGGTAGCATCCTCATAGTAATTGACCGCCTGTTGAAATTCCTCCTGATTATACGACATAGCAGCTAATGCACTTGCAGATTCGGCAGTTGGTTGAATTTTATGTGCTTTTTCAGCAGCATCAAAATATACTTTTGATTCCACACATCTAACTCTTCTGTAAAAAGAAATAATTTTATTCAAATACCCCAAATCATCTTCATTAGCAGCTATCTTGTCTTCGTATAATCCATCCAATGTTTCGCAATCGGCTGCCCCACTTTCGGCGAACACAATGTCCAATCCATTCTTATATTGCGTTGCCTGAGCAGCAAGTATTGAATCTGAATCCTGAACTTTCTCAATGATAGATTCCAATAGGTCATTGGCTTTTAAATAGTCAGCAATGTATTTATCACCATGTGCGTTATCGTTGGCATAGAGTCTGTCTGACAAAATAACAAACTGTCTAATCACCTCTATTTCCGTTTCGTCACCCAATCCGTCCATGGCTTCTTCTAACCATTGATAGGCAGGCTCTTTCAATTCGTCATTCTTGACAAACACGATGTAATCCAAGGCTTTTAATCCTTTAATCCAAGGTGTAGAATATCTGGGATCATCTCCAAAATACTGTATGCGTTTGTCATACATCAACATCAGTCTATCAAAGACCTCCTGATATTTGGCCTCATCCGTTTGCTGACTCAACAGCCAATGTAATATATTACGTCCATGGCTGTAAATAGCTCTGTTGGCATTCGGGCAGTTATCAAACACCTGATTCCAAGGATCCAATGCATCAGCATATTGTTGATTTTTAGCAGACTCATTAAACAAACTTAAGTTTATCAAACACTCCTCTGTAATGACAGGCTCACCAGTGGGTTCTTCTGCTGCCGGCTCCTGAGGAGTTACAACTTCTACCGGGGTCACCTCTTCTTTAGCTGCTCTTCTTGTCCTTCTTTGAGCATAACAGTTAGTCAAAACAACTATACTCAACGACAATAAAATTAATTTTTTCATAATTTTCATAAAATCTATCTTTACTTAATGTTATAATTTTCTCTTAAAAAACCAATTTTCGTTGAAGACAACATTAAAGGTAAATTTAAAATAATCTTGTCTCAAAAGCGTCTTGTCTCCAACTTTTCCATATTCAAACGATGCATTTAACATCGTGTTAGTTGTACGCAAAGGCAACCCCACGCCAAAACTAATGCCGAAGTTCTTCGGGGGAACCTGACCGTCAACTTTAAAATACGACTCTTGCAGGTTGATGCCTGCACGATAACGCATCCTGTCGACATATTTGTTTCCTCTCGGATTTATTATATATTCCGCTCCAACAGCTATTTTGTTTCTATTGGTCAGACTATCTGTCTTGCCAAAAAACAAAGCATCTCCCCATCTCTGCATCATATAGTCTGCCGACAACGTCAATTTGTTTTTAAACACATAATTAACCCCCACGCCATAGGTTGTAGGTAATCCAAAATGGTGATCATACGACACAGTATCAGCGGGTATACCATAATTATATTGCAGAAACTCTCCCCCAAATGGTGCTTTGTGTTCATAAATTCCACCTATTGTCAACCCGTGATTTTCCTTGAAAGTATGAAACAATTGCAAACCATATCTAAATCTGAAACTATTGACCACAATCACATTTTCTTGTGTAGAAGAAGACGAACTAAAATCCTTGTTGTCAAACAGGATCGAACTGCTATTAGATGAACCACCCATCATATAATAGGCGTTTACGCCCAAAGCTATGTGATCGAACAATTTCAGTCCCAATCCGGTATAAATCTGACTAATAGCCCCACTTCCCACGTACTTCCTGGAATAATTGGCATAAGTTGATGTCGAAGTATGATTGAACATTTCAATCGAATCGGTATCGTAGTAGTTATACCCGGAAAATGAATAAGGTAATAAACCAGCGCTTAATCCCAACCATTTTGTTATGGGAAACTGCAGATTGATATATTCAATGTTAGAAGTAAAACTTACAATTCGCCCACTGGCATCGGAAAACGCGGACAGCAACCCACTCACACCAAAATCAAACATAAAGGATGTAGAATCTACAACACTATACGAAGCCGGATTTGCAGGATTGATCATGGAATTGTTTCTTAACCCAAGTGCAACACCTCCCATGGCGCGCTGCTCTGCCGAATTCACATCAACAAGTTCTCCATAACCGTATCGGGTATAAGGAGAATTAGTATTGTTCTGCCCAACAGATAACTGTACAAGAAAAAGAACAAAAACCAACAAAAAGGGCTTAATTGTTTTTAACATTATATTCCAATATTCTATTGAGGCCGATTAACACCAAATTTTCGTTTGCAAAGATGGCACTTTTTAATCTCTTTTCAAAGTAAACCGCACCACCTCCTGTTAAAAAAACTGAAAGTTTAGGATATTTTCGCATATGTCGATTGATGTATCCATCTATCTCTGACACAATACCATATAGCACTCCGGATTGAATGGCCGTTGTAGTATTGGTCCCCATAAAACCGACCTGCTCATCAAATTCTACCCGTGGCAACCGTTGCGTAAAATGATGTAAAGATTTCAATCTTAAATCTATACCCGGCGTGATATCGCCACCGGTATAAACTCCTTCAGCATTGATGAAATCATAGGTAATGGCCGTACCTATATCAATTACCAAAAGATCGGTATTCTTTTGAATTGATGCCGCACCGACAACAGCTGCCAACCTGTCTTTGCCAAGCGTTTCCGGAGTTTCATATCGATTGACAATGGGTAATGGAGTATGATGGTCTAACCAAAAAAACTTTTTACTGTGCTTTTGCAAAAAAGACAACAAATCGCTTTGACAGTCAATGACACTTGATAAAATGACATGTTCTACAGGGCGGTGAGATTCAAATATCTTTTTAAAAACCTGTAAATCCGGATTTTCATGTACACTCAGGCCAACAATATTGTCTTGATCAAAAATAGCAATCTTCGTATTGGTATTTCCTTGATCGATGCATAAATTCATAGTAAAACGACATTATAAAATCATTTTTTCAATAGGTACCACCAAAATTCCTTCAGCATCCAATTCCTTCAACTTCCCTATGATATTCCAAAACTCTTTTTCAGAGATGACCGCATGCAAAGAACTCCATCCCTCTTTAGCCAGGGAAAGAACGGTCGGACTCTTCATGCCGGGCAACACTTCTACAATCTTCGGTATGTTTTCGGTAGGGACATTCATCAAAACATATTTCTTGTCGTCAGCCAACAGCACTGATTCTATTCGGAATAAAAGTTCTTTCAAAATGGCTGTCTTCTCAGCGGAAAGATCAGGATGTTTGATCAAGACAGCCTCTGACTTCATCACAACTTCTACTTCTTTCAGATGATTAGTGACAAGTGTACTGCCTGAGCTCACCAAATCGAAAATAGCATCTGCCAGGCCTATACTTGGAGCAATCTCAACAGAGCCTGTAATTACGTGGATATCTGCATTGATCTTTTTCTCTCTCAAAAAATCTCCCAACACTTTCGGATAGGTAGTCGCAATGGTTTTTCCATCAAACCAATGAATACCCGGATAATCTATTCCTTTAGGTATAGCTAACGACAAACGGCACTTGCTAAAGCCAAGACGCTTGACAATCAAAGCTCGTTTTCTTTTCTCAACAAATTCATTCTCTCCTACAATACCGATATCGGCAATACCGTCAGCAACAGATTGCGGAATATCATCATCGCGAAGAAACAACACCTCCAATGGAAAATTGGTTGCAGACACCAACAGCAATCTCTTCGCCGATTCCAATTTAATACCTGTTTCATGTAGCAGGGACATCGTATCATCAAACAAACGTCCTTTGGCTTGTACAGCAATTCTCAAAACCATGTCATTATTTTTTAAAACCGCAAATTTACATCAAATTATTGCATTTTTAAAGTTTGGAACTCTCAAACTTAAAACCTAACCCCTGGAAACAAAAAAAGTCCGTTACGCATAACGGACTTCCTTTTTTCTTAATTTAATTTTTTTATTGAACTTCAGGAGCTGCCTCTTCTACAGGAGCTTCTTCAGCAGGAGCTTCTTCTTCTACAACTACAACTTCTTCTGTTACAACAGCTTCTTCTTCAGTTGTTTCTGCAGCTTTAGGTGCACATGCTACAAAAAATGAAGCAACGGCAAATAATAAAAATAATTTTTTCATTTTTCAAAATCTTTAAAAATTCGACATAAATATAGTTTGCAATTCAAAATCCCCGCAAAATTACACTTAATTTTTAGAATAAAAAAACTTTTTGATGCTTTTTTTGGTTTTTACCAACTTTTTTTTACAAATAGCCAAAATTTATTGTCCATTAGCATCAGAATCTTTTTGAAAAGCCGTTGAATAGAGATATCTCTTAATGCTCTTTTTCGGGGTTTTTTCAAATTCATTTGGATATAAGTGAATCTTGAGAATGGCTTCATAAGAAGCAGTCATACTATTGAGTGCCACTCTGTTTTCCTCCATTACTCTTTCCAATTGTTTCTGATTCAGATTTTCCAAATCAACCGCTTCGTAGTCCGGATATACCAAAGCATGTAATTTCCCACGATTCTCTACTACAAGACTTTCCATCACATACGGCATATTGTTGAGCTTTGCTTCTATCTCTTCCGGATAGATATTCTGACCACTTGAACCCAAAATCATACTTTTACTTCTTCCCTTGATAAAAATATTACCTTGTTTATCAATTGTACCCAAATCACCCGTATGCAGCCATCCATCCTCATCAATGATACTGTCTGTAGCTTCGGGATTTTTATAGTAACCGGACATTAAATTTTCACCTCTGACACAAATTTCGCCTATACCTGTTTCGGGATCGGCCTTTATAATTTTTGCTTCCATTACAGGAATCACTTCTCCTGATGATTTTGGAACGAAACGATCAGCAGGCGTAAAACTGATAAGAGGCGCACACTCAGTCATACCGTATCCAACGGTATAAGGAAATTTAATCTTTTGCAAAAAATCCTCTACTTCTGCATTCATGGGAGCTCCGCCGCACACCAACTGAACAAACTCACCACCAAATGCCTGTATCAGTTTTTTACGTATGGCGGACAAAATGGTTTGATCCAATAACGGAATCTTCAATACCCAACGAATAGTTGGTTTGGCTATCATAGGCTGAATTTGTCTTTTATATATCTTCTCGATGATAAGCGGAACAAGGAAAATCACATTGGGTTTAATTTCAGCAAAAGCCTTTAATAATATCTTGGGTGACGGTATCTTTCCTAAGAAATGAACGTGGCAACCTATGCAGGTGGTCGTCAAAAAGTCGAAAGCACAACCATAGGAGTGCGCCAAGGGTAAAAATGAGATGAGTTTGTATCCTTCCTTGATAATTCCGGTGCCAACGGCAAACATAATATTTCCCGCCAATGCATTTCCACTGGTCATCACCCCTTTGCTAAATCCTGTGGTTCCGGAAGTATAATTGATGGAAACCAATTCCGAATTATCCTTATCAATATATTTTACATGTTCTTTGTAGAAACCTTGCGGATACTTTGATTTAAAAATCGAACTAATCACCTCAGGTCTCAAGTTTCGGCGCTCTAAAACCGGCTCCACTCCAGTCTTTTCATCTTCTCCCCTTCTGTCAATAATCGTAATACAATTGAAATTGGTCAACGAGAATACCGCTTGTACGGTTTGCAGTTTTTCCTCTTCCAGGTTTTCCCAAATATTGTCGCTAGCAAACAACAATTTGGATTCAGAGTGATTTGAAATATGATGCACATCATTAGGATTAAAATCTTGTAAAATAGGTACAATGATGGCTCCATAAGTCACAGTCGCCAGATAGGTTATAGCCCAATTAGCATTATTGCGTCCAATCAGGGCAATGTGATCATTCGGCTGAATATTACATTGTTCAAACAAGATATGCAATTTGGCTACACGTTTAGCTACATCAGCATAGGTCAAAGTTATATCCTCACCGTAATTGCTATATGCAGGCAAGTCCCAATACTTTTGAAATGCATTTTCAAATAGTTTAATGAAATTTTCTTTAATCATTTTTGATTGGATTTAAAATTACGGCTGCAAAAATAGATATATTTTGCACAACTTGCAACATTTTGTGCAATTTTCAAGATTTTATTGAAGAACAAAGAGCAAAGAATAAAGACAAATTGTTTAATGTTTAGTGTGTAGTGTGTAGTGTGTAGTGTTGAATCGTTGAATTGTTGAACTGAGAACAAAGAGTAAAGACAAAAGAACAAAGACAAATTTAACTAAGAACGAAGAACGATGAACGAAGAACAAAGCCAAAAGCTAAACTCGCGACCCCGGAACTCGGAACACGCTAACTTCTTTAACTTCTCCTTAACTTCCCTAATTTCCAAAACTACTAACTACTAACTACTAACTACTAACTACCAACTACCAACTACCCTATCATCATTCTCAAACTTCTCCCAAAAAATTGTCAATCTAATTAATTGATGTAAATTTGCAAGTCATTAAAAAAACATTCATTTCAATGAAAATTTCTTATAACTGGTTAAGAGACTATATCAATTTAGATATACCTGCTGAAGCATTAAGTACAATTCTCACTTCTATCGGTTTGGAAGTGGGTGGTGTTGAAAAGGTCCAGACGATTCAAGGTGGTTTGGAAGGTTTGGTAGTTGGTGAGGTTTTGACTTGCGAAAAACATGAAAACTCAGATCACTTGTCGGTAACGACCGTAAATATCGGTGACGAAAGCCCTTTACAAATTGTTTGCGGTGCTCCCAATGTAGCTGTCGGTCAGAAAGTGATAGTGGCTCCCATCGGTACTAAATTGTATTCAGAAGACAAGACGTTCACCATTAAACGATCCAAAATAAGAGGCGTTGAATCTTTCGGGATGATCTGTGCTGAAGATGAAATAGGTGTCGGAACAAGCCATGACGGGATCATTGCGCTGCCAGAAACCGTAAAAGTAGGGACTTTAGCCAAAGAATACTATGATATTGAGGACGATCATGTCTTTGAAATTGACATTACTCCTAACCGGAGTGATGCTACTTCTCATTATGGTGTAGCACGTGATTTGGCTGCCTATTTTTCCATCCGCAATAAAAACATCAAGTTGACAAAGCCTGATGTAAGTAATTTTAAAGTTCAAAGTACTGCTTTGACAATTCCGGTAGATATTGAATCTCCTGAGGCATGCCCGAGATATTCGGCTGTAACCATTGCCAATGTCAAGGTTAAAGAGTCTCCACAGTGGTTAAAAGACAGGTTAAATAGCATTGGTTTACGTCCCATCAACAGCATAGTTGACATCACCAATTATGTCATGCATGAAACCGGACAGCCCTTGCATGCTTTCGATGCAGATAAAATTCAAGGAAAGCGTGTTAGGGTGAGAACCATGCCTAATGCTACACCTTTTACCGGATTAGACAGCGTGGTACGTAAATTAAGTGCTGAAGATTTGATGATTTGTGATGCTGAAAACCCCATGTGTATTGGGGGTGTCTTTGGAGGTATTGACTCCGGGGTGACTGAAACCACAACCAATATCTTCCTGGAAAGTGCTTATTTTAATCCTGTCAGTATACGCAAAACCTCTAAATTGCACGATTTACATACTGATGCTTCTTTTCGCTTCGAAAGAGGATGCGACCCTTCCAACACGGTATATGTGTTGAAACGTTGTGCCATGTTGATCCGGGAAATAGCCGGAGGAGAAATTTCCAGCGAAGTCGTGGATGTGTATCCCAAGGTGATCCAACCCGCTAAAGTCAGTATTTCGATTCAAAAAACGCACAATTTGATTGGTAAAGAAATCGAAAGACCTGTCATAGAGAAAATCTTATTGGCCTTAGAGATGGCTATCCTTCGAAGTGATGAGGCGGGATATTTATTGCAAATTCCGACCTACAGAGTCGATGTACAGAGGGATGTTGATGTAATTGAGGATATTCTGCGCATATATGGATACAATAATGTTGAAATAGAACATAATTTATCTTATGCTGTAAGCCATATCAACGACTCAAAAAATCAACGTTTGCAGCAATTGATTTCCGGACAGCTGACCGCGCAAGGTTTCTTTGAGATCATGAATAATTCGCTGACAAAAGGAGCTTATTACCGGGAGTTATCAACTTATCCGGAAAACAAAAGCGTAAAAATCATCAATTCCTTAAGCAATGATTTGAATGTAATGCGTCAAACCTTATTGTTCGGCGGACTGGAAAGCATTGCTCATAACATAAACAGACAGCATGCCGATTTAAAGCTATATGAATTCGGCAATTGCTACCAGTATGTAAATAACGAAAAAGCAGGTGATGAAAGTGCACGCAATAAAAATACCGGCGATGATCTGCTCTCTGCCTATCATGAAGAGTTTCACTTAGGCATTTGGCTGACGGGACAAAAACATGCACCGTCATGGACGCAAACAGCTCAAAATGTCAGCGTGTATGACCTGAAAGCATATGTTGAAGGCATTTTAAAAAGGCTGGGTGTCGATTTTTCCAAGTTAGTTTATGTTCCTTGTGAAAATGATATATTCAGCGAAGCTATTGCCATCAAAACGCTCTCAAACAGAAATTTAGCTACCTACGGCATCGTGCATGCAACACTGTTGAAAGCGACCGATATCGGACAACCTGTTTATTTTGCTGATTTGTCCTGGGAAAATATTTTGAAAGAGGTCAAACGACACCGCATACTATTTAATGACATGCCAAAATTTCCTGGAGTAAAGAGGGATCTGGCATTATTGTTAGACAAAAACATCAGTTTCGAAGCCATTGAAAAAATTGCCTTTAAAACAGAAAAAAAACTCCTCAAAAAGGTTAATCTATTCGACGTATACGAAGGTAAAAATCTTGATCCGGGGAAAAAGTCATATGCCGTAAGTTTCTACATTCAAGATGCTGCCAAAACATTGACTGATGCAGAAATAGACACTGTTATGAAAAAACTGATCAAGAATTTCGAACAAGAACTGGGAGCCAAACTGAGATAAGACTCAAAGAATTATCGGTTTTCTAACTTTTGGATACAAAGTCTCAGGCTGTCTTCCCAGTGCGCAATTCGTAAATTATAGGTGGATTTTACTTTTTGCTTATTCAGTACACTATAATGCGGACGGGGTGTTTTTGTAGGATAATCCTTACTGTTGATTGGTAACACATCGCATTCAATTTTTGCCAATTTAAAAATCGCAAGAGCAAAATCGTACCAGCTACATACGCCTTCATTGGAATAATGATAGATACCAGGAATAAGTTTCCCGGCACTGATGATTTGCAACAATGCATCCGCCAAATCGGCTGCATAGGTGGGTGTTCCAACTTGATCAAAAACAACTTGCAGGCTTGTACGCTCCCTGCCCAACCTAAGCATGGTCTTTACGAAATTATTACCAAATGATGAATAGAGCCAGGAGGTCCTGACTATAACAGCATCCTGCAAAACGGAAGTAAGCAACTGTTCTCCTTCAGCCTTTGACTGCCCATATACCGATGTGGGAGACATCGGTATCTCTTCTGTGTACGGTATGTAGCTCTTTCCATCAAACACATAATCGGTGGAGATATGCAACATCTTCACCCCATGACGCGAGGAAGCCTCCCCTAAATATCCTACTGCATCTTTATTGATCTGATAACACATCAATCTGTCATCTTCCGCCCTGTCCACAGCGGTATAAGCTGCACAGTTGATCAAAAGATCGATTTTATGTGCGGCAAAAAAATCATCGACAGACCGGCGATTGCAGATATCCAATTCTTCGATATCAGTGAAGATAAAATTGAATTGTGGATAAGAAGGTGCCAGTATCCGGATCTCATTTCCCAACTGCCCTTTACTACCTGTTACTAATATGGTTTGCATGCTTTTTTACCTTTTGAGTACTTTAGAAATTCATTTCGGCTTCTTGAAACGAAGGATGGAGACCGTCTTTCGGAGACAACGATATTTTATCAGCCGGTATTTTCCAATCAATATTCAGAAACGGGTCGTTGTACATGATACCCCTTTCGGCTGACTGATTGTAATAATCATCACACTTATAGGAAAAAACGGCCGTCTCGCTCAATACAGAAAATCCATGTGCAAAACCTTTGGGCAGCAGAAATTGTAATTTATTTGCGGCCGACAACTCAACACCATACCATTTACCGAAGGTAGGGGAATCCTTTCTTAAATCCACAGCCACGTCCCATACAGTACCGACGACAACTGATACTAATTTAGACTGACTGTAGGGATGTAACTGATAATGTAACCCCCTGACAACCCCATAAGAAGATTTAGAAAGATTATCCTGGCAAAAATCCTGGTCAATACCTGCTTCAATGTATTTATTGCGATTGAAGCTTTCAAAGAAAAATCCCCGCTTGTCTTCAAAAATACGCGGTTTAATAATTAATAATCCCTCAATGGGTGTATGAATAATTTCCATCAGTCAAAAACTTTTTCATCAGCAATTTTTATCAAATACTCTCCGTAGTGATTCTTTTTAAGCGGTTCAGCCAATTTAAGCAGCTGTTCTTTATCAATATAACCGTTTCTATAGGCTATTTCTTCGATACAGGCAACTTTCAAACCTTGTCTGCTTTCGATGGTTGCTATAAAATTAGAAGCATCTAACAGACTATCGTGTGTTCCGGTATCCAACCAGGCCATACCACGCCCCATAAGTTTTACACTCAAACGATTTTCCTCCAAATACAACCTGTTTAAGTCTGTAATCTCTAATTCTCCCCTCTTGGAAGGCTTTAAAGACTTAGCTTTCTCAATCACATCATTTCCATAAAAATACAAACCGGTCACCGCATAATTTGATTTTGGTTTCGCAGGTTTTTCCTCCAAACTGATTACCCTGCCTTTGGCGTCAAATTCAGCAACTCCATAACGTTCCGGATCACGCACATAATATCCAAACACGATGGCTCCTTCTTTTAACTGAGCAGCTTCTCTCAAAATCTTGGAAAAATCAAATCCATAAAAAATATTATCGCCCAATATCATACAGACAGTGTCATTTCCGATAAATTCCTCTCCAATGATAAAAGCCTGTGCCAATCCGTCCGGAGAAGGTTGAATGGCATACTGTATATCTATTCCAAGCTCTTTGCCATCACCCAATAAATTTTCATACAAATGAATGTCCTGCGGTGTTGAGATAATCAATATTTCACGTATACCCGACAGCAGAAGCACCGAAAGCGGGTAATAGATCATGGGTTTATCATACACCGGAATGATTTGCTTGGAAATACTTTTTGTAATGGGGTATAAGCGGGTGCCTGCTCCCCCGGCAAGAATGATTCCTTTCATTTTTGTACTGGTTTTAGTTTTAGTGATTAGTCTGAATGGACTGTTTTCTACAAACGGTCACTATAATAAATTTTAATAAAATTAACAGGAACAAAGGTAATCAATTTATTCCAAGTCAAGCTTGCCTTCCGCAAAAGCATGGTAATTTTTAGTTAGTAAAACCAAAAACTTTGAAATTTCTTCCTGTGTTTTAAGTGTCTCCGCACTGATCTCTTTTTTCTGTAATCTGAGCATCAATATACCATATTGGAAATTAAAGCACAGTTCAATGTCTGTTAAACCCGCCTCCGACTTCTGTCTGAATTGATTAATAAACGGCAACACATGCAGGTATTTGGCATTATATGCCGGAACACGCTCAGAGCCCAAGATTAAATAATGAAAGTCGTCAAGGTCGACGATCGTATTTTTATTTATTTGTAAATGTCCTTTGTCCATCACATTTTCACGTCGCATCATGTCTATCAAGTCTTCATACCAGGTTAAAACAGTAAGACGTTCATTTTCATCTTTCACTGGAAGGCGGTCGACCACCGATTTTTCAATGCGACCAATATCAAAATTCATGGCACGTATGGTATCTTCCACCTGCCACATATACAGCAAGTATTCGGCGATGTTCGTATTTTTAAGATAAGAAGCGATGAGCATGTTTACAGAACAAAGAGCAAAGAACAAAGACAAAAGAATAAAGACAGATCAACTAAAAACGAAGAACGAAGAAGAACAAAGAGCAAAGAACAAAGACAAAAGAGTAAAGACAAATTGTTTAATGTTTAATGTTTAATGTTTAATTTTGTTGAATTGTTGAATTGTTGAGTCGTTGAACTGTTGAATCGTTGAATTGTTGAATCGTTGAATTGAGAACAAAAAGTAAAGATAAAAAAACGATGAACGAAGAACAAAGCCAAGAGCCAAAAGCTAAACTCGCGACCGCGGAACTCGGACCTCGGACCCCGTAACTTCCCTAACTTCTTTAACTTCAATAACTTCCAAAAAAACTACTAACTACTAACTACCAACTACTAACTACCAAATATTATTCTTCCCAAAAAACAGGTTCAAGGAAGGCTTCCAGATCTCGCCTCTCTTTTTTGGTCGGTCGTCCTTTACCTCTCTGACGATTACTCTTGGCAGCGATTTTACCCAGTTCATACAATTCCAACTGATCGGGAGTAGTGACGTCTTTGATCAATTCAGGAACCAACCTGGCACCCACCCTTCTTTCTGTCAGTGCCAGCACCTCATAGGAAAAAAGTACCGGGTTTCGTTTGACTTGAATGATATCACCTATCTTGACATTGCGTGAAGGCTTAACTTCAACACCGTCAACCAGGACTTTCCCCTTTTTACAAGCCTCAGCAGCCAATGTGCGGGTTTTATAGAGGCGGACTGCCCACAGCCATTTATCTATTCGTACTTCAGTTTCCATATCCGTACTCCCTCTCTTTTCAATTTACTTGTTATTAAACTGTGTCATGGTCAGTTGTATACCAGCTAAACAAAAGCTTTTGATCATTTCAATGGCTTTGTCAATTCTTTCGGGCAACAACAATTGCTCTTCTTCTTCAAATTTTCCCAACACATATTCAACCTGACATCCTCTGGGAAAATTACTGGCAATACCAAAACGTAAACGGGGATACTCAGTACCGATCAAATCCTGAATACTTTTCAGTCCGTTGTGCCCTGCATCCGACCCCTGAGGCTTCAGTCTCAACGTTCCAAACGGAAGCGCAATATCATCGACAACAACCAATAAGTTTTCATTTTCAATCTTCTCTTTTCTCATCCAATAACGCACTGCATTGCCACTCAAATTCATAAAAGTTGAGGGCTTCAACAAAATCAATGTACGTCCTTTCAATTTGATGCGGGCTACAAACCCGTATCGCTTATCCTCAAAAACAACATTGGACACCCTCGCAAGAGCATCCAATATTGTGAATCCTATGTTGTGTCGGGTGTCCTGGTAATCGGGACCGATATTCCCGAGTCCAACTATCAGGTACTTCATGTTACAACAGATTATTCTTCTGAAGTTTTTTCTCCTCCTTCAGTTCCTTCTCCTTCTGCTCCTTCTTCTGCTTCCAGTTCTTCTTCATCGGCAGAGCGAGCAGCACGCGTCAATTTAACCTGACAAACAACAGCATGCTTGGGAGATAGAATTTCTAAATTATCAAGTTTTATATCACCAACTCGAATTGATTTACCCAACACCAAATCGGTCACATCTAAAGTAATGGTTTCAGGGAAATCCGTATAAATTCCTTTTACTCTTAATTTACGCAATTGTAAATTCAATTTACCACCAGCCTTTACTCCTTCAGCAAGCCCGGTTAATTTTACAGGGATATCCATGGCAACCGGTTTCTTATCTGTGATTTCCAAAAAATCAACGTGCATCAATGTATCTTTAACCGGATGAAACTGCAATTCTTTGATAATGGCTTTCTTTTTCTTACCATCAATCGTTAAGTTAACAACAAACACTTCAGGTGTGTAAATCAACTTACGAATAGCACCTTGTGTTACTGTAAAATGTACGTTTTCACTGTTGCCATACAAAACGCACGGCACATTGTCGGTTGCGCGAGCAATTTTAGCTGACTTCTTACCAACTTCCCGGCGTAGTTTTCCTTCTAAATCGAATGTTTTCATTTGTTTTTTTATATGTGTTACTCAAAATTTTAGCGTTGATTATTAAGTGATTAGTCGCTAAATTTCCCATCACACTTTTCTTTGTTAAAAAAGCGAGGCAAAGTTAATATTTTTTATTGATATCACAAACCGACACTCGGTCAATTATTCTCTACGTAAAAAATATTACCTTTGCAAGTTAACAGGCTTTCGGACAAGACATCATTTTGAAACAAAATACAGACATAGAAAAAACAGACAGGTCAGGTGAAATAGTGGTCACCGGTGCCCGTGTTCACAACTTAAAAAACATCAATGTATCCATACCCCGCAATGCGCTGACTGTCATAACCGGACTGAGCGGCAGCGGCAAATCTTCCCTGGCTTTCGATACGATATACGCCGAGGGGCAACGTCGTTACATAGAGACTTTTTCGGCATATGCCCGTAACTTCTTGGGCAATTTGGAAAGACCGGATGTTGATAAGATTACCGGACTAAGCCCCGTCATTTCCATCGAGCAAAAAACAACCAACAAAAATCCTCGTTCTACGGTGGGAACGACCACTGAAATTTATGATTTTCTCAGGTTGTTATATGCACGTGCAGGTGAGGCCTTTTCCTACCTTACCGGAGAGAAAATGGTCAGATATTCTGAAGAGCAAATTCTTGAACTTATCGCCAAAGAGTATAAAGGTAAAAAAATCATGCTCTTAGCTCCCTTGGTAAAAGGACGCAAGGGACATTACAAAGAATTATTTGAAACCACCCGTAAAAAAGGTTATTTGCATGTACGCATTGATGGTGACATACAAGAACTTAGCTATGGGTTGAAAGTTGACAGGTATAAAATCCACGATATTGAGTTGGTAATCGACCGGATCATTGTGCAGGACAGCAATCGACAACGTCTTTCAAAATCATTAAAGCAAGGTATGCAACAGGGTGATGGCATCATCATGATATTGGATGTTGAAGCTGACTCAATCAGGTACTTCAGTAAGAACCTGATGTGTCCGACCACCGGTATTTCGTACAACGAACCCGCACCGCATAATTTCTCTTTCAATTCACCCCACGGAGCTTGCCCGACTTGCAAAGGCTTAGGCTTTATCAACGAAATTGACATTGAAAAAATCATCCCAAATCCATCTCTCAGCATTTATAACGGCGCCATTGTTCCATTGGGAAAACATAAAAACTCGGTTATATATTGGCAGATTGAGGCAATCCTGGAGAAATATGACTGTCATATTAAGATGCCGGTAACCGAAATACCAAAAGAGGCAATGGATGAGATTCTGAATGGAACTGACGAAAGATTGAAAATCAAAAATCAATCTTTGGGTGATTCAAATTATTTTCTCAATTACGACGGCATCATCAAATACATTGAGATGCAGCAAGATCGGGATGCATCTGCCACTGAGCAAAAATGGGCAAATCAGTTTTCTCAAGAAATTATTTGTCCGGCATGTAAAGGTACGAGACTAAAAAAAGAATCTTTATATTTTAAAATTCACGACAAAAATATTGCTGAATTGGCCAAAATGGATATAGATGAATTACATGAATGGATATCCCAAGTGGAGCAATATTTGTCAGAAAAACAAAGGACCATAGCCGTCGAAATTTTAAAAGAAATCAAACAGCGCCTTCGATTTTTGATTAATGTAGGCCTGGACTATTTATCTTTGAACCGAAATTCTTATTCATTGTCCGGGGGTGAAAGTCAACGCATTCGTTTGGCAACACAGATCGGGACCCAATTAGTCAATGTGCTTTACATCCTGGATGAACCGAGCATCGGACTACACCAGCGTGACAATCAAAAGTTGATCAAATCACTTAAGCAGTTGCGCGACAGCGGTAACTCCATCATCGTTGTGGAACACGACAAGGAAATGATGCTGTCGGCTGATTTTTTAATAGATTTAGGTCCGGGTGCGGGGCGACTTGGCGGCAATGTGGTTTATGCCGGCAGTCCGGAAGGCATCTTAAAATCGAATTCACTCACGGCATCTTATCTCAACGGTAAAGAAAAAATCGAGATCCCATCGAAGATACGTCCCGGATCCGGTAAACTTTTAACCATCAAAGGTGCCTGCGGAAACAATCTGAAGAATATTGACGTAAGCTTTCCTTTAGGTAAAATGATTTGTGTGACCGGTGTATCGGGAAGCGGAAAATCAACACTGATCAACAGCACCTTACAGCCTATTTTAAGTCAGCATTTCTACTCCTCTTTGAAAGATCCTCTTGGCTATCGATCAGTGGAGGGCATTGAGAATATCGACAAGGTTGTTATGGTCGATCAATCCCCCATAGGAAGGTCACCACGTTCCAATCCGGTAACCTACACCGGAGTCTTTTCCGAGATAAGAAATCTATTTGTATCTTTACCGGAAGCTAAAATCCGCGCTTATAAACCCGGAAGATTTTCCTTCAACACCGTCGGAGGGCGCTGTGAAGTATGTAGTGGCAATGGTTACAAAACCATCGAAATGAATTTTCTGCCCGATGTGCATGTAACTTGCGAAAGTTGTGGAGGGAAAAGATATAACAAAGAAACTCTGGAAATCAGATTCAAAGGGAAATCCATTGCCGACGTGCTAAACATGACAATCAATCAGGCCGTTGATTTCTTCGAGAATCAACCTAGAATTTTAAATAAAATAAAAACTTTAAAAGAAGTCGGATTAGGATACATTAAACTGGGACAACCAAGCACAACCCTCTCCGGAGGCGAGAGCCAGCGCGTAAAGCTAGCGGCGGAACTCTCGAAAAAAGACACTGGAAACACCTTGTATTTACTGGATGAGCCAACAACAGGGTTGCACTTTGAAGATATCCGCGTACTTTTATCCGTTTTGAATCGTTTGACAGACAGGGGGAATACGATAATCATCATAGAACATAATATGGATGTTATCAAGGTTTGCGACCATATTATTGATATAGGTCCGGGCGGCGGACGAGAGGGAGGACAAATTATTTGTTCCGGAACACCTCAGGAAGTCGCTAATAACCCCAACAGTAAAACGGGGGAATATTTGAAGAGGGAGTTAGAAGGCAGTTGATAGTAGCGAGTTCCGCGTTCCGGGTTCCGGGGTAGCGGGTTCCGAGGTCGGAAGATTGCAAATTATGAAGTTAATTTCTCGAGCGAAGCGGGCACAGTCTTGACTTTTTTTTGCTTCGGTCAAGACAAAAAAATGAAGAAAGTGTGAATTTGCAGGCAATAAGAACTTATATTAAGCATTGAAGTGGAAGAAATTATTAAATACATCATTAGGTTTTTGGTTGGGGACCATGTTTCTGAAGATATTGCCGAATTAATCGGTTATACTTCAAAAGAAGAAGATTATGCTCAATATAAATTGGTCATCAAACCTTCAGAATTCTTTGAAGATGGAATTTACGGAACACAAGACAGTCTCCCGAAACTACCACTCAAATTGTGGGAAGAGACACCCGTTCTTTTTGGGGAACCTACTGAGGAAATGGTTGGGAATACGCTTGTATTACATGCGGATATTGTTGCAGGCACCTACTTCCTCATCTCAAGATATGAGGAAATGGTGCGTCGTGACGTTCGTGATGCTCACCGACGATTTCCGGGCAAAGAGTCTTTACCCTACAGGGCGGGCTTTATTGACCGCCCCATCATTGAGGAATGGGGGGCAATACTGCGACAGAAATTAAGGGAAACAGGAATTGAAGTCAACGACCCCCCTCGTAAAATAAACAAAGTCTACTTAACGCATGATGTTGACCAACTGGCTCATTACAGAAGCATCCGCGGCATGATGGGCGGAATTCTGCGAGGTATCAGGCGACCAAAAGAAGCTAAACAGGCTATTAAAAGTTATTTTGGAGGATTGATTTTTGACCCTTGGTACACCTTTCCGTATCTTTTTAAATTAGATACCGAGCTTCAAAAAAAAATGAGTAAGGAAGGTTGTGAAATTATCACTTTTATCCGATCTCACAACAGCAAGAGGAAGGAAGATAAACCTATAGTTAATTTAGCACATCCGGACTACAAACAATTGATTCGATATATCAGGAGAAAGAAAATTACCATTGGTTTACACACCAGTTATGAAGCGGGTTGTAATCCCACACTGATCGCCGAAGAAAAAAAGCGTCTGGAAAAATTTACGCGCCTCAAAATTAATTACAGCAGAAGTCATTTTTTAAACAACAGGGAACCTGAAGATTTCGAATATCACATCAACAGCGGAATTACAGATGATTTCAGCATGGGATATGCCGACATGGCGGGATTTAGATTGGGAACTTGCCGGGAAGTCCGATGGATCAACCCTATAGAAAAAAAACTTACAAATCTGCGTTTGCACCACTTGACCATCATGGACGTAACGCTCAGCGAAAAAAAATACATGTTCATGAACGCCCATGAAGCCTTCCAATATTGTAAGAGATTAATTAACACTGTACGCAATGCCCACGGAGAAATCAGTTTTTTGTGGCACAATAATTCCGTTGAAAAAAACGTCAATTCCTATCATAGAACACTTTATAAGGATGTGTTGAAATATTTACAAAAAGAATTGTAATCAAATGGGCAAAAGAATTCTGATAGCTGTATCAAACGATCTCGTAACGGACCAGCGTGTGTTGAAAGTATCCGGTTCATTATTTAAGCATGGATATGAGGTATTTTTAATAGGCAGAAGACGAAAAAACACCTTAAACAGCCGGATAGTATTTCCTCATAAAAGATTGCGTTTGCTCTTCAATCGGTCTTTTTTATTTTACGCTGAACTGAATATCCGTTTGTTTCTGTATTTGCTTTTTTCAAAAGCTGATATTTATTACGCCAACGATACAGACACCCTTCCTGCCTGTTTCCTCGCCTCCAAAATCAGAAAAAAACAGTTGATCTTCGATGCTCATGAACTTTTCCCGGAAACACCGGAACTCCGGGACAGACCATTCGTCAAAAAGTTTTGGACAAAAATTGAAGATCTTATATTTCCACACCTCAATACATCCTTTACTGTATGTGATTCTATTGCTGACTATTATCAGAATAAATACGGCATCAACATGCAAGTACTCAGAAATGTTCCTCATCTTTCGGAGCTGCCAACAGAGCGGAAAATCACTGTACCGGATAAAAAAATCATTTTGTATCAGGGAGCCGTCAATATGGGCAGGGGATTGGAATGGGTAATTAATGCCATGCCATATATAAAAGATGCTGTTCTGTACATTATAGGTGACGGAGACTTGCTCATGGAGCTAAAGCAAAAGGTAAAAATGCTTGGATTGGAATCGAAAGTGATCTTTCACGGGAAAGTTTCGGGAAAAGAATTACAAAGCTATACCTCATCGGGAGACATAGGCCTGTGCTTGTTGGAAAACAAAGGGTTAAGCTATTATTACTCCCTGCCCAACAGGGTTTTTGCCTATTTACATGCCCATGTACCCATCCTGGCAAGTCCATTTCCGGAGATAGTGCAAATCGTAAAAAAACACCACACAGGCATTTTGACAGATGAGTATGAACCGCATAAATTAGCGGCAACCATCCAGGCTATGTTGGAGAACCCAATGGATACAACACATTTTGATACAGTCAAAAAACTGTATTGCTGGGAACAGGAAGAAAAAATATTATTGGAAGCAATCAACAGGCTGTCTCAAAACAAATATTCGACTAAAAACAACAAGGTGTCCTTTTGAAAAATTAATTGTCTATCTTCGCGTTCTGAAATGAGAACAACTCTTTCCATATATAAATTGATGATTGCTGTTTTTCTTTTTGCAAACAGCATACAAGTCCATGCAGTACCTGCAATACCTTATCCTGTGACCAAGGTCCAGCCGGACGGCAGCGAGCTAACCATCTGTTTGCGGGGCGACGAATTTTTCAAATATGAACTGACAACCGACGGATATTTAATCAAACGCAACCCACAAGGTTTTTATCATCATGCTATAAAAGACGAAGCAGGCAACATCAGTATTACCGACATAAGGGTCAACCCCATTGAAAAACGGACGCAGCAAGAACGTGATTTCTTAAAAAATGAAATTCCATTCCCGGATTTCAGTCGGGTAAGACAGGAAAGAAAAATGCAAAAAATTCCTGCAGCATCGGAATTGACCAGCAGCTTTCCTAAAACAGGTTCGCCACAATCCTTAGTCATTCTCGTAAATTTCAAAGATGTCAAATTCAAAGTTCCTGAACCTCAAATTGCCTTTACCAACCTGCTGAATGAAGAGGGATACAGGAAAAACGGAGGCACTGGTTCGGCAAGGGATTATTTTATAGCAGCATCAAATGGTGTATCCTCTCCCGATTTTATAGTAGTAGGTCCTTACACCTTACCCGACAGCATGGCATACTACGGAGCCAATGATAAAAACGGAGATGACAAAAATCCAAGACAAATGGTTATTGATGCTTGCAACCTTGCGGCATCCGATGGAGTTGATTTTTCTCAATTTGATACAGACGGAGACGGCATTGTTGACAATGTATTTGTCTATTATGCAGGATACAATGAAGCTGAAGGAGGTCCGGAAAATTCAGTTTGGCCGCACCGCTGGGAGCTAGAGAGGCGTTTGACCATTGATGGGGTACGGGTAAAAGGATATGCCTGCAGTTCAGAGCTAAGAGGCAACAAAGGCACAATCATGTGTGGCATAGGAACTTTTGCCCATGAATTTAGTCATGTTTATGGGCTTGTTGACTATTACGCAACTGATGGCGGAGAACACCATACTTTATCCATGTGGAGCATCATGGATGACGGCGCGTATTTGAATGAAGGTCGTACTCCCCCAACTCATTCTGCATACGACAGGTTTTATTTGGGATGGCTGACCCCGACCATTTTAAAATCTTCCCGCGGGGTTTCTTTGCCGGAATTACAATCAACTAACAAAGCCTATTTAATCAGCCAAACAGGCCTCCATAATTTGGAGGGAGACAATCCAAATCCCAAAGAATTTTTCATATTGGAAAACCGACAAAAGACAGGTTGGGACACTTTCTTACCAAACAGCGGCATGCTAATTACAAGAATTAATTACAATGCTGCCACCTGGAGAAACAATTCGCCCAACAACAATAAAGATGAAATGGGTGTGGACATCATGGAAGCAGATGGCATAGCCGACAAAAAAACATTGGCCGGTGATCCGTTTCCGGGGTCTGCCAATATTACCAGTTTCAATCCTATGTTAAGGGATGGTACGGATATAGGCCAACCTGTCACCAATATCAGACAGATGGGAGAATTAATTACGTTTGACTTCATGGGAGGTGGCCTTCCTCCTGTCATCAACACCAACCATCATCTCTTAATACCTTTTTCTACTGAGGCTGGAATTCCTTCCGAGCCACAGGAGTTTACTGTAAGCGGACAGCACTTAAAATCCAATATCATCATCAATTTTGAATTCAATGAAAATTTTGAACTTCAGGAGAAAAATGATCCCACAGATACATGGACAAAAAGCATAGAACTCGTTGCCACAGACTCTGTAGTTGAAAATACCGTTATTCTGATACGTTATAATCCCACGCATGCTTCTTTAGACGATACGCATTTTGAATATCTGAACATACAATCCGACGAAGCTGATCTGGAACAGCAAGTTATTTCCGGCATATCAACACCACCGCCCATCAAAGCACCAACCATCAATGAAGAGCAAATCACATTGACGACAATAGATGGTTTCACGGCAAGCTGGAATGCTGTACAAGGTGCTACCGGATATTACCTGACTGTTTATAATGTTAAAGAAGGGTCATCATCGCTCACTGAAGCATTCGACAATGGTTTGACTGCGCCTATTGACTGGATCATCAAGGCATCAAGCTTAGATGATAATGACAGATATGCCGGTGCATCAAGTCCGTCCATACAATTCACTCAAACGGGTGATTTCATTCAGACAGAAAAATACCTCTTTCCCCTTACCGGATTCTCTTTTTACATGCGATCTGTGGGTGCAACCTCAGGAACTGTAGTTGTTGAAGCTCGCAGGAACCAGGAAGACTGGGTGCTACTTGAAAGAATTCCGATATTTTCACCTTCAAATGGTACCCAAGAATATTCCTTCTCTGAAGTTGAAGGTTACAATCAATTTAGAATATCCTTTGAAAAAAGAGTGGGATATGTAAATATAGACGATGTTTCCGTCCGGTTTGCCCAACAAATAGAATTTAATTTTAGAAATTACTGGACCACAGAAACATCAACTTTCGTTGACATGCTCATCCCCGGCAGAGAATATTACTATTTTGTAAAGGCCAGTAACAAAGTGTATAATCTGAATAATTCTGTCAGATATGAAAATATAACCTCTGCCTCTCCTTTGGTGGAAGTATTGTTAAGTCAAGAAGGAATTACCCAATTCACAAACAAAGATAAAGACAAAGATGCATGGTCGGTATGCGTTGACACCCATAAAAACATCATCCTAAATAAGGGAGAACATACTGAAAACAACCAATCGGTTTACATATACTCTTTAGAAGGAATTCTGATCCGACAAATTGAGTCAGACAGTCAGATGGTTTTGATACAAAATTTAAAACCGGGAGAAATCTACCTCATTAAATCCGGAAATAAAACGATTAAGATTATCTTATAAAAAACGGTGTCTCATAAGCGCCTAACTGCTGTGTTCCGCGGTCCGGGTTCAGCGGTGCGTAATGCTCGGCCTTAGTTTAAAGTTAAATTTAACGTAAGACACTTTAGCTGAATATTTTGAGACAGCCTCACACAAAAAGGGAAGTCAAATTCATTTTGTTTGACTTCCCTTCATTATATATGTGATCCGGAAAAATTCTTATTTTTTCTTCTCCATGCGTTTACCGTAGCGACTCATAAACTTATCTACGCGACCGGCAGTGTCAACCAGGTTCGTTTTACCGGTATAAAACGGATGAGATGTACTTGAAATCTCGAGTTTATACAAAGGATAAGTGACACCGTCAATATCGACAGTTTCTTTTGTAGTAACGGTAGAGCGTGAAATGAAAGTGTCGCCATTCGACATATCCCTAAACGCAACAGGACGATAATTTTCTGGATGAATTCCGCTTTTCATATCTTCAAGTAATTTTTATCTTTAAATTGGGTTGCAAAGATACAATAATTTATTTTAATATTCAAAAGGGATGATATAAAATTCGGATTTTGTTATAAATCCCCCTCCTCTCCATTGTTTTAGCTCAGCAGAAAAATCTCTTCCGGATAACTTACATCAACCAAATACAGTCCGTGAGGCGGGACAGAAACTCCTGCCCGACAACGATCTTTGGCTTCGATGATGCTACAAAAATCATTCACACTCATCTTTCCCATACCGACGTCGAACAATGTACCGACAATTGCCCTCACCATATTGCGTAAAAACCGGTCTGCTTCTATCGTAAACACCCATTCGTCTCCGCAGGATTGCCAAAAGGCCCGGGTTATCTTACAATCATTGGTTTTGGTATCAGTATGTAATTTACTGAAACTCGTAAAGTCTTTGTATTCCAATAACCTTTGAGCAGCCGTATTCATCTGCTCGAAGTCCAGAGAATGATACATCCTGACAGCAAACTTATCCTTGAAAACATTTTTTCCGTAATAGATACGATATTCGTATTTACGTGTCAAGGCATCGAAACGTGCATGAGCATTTTCCTTCACAGGTACAATTTTCTGAACGGCAATATCTTTGGGCAAGAGGCTGTTCAATTGACGGACAAATCCTTCAGAATTCAAATCTGTTCGCTCTGAATCAAAATGCGCTACCATCCTTTTTGCATGCACACCCGCATCGGTACGTCCGGCAGCAGTTATTACGGTTTTCTCCCTAAGGATGACACGAATTGACTGCGTGAATACCTCCTGTACAGAAATTCCATTGGGCTGGATCTGCCATCCATGATAAGCTGAACCGTCGTAAGCGAAATAAATGAAATAGCGCATTCCTGATTTAAGAATCCCGATTGATTGTCTTACGAGAACAATTTTTCAATTCTTTCGGCATAAAACTCTCCCAACACATTTCGTTTGATCTTTAAGGTTGGAGACAAGAATCCGGAAGATTGCGACCACTCTTCGGTCACCAGTTGCCAGCGCTTTATTTGTTCATAATCTCCAAAGAGAGCATTATATTTTTTTATTTCTTCATCAAAACGTCTCAAGACATCCGGATTTTGAACCATTTCAACATTTGTTGAATAAGGAATTTCATTGGCTGCGCACCATGATTTTAAGAATACAAAATCCGGCGCAATAAGGGCAGCTGCAAACTTTTTATTTTCTCCCAACACGATCATATTATCAATGAAAGGTGATTCAGTGAACTTGGATTCAATAGCTTGAGGATTGATGTATTTTCCAAAAGATGTTTTAAAAATACTCTTTAGACGTCCGGTTACAATCAATTGACCTTCAGGAGTAAATTTACCGGTATCTCCCGTATGGAACCAACCGTCTTCATCAATTACTTCTGCAGTTAGTTCAGGATTGCGATAGTAGCCAAGCATGACATTATGTCCACGGCACAAAATCTCATCACGATCACCTAATTTCACTTCCACACCGGGGAGTGGCGGTCCTACCGTACCAAATTTTCTTCCATGTTTACCACGTCGACTAACGGCAATTACCGGAGAGGTTTCACTCAAACCATACCCTTCAAAGACCGGCATACCTATAGCTGAGAAGAAAGAACCCATGTGGGGCTGAAGAGAAGAACCTCCTGAAACCACAATGTCAAAATTACCACCCAGGGCTTCTCTCCATTTTCTGTAAATCAGCTTATCGGCTAATTTTAACTGTTGCCTGTAGCACCAGCTGTTACCTTCCAACTGATATTTCTTGGCCAGATTGAAAGCCCAATAATAAATTCTTTTCTGAATAAAAGGTAGTTTTTTACCTGCAAGGAATAACTTGTCGTATATTTTTTCTAATACGCGCGGCACGGCAGTCATCATGGTCGGCTGTACTTCCTTGATGTTTTCGGCAATAGTACCTAAATTTTCGGCATAATAGACCGACATTCCCAGGTATTGATACAGATACACCAGGATGCGTTCGTAGGCATGACACAAAGGAAGGAAACTCAATGCCACTTTACTCCATTTTGCAGGAGTCATCTTCAGGTTATCAAGCTGATTGATAAGGTTGCTGTGTGATAACATGACTCCTTTCGGATCACCGGTTGTACCGGAGGTATAAATGATAGTAGCCATATCTCCACCTTTGATACCGGCTTTTATCTTCGCCAATTTTTCGGCATTCGGATTTTCTATTCCCAATTGGATCAGTTGATCTAAATACTTATATTCTCCATCTTGTTCATCAAATAAGAAAATATCTTTCAAGGTTTTAATTTCCGGCATAACCGGCTCAAGTTTACGACGAAGCTCTTTCCCCTCAATGAAAATCATCTTCATTTCAGCATGATTGAGGATGTAACGATAATCATCCTGGCTGACGGTAGGATAAATAGGAATAGAAATAGCACCCACTTGCATAATGGCCATGTCGAGCATGTTCCATTCAGGACGGTTTCCACTCACGATTCCGATATTATCACCGGGTTTTACACCCATCTTTAACATACCGTAGCTGATGTTATTCACTGTTTCAACATATTGTTGTATGCTGATCTTTTTCCACTGTCCACCTCTTTTACTTGCTAAAGCAGCATCTTGGTTTGGATAATTTTCCAAATAATTATCCAGCAAATCGAAAATGCGTGTTACTTTCATATGATTATAATTTATTCTTTTAGTTGTCATATGGAACTCTCGATGAACTAATTTAATCAATTATTTCGCCCTGCGAATGATTAAATTAGTTCATGTTCGTTTCATATCAATAAACAATTATATATTTTTCTAAAAAAACTTGAATACAGACTCCAAAAATAAGAAAATTTTAAAAAAAACACCAAAGAGGCCGTCTCAAAACCAATATTTAACTTAAAAAAACAACCTCGCGACCACGCACCGCGGAACCCGGAACTCAGACCGCAGCAGTTGGGTACCTTTGAGAAACCGCCGTCATGCGAAATTATTTTCTAAATAATATCTTAAACGCTTCCTCTACTCTCTTAACGCGAATAATTTCCATATTTAATTTTCCTACATTCAAACTCTTCAAATCAAAATCCGGAATAAGCATTTTGGTAAAACCAAGCTTTGCCGCTTCACGGATGCGTTGTTCAATGCGATTGATGGGACGTATTTCGCCCGACAGACCTACTTCTCCTGCCACACAAACACCTTTGTCGATGGCTAAATCGACATTGGAAGAAAGAATGGCTGAGATCACCGCCAAATCAATTGCCGGATCATTAACTTTGATACCTCCGGCTATGTTGAGAAAAACATCTTTTTGCGCCAACTTAAAGCCTACGCGTTTTTCCAATACAGCTAGCAACATATTTAATCTGCGTAGATCAAATCCGGTACTCGATCGTTGAGGCATTCCGTACGCAGCCGAACTCACCAAAGACTGGACTTCAATCAGGAAGGGACGAATACCCTCCACTGCCGATGCAATGGCCACACCGCTCAATCCTTCGTTATGCTGCGACAACAACAATTCAGAAGGATTGGGCACTTCTCGCAAGCCATCGTGACGCATCTCAAAAATTCCCAATTCAGAAGTACTTCCAAAACGATTTTTAATCGCCCGTAAAATGCGATACATATAGTGCTGATCGCCTTCAAACTGCAAGACCGTATCAACAATATGCTCCAGTACTTTCGGTCCGGCAATACTCCCTTCTTTGTTGATATGACCAATAAGGATGACCGGAGTTGCCGACATCTTGCAGTACTTCAGTAATGCCGCAGCACATTCGCGCACCTGCGAAACCGATCCGGGGGACGAATCAATGGTGCTTGTCGAAACCGTCTGAACGGAATCTATCACCACCAAATCCGGTTGGATATTCTGAATGTGCACAAATATTTCTTCCAAAGAGGTTTCACTGACAACATATACCGAGTCAGCTTCCGAACCGAGCCTCTTAGCCCTGAGCTTTATTTGCCTGACGCTTTCTTCACCCGACACATACAGCACCTTCCTGGATTTAATATTCAGGACCACTTGTAAGACCAAAGTGGATTTACCTATTCCCGGCTCACCTCCAATCAGTACCAACGAGCCCGCGACCAATCCGCCTCCCAGCACCCTGTTCAGCTCAACCGACCCCGAATCAATCCTGATTTCTTCCGTAGTATCCACTTCTGAAATCAACTGCGGCTTTTCCTTTGTCATCTGAATACCTGCAAGTTGAACGCTTTGTTTGCTCTCCTTGCTGATGATCTCTTCGACATAAGAATTCCACTCACCACAAACGGGACATTTTCCTATCCATTTGGGAGAGTCATTGCCGCAATTCTGACAGATATAGACATTTTTAGTTTTAGCCATTGTCGATCCCGGATGACGGACGTAAGATTTTAGAAAGCATCAATAATGGCTTTGAAATCAGCTGCTTTCAGAGAAGCACCTCCAATTAAGCCACCGTCCACATCGGGATTTGAGAATAATTCCCTGGCATTACCGGGGTTGCAGCTTCCGCCATAAAGAATAGAGCAATTGTTGGCTATTTCTTTTCCGTATTTGGAAGCCAAAGTCTGACGAATGAATGCATGCATCTCCTGAGCTTGTGCAGGCGTCGCCGTCTTACCCGTTCCAATAGCCCACACCGGTTCGTACGCTAAAATAATTTTACTAAAATCTTCGGCGGACAAGTCAAACAAAGAGTCAATGATTTGTGATTTAACCACTTCGAAATGTACATTTGACTCTCTTTCTTCCAACACTTCACCAATGCAAAAAATCGGGATCAGATTGTTTTTTAATGCCAGCTCAACCTTGGTCTTTAATGTTTGGGCAGTCTCGCCATAATAGGTGCGACGCTCGGAATGACCCAAAATTACGTAGCCGGCTCCGGTCGATTTAACCATAGCAGCAGAAACCTCACCGGTATATGCTCCGGATTCCTTGTCTGCACAATTCTGAGCAGCCACACCTATTTTATGGGCATCAACTGCAGATGCCACACTTGCCAAATGAATGAAAGGCGTACCAATGACCACATCACAATTTGGAGTTTCATTTGCCAATATGGTATTCAACTCTTTTGCTAAAGCTAAACCCTCTTGTAAGGTTTTGTTCATTTTCCAGTTGCCTGCAACAATGTTTTTTCTCATAATTGATTGTAATTTATTTGATTGTTAATAGTTTTTAGTGTTGAAGTTATATTTTGGAAGTTAGAGAAGTTAAAGAAGTTAGAGAAGTTACGGGGTCGCATGGTCTTCTTTGTTCATCGTTCTTCACTTTTCGTTCTTAGTTGATTCATCTTTTGTCTTTGTTCTTTGCTCTTTGTTCTTCTTCATTCATCGTTTTTTTATCTTTACTTTTTGTTCTCAATTCAACAATTCAACAATTCAACGATTAAACGATTAAACAATTAAACAATTCAACAAAATTAAACACTAAACATTAAACAATTTGTCTTTGTCTTTGTTCTTTGTTCTTTGTTCTTAATTTTTAATCTGCCTCCAATTCCATTTCCCTTTTATCGTTCCGGCTTTCAGCTTCATGACGCCGGGATTGGCCCGAATTATCGTTTTAAGTGTAATGGGATCCGTTGTATAGAAAGGGAAATCAAGATCGTATTTTAATTTAAAATCCTGTATATCATCGGTTGAAGAAGCTGTCAATGCATATATTTTCACATCCTGATCTTGCTGTCTCTGATGCGTCACAAAAGATTTGATGCGTTCCATACTTTTTTCGGATGCCAAACTCAGGTCGTAAGATATTATTAAGTAGGTAACACCCTGATATTCGAGTATTTCATCCGTCAGATCTTCATAACTTGCCGTAAGGATCTCAAAATCCTGTATGGGCGGCTGATAACCCTCAGATATTAATTTAGTTTCTTGTGAAATAAAAGTCCAGGTACTATCAGGAATTTCTTCTAAAGAAAACTCCCTCTTTATTCCATCCTTTTCGTAGGTAAAAACGTATTCATACACATCCCTCGGTGCATCCTCCGGGTATCTCATAGCTTCCTGAATATTCACACCTGTTTTATAAGGTCTGAAATCAATGACAGGCAAATGTGTCAGATTATAAGCCATAAAGCCAAATGCAACTATGACAAAAAGAACGACCAAGGTCCATTCGAAGCCAGATTGATAGATTGGCCGAAGCTGTTTCTTCCCAAACAGCAGAATAATTATCATGATCAGCAGTACAACATCTTTAAAGAAGGTCTGCCAATTGGAGATGACAAGTGCATCACCGAAACATCCGCAATCTGAAACCGGATTATAGATAGCGATGTACAAAGTTAATGCGGTCATGAACAACATAAACACCAAGGCAATCCAACTTGTTATTTTAGGCCATACTTTAAACAGCAAATTCAATCCAATCAAAAGCTCTAAAGCAATCAAACAAATGGCAGCGGGAAAAGCCAAAAACGTCAGGCCAACAAAAAAACCGTCAAATGCAATCAAATAATCTTCGATTTTATAGACGGTTCCTAAAGGATCAACGGCTTTTACAAAACCTGAAAAGACAAAGAGCAACCCGATTAAAATTCGATTGGCATGCAGCAATATTTGGGTTGTCCCAAGCAAATTTGCTGATTTAGAAGATTTTCTATATTTCGTTCTTTTGGTTTTCAAGAACATTCCTCCATTTTAATCAGGCCGAAAACAGCGTAGTTGATCATATCCAGATAATTGGCATCTATACCTTCCGAAATCAGGGTTTCCCCATCATTATCCTCTATCTTTTTGGTTCTGTTGATTTTCATTAAAATCAAGTCAGTATAAGACTCCATCCGCATAGATCGCCAGGCCTCATCATAATCGTGGTTCTTATTCATCATCAAGTCTTTGGCTTTTTGCATATACTTGTCATACAGTTGCAAAGCTTTCTCACGACCGATATCATCATCGTCAGACACACCCAATTCCAATTGGATCAGTCCAATAATTCCATAATTCACTATTCCAATCAATTCAGAACGTATTCCTTCATCTACCTTTGAAACACCTTTAATTTCAATGCTGCGGATGCGATTGGCTTTGATAAAAATCTGATCAGTGACGGAACGAGTTCGCATGATGCGCCATGAAGCCCCGTAATCCTTCATTTTAGACGAATAAATCTCCTTGCAAATTGCTGCAACCTGGTCGAATTGTTGGTCTGTTTTACACATAAAAAATTATTTTTTTCAGGCAACAAAGTTACAATATTTTTATGATATGGGGAATTGTTGGTGAGCAGTAGGTAATTGAAGGATAACGGATGATTTAAATGAAAGTGTTATTTTTGCAAAGTATGAAAGAAATGTTTCAGCGAACTGAATTATTGTTTGGCAAAGACTTTATAGATAGAGCTTGGTCGGCACGTGTTATTCTATTCGGAGTCGGAGGTGTAGGCAGTTGGTGTGCCGAGGCTTTGATCCGTATGGGAATAGGTAGTCTGACCATTGTAGATCCGGATGTGGTGAACATAACAAATATCAACAGACAACTGATGGCAACCACTGAATCTGTAGGAAAAATCAAAGTTGAAGTTTTGAAAGAACGTTTATCTGCCATCAATCCGCAAGCGGAAATAGTTGCTTTGCAAGCCGTTTACACACCAGAAACAGCCGCATCTTTCGAATTACAAAACTACGACTTCATCATTGATGCCATCGACAGCTTATCCAATAAAGTACATTTGATCCAAGAGGCCACCAAAACCGATGCTGTGTTCTTTTCGTCTATGGGTGCAGCTTTAAAAACAGACCCGGGCCGGGTAAAAGTTGCAGAATTTTGGAAGGTAACCGGCTGTCCGCTTGCTGCAGCTTTACGAACAAAAATAAAGAAACAGGGTGGAGTCAGCAAAAAATTCCTATGCGTTTACAGCGACGAAATCTATCCTAACAAGGGAGAACAGACTGCCTTGGATCCCTCTGTATATCCATCTTTCACCTCTGATCAAACCTCCGATAGCAAAAAAATCAGATTAAATGGCACAAGTTCTTATATTCCGGCTATATTCGGACTGACCATAGCAAGTTTAGTGGCAAAGACACTGGATCAACCCGCCACAAATTTATCTGCTAAACAATAATCCCAGTTGAAACACCGGATTATAAAACCGGGATGCATTGTATTTCCCGGTCAGACACACTACTTGACAAGTCGCGTAAATTCTTCTGGTCAACGCGTAATCAACACTGAAAATAGGCGAATATAAAAAAGTAGAAACCTTATAGAGATCGGCATCTGTCAAGTTGTTTTCAGCCTGACTACTGACATGCAAATTACTGATAGCACCCATGCCTGCATACAATGAGGCCGTATATCTAAACTTATGGATTTGTTGGCTATATCCGAAGAATACACCACCGTATCCAAGATTAAAGTAGGAGTTTTTTGAGCCTGCCGTAGGATAGTTTGTCTTTTGGCTTCCTCCATACAAACCAGCTGTTAGATAATTACAAAAATATAAACGCAAAATACCTCCCACTGCCGTGCTCATATGTCTAATATCCTGATGTTCATTGGAAGTAATGGTCATACCGGGTTGAAGGATCAACATTCCACCACTGTATAAATTCTTTTTCTCTTCTTGGGAAGAAACAGTAAAAGTAAATAGAACACCAACCAATACCAAAAGGAATTTCTTCATCACATGTAATTTAATTTTCCGGGCACAAAGGTAGATAAACTTTTTATGTGATAATACTTTTAATCCAGAACCTCCAATTTTGCAAACTTCAGCAGCAAGGTTTTCACTCCTTTTTCTCCAAAGTCGATTTCCGCTTTTTCATTGGCTCCTGACATACTGACTGAGAGCACTTTTCCTATACCAAACATGGAATGCTTCACAAATTTTCCCACAGGAATAGTGGGTGTAAACGTTTCATTTAAATCTGCATTTGTTGAAGAAATTGTAGGCGAGCTTTCCAACTTAGTAAGCTTGCGGGCAGGATTGAGAGTATCGTAGTAAACAGGTTTTTCTTCCGTTTGCTTCTTTGGATAATAAGTGCGGGTGGAAGTACGTGTAAACCGGGTTCCTGCATTTCTGAATCCTGAGAAATTTTCTATTTCCTCATCCACAAAATTGGACGATGATGGAATAGTTTGCTGCACCGGAAAATCTAAAAACTTGGAATCAATATCTTTGATGAAACGGCTGGGATTGACAAAATTCAACTGTCCGTTTCTAAAACGAGATTTAGCATAGGTAATAAAGCAACGCTCTTCTGCCCTGGTAATTGCCACATAAAACAACCGTCTTTCCTCTTCCAACTCACGGGCACTATCCATGGAAAAAGCCGACGGAAATAATTCTTCCTCCATACCCACCACAAACACCACCTTGAACTCCAGCCCTTTAGCAGCATGTACCGTCATCAAAGTAACTTTATCTTCATCAGCATTCTTATCCGTATCCTGATCGGTCAGCAATGAAACTTCAGCCAAAAAATCTACTAAGGAAGCCTGTTCACCTGCATTTGTTTTTATTTCACAAAACTCCCGAATGGCATTCACCAACTCCTCAATATTTTCGCGTCTGCTGATACTTTCCGGAGAATTATCCGTATAGGTATCCCTGATCATTCCCGTGGTTTTGATTACAGAATCAACCAATTGATAAGCATCCAGCACATCTTTTTGCTCCATAAAAGTTGAAATCATCCCCCTAAAATCAGTCAATTTGTTCGCTGTTCCGGAGTGAACAGGTAAGTTATACTTCAGTATGTCGCCCATCACTTCCCAGGCAGTGACACCGTGCAGCGCAGCTGTTTCTAAAACTTTATTCACCGTAGTTTCTCCAATCCCCCGGGCAGGCGTGTTGATACAACGCTTGAGTGCTTCTTCATCGGCAGGGTTGCATATTAAACGACAGTAAGCGATCACATCTTTAATCTCTTTGCGCTGATAGAAAGAAAGTCCGCCATAAATTCTGTAAGAAATTCCCCCCTTGCGCATTTGGTCTTCCAATACACGCGATTGCGCATTGGTGCGATACAAAATTGCAATATCCTTATATGCATACTCTTCCGACTCTTTTAACTCTATAACGTACTCAGAAACGACGGCAGCCTCTTCAAAATCAGAATAGAGTTGCAATACCTTGATTTTCTCCCCATCTTGATTTTCTGTATAAACTTCTTTGGGAATCCGATTTTTATTTTTGTCAATCAGGCTGTTTGCTGCGTTGACTATCATCTTGGTAGAACGATAGTTGCGTTCTAACTTGAATACTTGTGCCGATTGATAATTATTTTTGAACTGAAGGATATTATCAATATTAGCCCCCCTGAAAGAATAGATACTTTGTGAATCATCTCCCACCACACAAATTCGCTCATGCCCTTCGGAAAGCCTTCTAATTATCAAATATTGAGCGTAATTAGTATCCTGATATTCATCGACCAGGATAAAATTAAATCGTTCGCGATATCTTTGCAATATCTCGGGATGATCTCGGAATAATATATTGGTTTGCAGCAATAAATCATCAAAATCCATGGCATCGGACTGCTTGCATTTTTCAGTGTAAATCCTGTATATCTCTTGCATGCGTGGCACACGGGCATATTTGTCGGCATTCAGCAAATCAGCATTAGAAGCATAGGCTCCGGGAGTAATCAAATTATTTTTTGCTGTTGAAATACGGTTTTGAACCAATCCGGGTCTGTAAATTTTATCATCTAAATTTAATCCTTTGATAATAGATTTGATTAAAGAATGGGAATCAGCAGTATCGTAAATGCTAAAATTACTGGTGAATCCTATTGTACCGGCTTCAGATCTTAATATCCTTGAAAATATTGAGTGAAAGGTCCCCATCCACAGGTAGCGCGCCATCCGCTCTCCCACCAAATCGGCGATCCTGCTTTTCATTTCGCGGGCTGCTTTATTCGTGAATGTCAACGCCAATATTGAAGACGGGGCAAAGCCCTTTTTCAACAGGTAGGCAATTTTATATGTCAGCACACGTGTTTTTCCCGACCCGGCACCTGCAATGACCAGCGAAGCTCCATCAACAAATTCAACTGCTTTTCGCTGATTGTCATTCAATTCATCTAAAAACCTCATACATCTTAATTTTTCAACTTACAAAAATACAAATAAACTGACAGTTTTTTGGCTTGTCTGCAGGCGAGTTATCAACAAAAAATTGTAGCTTTGCACTCAATTCAATGTAGATGAAATGCAGAAGCTTAGTCGTTGGATACTGCGAATGGCAGGATGGACGCTAAAAATTACGGTAGAAGAGCCTCCCAAAAGTGTAATATGCCTTGCGCCACACACGAGCAATTGGGATTTTGTAATAGGAAAGTTAAGTTGCTGGGCATTGAAAAGGAAATTGTCCTTTATGATTAAAAAATCATGGTTCGTTTTTCCGTTCAACTTAATTTTTGGTGCCATGGGAGGTATACCCATTGAGAGAAATAAAAAAACAGCTACAACTGATCAGGTAGCTGAAAGATTCAGGCAATCTGATTTTTTCCACATTGCCATTACGCCCGAAGGCACACGTTCTTTGGTAAAGGAATGGAAAATGGGATTTTACCACATTGCCGTAAAGGCTAATGTTCCCATCCAATTGGCTTATATGGATTATAAAAGCAAAGAAATGGGAATAACAGAAATCTTTGTTCCAACGGGAGATGGAAAGGCTGATTTAAAATATATCCGGGCATTTTACAAGGACGTACAAGCCCGTTTTCCGGAAAAATTTTACGTTGAAGCGTAGTTATGTCAAAACACAAATAAGTTCCGGCAACGAAACATACAATTTCATGGCATTTGATTATCAGAAAATAGGATTAAAAAGGATAGATACTTATATCATTAAAAAGTTTCTGGGTACTTTCTTTTTCTCCATAGTGCTGATTTTAAGTATTGCCGTTATTTTCGACCTGACCGAAAAATTGGATGAATTCTTTGATAATAACGCTCCGGTCCGAGCCATCATTTTCGACTATTATTTGAATTTCATTCCGTTTTACATGAACATGTTTACCCCGCTGTTCACCTTTATTTCGGTTATATTTTTCACTTCTAAAATGGCTGCCAATAGTGAAATTGTCGCCATGCTTGCAAGTGGCATCAGTTTCAGACGATTGATGAAACCATATTTTCTTTCAGCAGCTCTTATCTGTTTGATGTCGTTCTTTTTAGGTGGGTACGTAATTCCAAGGTCCAACGAAAAATTATTGGCATTTGAAAACGATTACATCAAAAAATTCAAAACTGATTATGCCCGTAATATCCAAATGGAAATTGAACCCGGCGTTATCATGTACATTGAGCGTTTTGAAAAAACACAAAATAAAGGTTACAGGTTCTCATTAGAAAAGTTTGAAGGAAAAATTCTCACCTCCAGACTCACTGCCGAGACTATTAGCTGGGATACTCTCTATAACTGGAAGTTATCAGAATATCTGTTGAGAAACTTTGACGGAATGCATGAAAGCATCACAAAGGGTGTTTCCATGGACACAATAATCAAGGTGCAGCCTGAAGAATTTTTTATAACCTCAAAGGAAAGCGCCCAGCTCAATAACAGGGAGTTGAGAGAACATTTGGAAAGACTGAAAAACAGGGGTATCGGTAATACTCAAGCCTTTGAAGACGAGTACCATAAAAGATTTTCCATGCCACTTGCAGCTTTTATTATGACTTTGATGGGCGTTTCACTTTCTTCCAGAAAAGTAAAGGGAGGAATCGGCCTGCATTTGGGAATTGGATTGGCGCTGAGTGCTCTGTACATTCTGTTTTCTACCATGTCATCTTCTTTTTCAGTCAGTGGCGCCATGTCGCCTTTTGTTGCCGTCTGGCTGCCCAACATCATTTTCCTCATCATTGGTGCTTATCTGTATCACACGGCGCCCAAATAGTTGGAGTCATTAGGATATAATATACGAGGAAAGGAAGTCGTCACAAGAAAAAAATCATTAAACACCTGATATGTGTAACGTTACGAATCAAACGCACACATATCAGCCGTTTTTACAAGTAGATTTAATTCATCAACAGTACCTCAGCGTTTGTTTCCAGATGCTGGTTTTTTGCCTAAATATAGTTGATATCCAAGTTGAAAATACCAGTTCAGGCTATTAGTCGGAGTGTTGGTTACGAAAGTAGATTCATTGTGACTCCACCTCATGCCTGTGCCCAAATAAAACGCATCAAAAACGTTAAAACGCACCCCTAAATCAGCATGATAATTTTTAAATGCAGCAAAATCCTTAAAAGACTCACTCAAAGACAAATTGAGTTCACTGGAAAGAATGCCACTTTGGTCTCTCCAAACGGTATAGCCTGCTCCCACCATCAATCCCGAAAGACTGTCATAAATTTTCGACTGTGAATCAAGAAGCAATGCATGGTCGTAGCCAACTTTAAAATTCAGATTTTTGGTGGGAACAAAAGAAACGTAAACATCTACAGGTTGCGTTTGTAAACTCTGATTGGTTAACGGAACCACCAAAAAATCGGAACTGATACCCAAAGCAAATTTGGGAATTTTAGTTTGTGCGAATAATGCACCCACAAGCAACATTAGAGCAAATAATAAACATGATTTTTTCATACTGTAACACTATAATTTATTAAACATTGTTTTGTTATCCGGTCAATCAGCCTAAAAGCCAATCATACGAATAATGACTATTTTAAGAAAATAATTCACTCGCTTTTATGCGTTTTTTGGCATGAAAGACAAATACTGCATAAAATTGAGTACCAACCTGATCAGAACACCTGATTTTTGTACAAATAAATATCTTTTTCAGGCTGATACTCAATAAATAAACAAACAAATAATTTATCTTTTAATTACCATCCGACCATTTTTGCTGCTACAAAAGACAGTATGGCCAAACCTGCTGCAGCACCTTGGGGACCGGCAGGAATATACACAGGTACGCCTTTAATAATAATGTAACCGCCCACAAAACTTCCTGCAACAGCCCCTACTGCATCAGCTGCAGAAACAAATGCAATCTTTTTGAGCAAAGACCATTCAGTGGGACTTTTGGCATACATAATTCCATTACTTTTTTTCTTAATAACATCATCATCATCGACAAAATCATCCCACAACAGTAAAGAACCTTTTAGAACTTCAGTTGAATTCATAAAACTCTCAAGTTCAAGATAACTCAATTCACTGTTTGTCTGCACATCTTGTTGCAAAGTGGATATCTTCTCAATTTTATCGTTTATATCAATCATACAATCATTAACGATTAAATCCACTTCATCAAAATATGGCTTAAGTAAAACAGAATTTACATGCAGAGACAAATTGATTTCTTCCTGATCAAAGTCATAAGTCGGCAAATTATCTTCAGCGGCCGGTATTTTAAACTGATTGCCCGGACTGCTTCCGGCAATTATTTCCGGTCTGACACTGGTTACTGCTTCAATAATTTCAAAAACCTGCTCCAGGTTGAAAGTGTGATTTTCACCATCATTCAAGTCCGGAGCTTTCTGCCTGGATTGCTCCTGACAAGCGGCTAACATTTCCATTAAGATGATATCATGCTGCTCCGACAACTCCTTTGCTGCAACAGATATGTTTTGGTTGGTGATTGGATTCTCATTACTTTGCACGCTGTCTTTCTTTTCGCATGCTGAAAAAAGCAGAGTGAAAAAGAATAAAGAAACAAATATTTTTTTCATATTTTTTGGTTTTAAAGGTTTAATAAAATGTTGCAAACTCATTCTGATAATTTCGTTTATGGATCCATGGATAACCTCCTTTCTTTTTAAAACGTCTTTTTTGAAAAACTTGCTCGGACAAAAGTATCTTGTTAAAATGAAAAAATGCACGCAAAAAGTAAAAAGATGAAAATATTTTTACCTTTTGCACCAACCATGAAAACTTATTCATTGAATATTCAACAATATCATTTTTGTGATAATGAAAAGTGGTTAAGTTACGAGTTACGCGGTGCGTGTTCCGGGGGTTACGTTGTACAACGCAAACCGACCTCGTCCGGTGAGCCAAAAAATAAGTGAGAACAGCGTTAAGAATCGTCCTTGTTTGAGCAACGAAGTTGCGAGTTTGGACGATTTAGCTGTTCGAGCGCTAATTTTTTGAGCGAAGCGGGCGCAGTCTTGAACTTTTTTGCTTCGTTTTTTGGTTCAAGCCAAAAAATGAAGAGAAGTGATAAAGCAAAAAGAGCTGTCTCAAAATGAGGCAGCTCTCTTCGAAATTTAATTTTTAACCGTCTTCTTTATTTGATATCAATTAATCTGCTCGGTTTAACCACAGCTTCTTTCTTTTTACCAATAGTGACGTTTAAAATTCCATCTTCATATTTTGCTGAAATTTTTTCACTGTCAGCACTGTCAGGTAAGGTGAATGAACGACTGAAAGATTGATAGCTGAACTCTCTGCAAGTGTAGCACTCATCTTCCTTTTTCGTTTCTTTTTCAACCTTGTTTTCGGATGAAATGGTCAGCAGATTGTGGTTTATTTCAATTTTAAAATCTTCTTTCTTTAAACCGGGTGCTGCCATTTGAACTTCGAAACTCTTATCGCCTTCCTTAATGTTTACTGAAGGCAAAGTTGCGTTTATTGGTGACTGATGCTGATTCGACCAATTGAAAAAATCATTATCAAAAAAACGATCGAACAAAGATGGATAACTTCTTGAAAATCTAACTAATGACATAATTTTTCCTCCTATTATTTTTAATTATACTTATTATTTTATTGTTTCTCGCCTTTCCTTTTGCAAAAGAAATGCCGTTGCAAAAACAACGGCATTTTCAATAAAAAACGAAGAAATATATGCCACATTGTCATTGGCTGGCAAAAACCTATGCCATATTGGCGGCTTTTGTGCTTTTCTTTAGAACTTAACCATAAATCCAACACCCAATATTTCTTTAAATTGCACTTTGGTCTTATCGGGAATTCCGTCATTATCTGTATCAAACAAGATATCTGCATCATAAATCAAGTGAGTATTTAGATTTACAGTGATATATTTATTCAATTGAAGGGCAATGATATTTTCCCAACTCACGTCCACATCTTGCGGCCTGTACAGATAATTAGAGAATAAATCCAACTTAGAAGTCAGCGAAACATTTTTCAACAATTCTTGAGTAAAATCATTTTTGGTAAAAGCAGCCCTGACGTAACCACCAAATTCACCTTTTAAGACTTCGCCTTTTTTAACACCAAATGCACCTTGTTTAGACAAAGTTGTGTCATTAACAATAGTCATTTTACCTGTTACAGGTGATAAAAACGCACTAAAGTATTTGTTCGGCTTATAATCGGCACCCACGGCACCCAGCACATAGGCAGGCGCTAACAAATTAGATATCTTAACTTTAGGATCTTTTTTATAATCCCATCCCGGCGTCATTTGTGTTTTAAAATTCAGTAATGCAGCATAATACCACTTTTCTGAGGCTTTACGACCAAATTTTGAAAGCAAATCAAAGCGGTCATCTGTCTTCAAAAAAGGTGTTTTCGCACCTTGCTGCAAAACACCGTAACCAACGTCCAAACTGTTGTCCCAAGAAATATTGCCTTTACCATAATTAGCATAAAGGCTTGCCAAACCATTTATTCCAAATGAATTTTGTCCTCCTGCTGCCCAATTTGTTAAAGATGTTTGGGAAACATTCAAACTAAAAACGGCTCCTGTATTCCAACCTTTTTCCTCAGCAGTAGTTTGTTTACGCAAATCCTTCTCACCTTCGACCACCTGACCACACAAAATTTGGGAGGATAAAAGAAATACTGCAACTAAATAAATAACCTTTCTCATCGCCTTTAAAAAAAATTCTATTGACTTCATGTGTTTATAATATTTCTGATTAAATTATGTACTAGTAAAAATAAATCGTTAAATAATTGACGCAAAATTAAATAAACAAACTCAGACAACAAAACTCATACGGTGGCAAAACTACATTAACCAGACATTTTTTCTTGCGTGACAAGCAAGTCTCAAGGATATAAATTATTTCTATAACACCATTCATATTATCTGTTTGCGGACTTATACAGAAACTCTTACATTTGCAATACCTAATTGGAAAGTATTATTAATTTAATTTAAATAAAAAACGTATGAAAACATTAGATTTTATCAGATTAGACGCCAATGCATCCAATCAAGTAGTGAATGCATTACAGCAATTATTAGCAGACTATCACGTATTTTACGCCAACCTTCGCGGTTTGCACTGGAATATACAGGGAAAAAAATTCTTTGCTCTGCATCAAAAATTTGAAGAACTATACGACGAAGTTGCAGATCAAATTGATGAAATAGCTGAAAGAATCCTCACTTTAGGTGGTGTTCCTGCTCATAATTTGAGTGCATATCTCAAAGTAGCAAAACTTAAAGAAAGTGACTATGTTGCCGGTTCAGAACAAGCAGTAAAACTTGTATTGGACAACTTGGCTTATTTGATCGCTGCCGAAAGAACCGTCATTGAAGTTGCAGAAAAAGCCAATGACGAAGGCACTACTGCCATAATGAGTGACTACATCAGGGATCAGGAGAAATTGGTATGGATGTATACAGCGTGGCTATCGTAAATATTAAATTAGCCCGGAGTGTTGCTCTAGGCTTGATAAATCCTGAGGAGCTGTTTCAAAATGAAACGGCTCTTTTTTTGGCTCATCGGACGAGGTCGAATGCGCCATCCTAAACACTACCATTTATTCCGTCTTGGAAACTTGCTTGAATGCCCGACCTAAATGATTGATTATATCGCTTGCTATCAATGATTCTTCCGATTCTGATTCCAAAGCTATATCGGCAGCCATTCCATGTAGAAATACTCCTAATTTTGCAGCTACTTCCGGTTCATATCCTTGTGCCAGCAGAGAGCCTATCATACCGGTCAATACATCGCCAGTGCCGCCCGTAGCCATGCCCGGGTTTCCGGTACTGTTGAAACAGATATTTCCATCCGGAGTCACAATCCGGGTATATCTACCCTTCAATACAATGATTAGGTGGTATTTGCAGGCCATTTCCGTAGCTGACTCCACG
Organism: Bacteroidales bacterium; assembly: GCA_012519425.1. Lineage (GTDB taxonomy): Bacteria > Bacteroidota > Bacteroidia > Bacteroidales > Paludibacteraceae > Paludibacter. The sequence goes on along the minus strand of JAAYQF010000011.1, from coordinate 22,657 downwards.
ACATCAAAAGAATCTTGAACAGACTCTCCAAGCAGTCTCTCAAACTCTTTGGGATGAGGAGTCAAAATACTATTCTGAGGAAGGTGTTTCAGCATCTCCCTATGTTCTGAAATAATGTTGAGAGCATCAGCATCAAACACACAAGGTTTATTGAAATTATTAAGTAAATCGGTCAACATTTGTACACTTAGACCTCCCGTACCTAATCCCGGACCAATAGCAACTGCATCGTACCTGTTTTCTGAAAACCCTGTCGCCAAACAACCACTGGAATGGCATGATAAGTAAATAGCTTCCGGTACAGCCGTTTGTACAATTACCCGATTGCACTCCAGGCTACATACTGTCAACAATCCAAGTCCGGATTTAACAGCTGATCTTGCTGCAAGGACCGCCGCACCTGCCATTCCTTCGCTTCCGGCAATTAAGGCCAAATGCCCATAAGTGCCTTTGTGCGAAAACTTTTTTCGTTTTCTAAGTATAGAAATAAGATCTGATCTATCCAGATAATGATAATTGGTATCCGTATTTTCAATACCTTGCGGATGTAAGCCTATATCCAACACAGACCAATCACCCACAATACTTTCATTTTCCCGAAAGAAAAACGCCAGTTTTGGAAACTGAAAGCTCAAGGTATGATCAGCTTTCACAACAGGCGTCTCACCACAATGGCAACCTTCAGCAAAGAGTCCTGAAGGAATATCAATGGCAATAACAGTGTTTTTTGTCTTATTGATAAAGTCAATCACATCAGCATAAATACCTGTAAGCGGTCGATTTAATCCTGAACCAAAAAGACCATCAATAATTATAGTGTCTTCATGAATTTCGGGTTCAGCAAAAGTATACTTATGCTCGGTCAACAGATGCGGATATTGCTGTATCAATCTATTCTTATTGGTTATGCAATCTTCAGAAAAATTATCTGCACCAAACAAATGGATTTGCACCTCATAAGGCAACAATTGCATTTTACGTGCAAGTGCCAGGGCATCTCCGCCATTATTGCCCGGTCCTGCAAAAATGCAAAACTTCGTTCCCGTAACCGGATACATGGAGAGGATAACTTCGAACAATGCATCGGCAGCCCGTTCCATCAAATCTATAGAGGCAATCGGTTCATGCTGAATCGTGTATTGATCAAGTTCACGAATCTTATCCGCAGTAAACAACTTCATATGATCATTATTGAATTTTACCTTTTGCTTGTCTATTTTACAGTTTGCCCAAGTGTTTTCAGCCTAAACATCACTGATTTTACCTTTTAACATCGGTACAAAATGATAATGTCCTTCAAAGGAAGTATGATAATCATCTTCACTGATTCTTTCTACGACTGTCATTTTTTGCAGGTAAACCCCTACCGGAACTACCATTCTACCGCCAATCGCTAATTGTTTCTTCAACTTTTCAGGTATCTCAGGAGCCGCACAAGTAATCAAAATACCGTCGTAAGGCGCGTATTGTGGCAAACCTTCAAATCCGTCTCCATGCACCAGCACAGCTTTGTCATAGCCGGTTTTTCTCAGATTCTCCCGCGCCAATAAATGCAACTTCTCAATACGTTCCATGCTATAGACTTCATATCCCAATTCGAGCAAAATGGCGGTTTGATAGCCACTTCCGGTACCTATCTCCAATACTTTTTGTCCCTTTTGCAGATTCAACAAATTGGTTTGTGCTGCCACCGTCGTGATTTGAGAAATAGTCTGACCGGCATCAATAGGTAATGGCTTATCACGATAAGCCTTCTCTTGCTGGTGTTCGGCAATAAACTTATGGCGTTCCACAGCTTCCATAGCAGCCATCACATCAGCACGAAAATTATTTTTCCCCGCGATACGCTCCATCACTTTTAATCTGGCTTCACGCTGATCGATATCGTCATTCATTTACTTCTATTTTATAAGAATCTAATCTTCAGTCAACATACTTCATTGTTGCGAAAATAATTAAAATCATCAATTCTAACAAACACCACCTTGTTCGGAGTCAAACCGACTTTTTCAATTTTAAATTTCGATTTGCCTTCCATATTGAAACGAAGCAAATCGGCACTGCTGCACAAAGGCTGACTGTCTACAATTATGTGTCTAAAAAACATATAACAATCCATCCTCCGTTAAATAATAGATTGTCAATCATTTCATCGAAAAATCAATTAAATAAATTCAATCACACAGTACGTACAAATCATCACGTGGATTAATAAGCATGATGGGTAAATCTGTCTTTTTTATCAGGTGTAGTTCTTTGGGACCAAAAACAATGTCATCTAACCCATATTCTCTTGATGTGCTGATAATCAACAGGTCGTAATTATTTTTGCATGCATACTGTAAAGCAAAACTATCGATTTTAAAACTGTCTTTGCGACCTATTTCTACATGATAAATAAGGTCAAATTTGTCCAATATTGTTGATATCTTAGCCACATTCCCGGCTGCTTTTGTTCCGTAATCCTTAGCCTGCAACAAAGTAATCTCTGAGTAACAAAATCTGCCAAAAGCTGCCGCAAATTGTGCCTTTTCTATTTCTTCAATCAAAAAATTAACGGGTACTAATACCTTTTGGGCACGCAAAACATCAAAACCATCCTTGTACATCAAATAGGGTATACGCAATTTACGACAGGCACTGAGGTATTTTTTAATAGTACGGACTTTATTGTCAGATAGTTGCAAAAACAAAAAAGATGCTTCTTCTGCCTCACATATTTCAGTCAGATCATTTAACTGAAATGTTTGTACAGCCAAATAGTCCGGATGAATTCCAAATGTATTTAATTGCTCTGAAACAGATGTTTGTTGTATTTTTTCGTCCGATTGCGATGCACAAATTACAAAAACGCCAAATGTTTTTTTAAACTGCACGGATAAGGCATAAGCGCTTTGAACAAGTGATGTTGATGTTGTGATATTATGAATAAATGCAAGAACCATTATATCTCTATTTATAAACAGCCTGACCGTGACTTTGTTTTTCTACATTCCTCTTCATGTTTTGTCTTGATACAAAAAAACGAAACAAAAAAACCAAGCCATATACGCTTCGCTCAAAAAAATTGCGAACTCGCGACCGCGCTACCGCGGAACCCGTACCACGCATCCACGGACCACGGACCGCGGACCCCTATTCCTGAAAATACACCCTCTTCACCCTCCTCGACACCGAAGTTAAAATCTCATAAGGAATGGTATCAAGTTTTTTTGCCAAGGTTGAAATACTAATATTTTCACCAAAGATTTCCACTACATCGCCTTCGCTAACATCCAACCCGGTCACATCCACCGCCGTCAGATCCATAGAAATATTGCCTATTACCGGCGCATATTGTCCTTGTACATAAACCTTCCCTATGCCGTTGCTTAACTTCCTGTCATAACCGTCTGCATAACCTATGGGAAGGGTGGCGATCAACTTGTCTGTTTCAACCTTGCCATTGCGACTGTAGCCGACTGTTTCGCCGGATTTCACCTTTTTCAATTGCAGTATAATGGTTTTCAGGGCACAAACTTGTTGCAAATGCACATCCGGTAAAGCTGAAATACCATAATGACCGATACCTAATCTCACCATGTCCAGTTGATATTCCGGAAAGCGTTCTATTCCCGCTGAATTGAGTATATGTCTGATGATAGGATGGGAAAAAGCCTTTGTAAATTGCCGGGTGCAAAAGGTAAAAATCCTCATTTGCTGATGGGTGAAATCATCCAATTGCTCATCATCCGCACCCGCCAAATGGGTAAAAACTGACTTTACCTTCACCTGGTTGCATTGTTTTAAATACTGGATCAATTCAGCCATGTCTTCAGGTTCAAAACCGAGGCGATGCATGCCTGTATCTATTTTGACATGAATGGGATAATCGGTCAAACCCAACTTGCCGGCAGCATTGACGAATGCCTTTAGCAGATTAAAGCTGTAAATCTCAGGTTCTAAATTGTTTTCAAACAATACATCGAATGTGCTTTTTTCGGGATTCATTACCACAATAGGAATATGAATGCCTGAACGACGGAGTTCTGCGCCTTCATCTGCAACTGCAACAGCCAAATAATCTGCCCGATGGTGTTGCAAAGCCTTGGCGATTTCGATGGAACCACTTCCATATCCAAAGGCTTTGACCATGCACATGATTTTAGTTTCCTCGGATAATTTTGATCTGAAATAATTCAAGTTCTCAATTAATGCATTGAGATCGACTTCCAACACGGTCTCATGTGCAATTAACTCCAACCTGTGCGAAATTTTTTCAAACTCAAACTTTCTTGAGCCTTTCAGCAAAATAGCTTCGTTTCTAAAACTCAGCATCACAGCATCCTGCAGTAATTCTTCGGTTGTGGAAAAGAATTGTGCATCAATGCCGGCAAATAATTCGGCATGCTTTAAAAGTTCCTCTCCTACCCCAATAAATCTGTGAATATTCTTGGCTTTCATAAGTACGGCCACATGCTTATACAACTCATCTGACCTAAAACCGCTTTGCAAAATATCAGACAGGATAATGGTTTTGGATAATTGTTTGGACACGGCTTGCTGAGATAAAAAATCCAAAGCAATATTCAGGGCGTTTAAATCAGCGTTATAGCTATCATTAATCAACAAACACTCCCGAACTCCCTGCTTGAGTTCCAATCGCATAGCGACACTTTCTAAGTGTAACAGCCTTTGATTGATTGCTTCCGGTGTATATTTAAAATGGTGCATAAACGTAATGCAATGCATAGCATTTTCAACCGATGCATCATCCGTAAAAGGTATGCAAAAAGTAAATTTTACATTTTGCCATTGAACCAATAAATTAGTTTTACCATTTACTTTTTGCGCTTCAATCAATTGCACATAATTATCTGGTGACTTCCCCCAACTCAACAAGGTACCTTTCGTTTTAATACGGGTCATTTCAGCATGAAGCACAGGGTTATCACTGCAATAAATGATATATTTGGAATGCGTAAACAATTGTAGTTTTTCTCTTATTTTTTCAGGATAATCGGAGAAATTTTCCTGATGTGCATCTCCTATGTTGGTAAAGATACCGATGGTAGGACGAACGATACGTTCCAAGCGCTCCATCTCGCCCGGTTTGGAGATACCCGCTTCAAAAACAGCCAATTCCGTATCACTCTTCAGTTGCCAAACCGATAAAGGAACGCCAATCTGGGAGTTGTAACTACGAGGTGAGCGCACCATTTCAAAATCTTCATGAAGCAATTGAAAGAGCCATTCTTTGACAATGGTTTTGCCGTTGCTGCCTGTTATGCCTACAACCGGTATGTCAAAAACAGACCGATGGGCTGTAGCAATTTGTTGCAGAGCCTCCAAGGTGTCTTCAACTTGTAAGAAAAAAGCATCCCGCATGGTCTTAAATTCGGGACGCAACTCACTGATAACAAAGAAGCGTACACCTTGACGGTACAAATCCTGAATATACCGATGCCCGTTGTTTCTCTGACTAACAAGTGCAAAAAACAGGCTTTTGGCCGGAAATGTCAACGAACGACTGTCAGTTAACAACCAGTTAATCTCGATATCTTTAGGAATATCCGCTTTAGAGCCAATGATATGGGCAATTTTCACGAGTTGCACTACTACTAAATACTTAATTTATAATTGGATGTTGATGGCTGACACGTGTTCTTCTTTCAGAAAAATCGAAGCCATACTTGCAAACTTTTCAACTGTTTCTGTTGTATAATAGACAACAGATCCTTTGGTAGTACATTTTACCCGCATCTCCGGATGGTTATCCAGATAAGTCCCTAAACTTTTAGCCACTATTTCACCTTGTGTTATAACCCGGATATGCTTGGGCAAAAACTTTAAAATAGTAGGCAGAATGAGCGGATAATGAGTACATCCCAGGATAATTGTGTCGATTTCAGCATCTATGTTCAATAAATTATCTATGTGTTGCCTGACAAAATAATCTGCACCCGGCGACAAATGTTCATTGTTTTCGATCAGCGGGACCCACATCGGACAAGCCTCTGATGTTAGCCGGATATCCGGAAAGAGCTTTTGAATTTCCAACAAATAAGAATCTGACTTCACGGTACCAGGCGTAGCAAACATCCCCACATGCTTGGTTACAGTGACCTGATCCAATACCTCCACAGTAGGTCGAATTACGCCCAACACACGCCTTCCTTTATTAATCAGAGGCAAATCTTGTTGTTGTATAGATCTTAATGCTTTTGCTGAAGAGGTATTACAACCCAGTATCACCAGATGACAGCCCATATCAAATAGTTTTTTCACGGACTCCAAAGTATATTGATAGACCACGTCAAAAGACCGTGTACCATAAGGTGTACGTGCATTATCACCCAAATAGATATAATCGTATTCAGGAAGTTCATTTCTGATCTTTTCCAAAATCGTCAAACCACCATAGCCTGAATCAAAAACCCCTATCGGTCCCGGAACAATGCTCATATCCTTGTTAGCCATTTAATTGCGTTTATCAAGTCCCCACATCAATTTACTCCTCAAAGAATCAAAAAAAGTATGATTCAATTGTTTGGCTACCCTAATCTTATACTCAGCCTTAGAAATTCTGATTTTTTTATCCTGCTCCAACACCATTGTCCGTCCGTCTAAAGTTAGCTGATAATTACCGCTTCTGCTTCGCACCTCCAAATCAATTTTCCAATCGTCGGGAATGACTAATGGACGCACCGTAAGGCTATGTGAGGCTACAGGAGTGAGTATAATATTCTGCGTCTGCGGAACCAACAAGGGTCCTCCCGCACTCATGGAGTAAGCCGTTGATCCGGTCGGAGTGGACACAATTAAACCATCTGAGTGATACGCGTGTACAGCTTCATCATTTAAATAAGTAATGACATTGATCATGGATGCACTTTCTTGTTTTAGTACTGCCACATCATTCAGCACATAGGGATAATCTATCTTGCTGCCATCCGAAACTTCTACTTTCAACAAGGTACGCTCCTCATAACTGATTTGACGATGCTTAATCGCATCCAAAGCTTTTTCTATTTCATCCACAGAAACATCAGTCAAAAAACCCAAACGACCTGTATTGATTCCCATGATTGGTATATTTTTAGAACCAATGCGCGCCGCCGTGTTTAAAAAAGTGCCGTCACCGCCAACACTTAACGAAAAATCGGCCTGAAAATCATCGTTATCAATTGTATGTTTCAAATTTGAGGGTGGAACGGATTTTTTTTGATAATATGCAAGCAACTGACGATCAACTATTAACTGCACATCTGTGTGGTTAAAATAGCTGAAAATCGTATCCAAAATATCCAGTACTGTAGGAGAAAATGTGTTTCCAAAAACGGCTATAGTCATATTTTTTTTGTTCGCTTATTTCGTTTATTTTTGTAGGCTGAATAAAAGAAATAAATCCACTACAAAGGAAATATTTTATTGTTGATTTTGCAAATCTTTAGTCCTCATGACAAAACTAAGTGTAAACATAAATAAAATCGCCACCATTCGCAATGCAAGGGGAGGTAATATACCCGATGTACTTCAGGTTGCAGTTGATTGCGAACGATTTGGGGCACAGGGCATCACTGTTCATCCGCGACCGGATGAGCGACACATCAGGTATCAGGATGTACTGGATTTAAGACCACTAATTACGACCGAATTCAATATAGAAGGCTATCCCACAGATCGATTCATCTCTTTGGTGAAGTCCGTTAAGCCTCATCAGGTTACTTTAGTTCCGGATCCTCCCGAAGCATTGACCTCCAACGCAGGATGGGACGCAATCAAACATCAGGATTTCTTACGGGAAGTAATTGCTGAATTCAAGCAGGCAGGCATTCGGGTGTCTGTTTTTATTGATACCGACTGCAAAAATATTGAAGCAGCGGCAAAAACCGGAACTGACCGGGTAGAATTATATACAGAACCTTACGCCGTCGGTTATTTGGTCAACAAAGAAAAAGCAATAGCACCTTTTATCAAGGCTGCTCAATGTGTCAAAGATATAGGATTAGGCTTAAATGCCGGTCACGATTTGAGTTTAATCAACCTGAAATATTTATCTGATAATATTCCATGGATTGATGAAGTGTCAATCGGACATGCACTGATTTCGGATGCCCTGTATTACGGATTAGAAGAAACCATAAAAAAATATAAAGATCAACTAAAATAACATTTATTTAAGAAAATGAATCAGCTCATGTTTATACTGCTACAGGCAGATTTAATTGATGAAACCGTACAAACCGCAAGTGCTCCGGCTAAGATGAATCTTTGGACAATGGCTACTTACGGCGGACCTATTATGATTATTTTGGCTATCATGCTTGTCATTGCCATCTATATGTTTATTGAGCGTTTGGTCACGCTGAAACAAGCATTGGAAGAAGACAAATCTTTTATGAACAGGATTAGAGACTATATCCATGACGGTAAAATCGAGGCAGCTCAAAAACTTTGCAAGGACACAAACAATCCAATATCCAGAATGATAGAAAAAGGCATCAGCAGACTGGGGCGTCCGATGAATGACGTGCTCGTCGCCATCGAAAACATCGGTAGCCTGGAAGTTGCCAATCTGGAAAAAGGCTTGGTAATTATGGCTTCTATAGCCGGTGGTGCACCCATGTTAGGGTTCCTTGGTACTGTTACAGGAATGGTGACTACTTTTTATAATTTGTCACTGAATAATACCGGAACAATTCAGTTGTCAGATTTGTCGGTAGGTATGTATCAAGCCATGGTTACAACCATTGCCGGGTTGATAGTTGGAATTATTGCGTATTTTGGTTATAATTATTTGGTTTCTCGCGTTGATTCAGTGGTTCGTAGGTTAGAAGCCAGAAGTATAGAATTTCTCGATTTATTAAATGAACCAGCGTAACAAATTAAAATTAAAGGAATAAAACGATGGCCATCAAAAAAAACTTAAAAGCTGAAGCCGGTTTTTCCATGTCGTCCATGACAGACATAATTTTTCTGTTGCTTCTGTTTTTCATCATAGCTTCTACCATGTCGTCGCCTAACGACATCAAACTTAACCTACCACAGAGCAGGTCAACCACCTCTACAAGATCCGTAGTAGCTAAGGTATCGATAGATGGAAACGGGCGGTTCTTCGTTGCCAAAGGAACAGAAAGACCAACACAGATAGCTCCGGAAATGTTAGAGTCATATATTTTAGATTTGGTTGCACAAGATTCCACAACATATATTGCGCTTCATGCCGACCAACAAATTGCTTACAAAGAGGTGGTCAGGGTATTGGACATAGCTAATCAACATAAACTTAAATTAGTGGTTGCAACGAGAGCATCAGAAAGATAGCAATATGCGAATTGACAAGTTTTTACATAAATTTCCCAAATCAAAATTGTATGCCTGGACAGGGACTATTGTCAGTGTGATAATCATCCTGCTCATATTGTTCTTCGTGGTATTGCCCGAATTACAACATGAGGAAGATGGTGGTCTGATGATCAGTTTTGGAGACGCAGTTGAAGGTGGGGGAACAGTAGAGACAAGCGTACAACGCGTGGAACAATCATCTTCAACAACAGCACAAGAAAAGGACGAAGATGTGTTGACGCAAGAAGACGCGTCCGTTGCACTTTCTGACGCTAAGCGAAGACAAGAAGAAGCTGCCAGGACTGAAGCTGAGCGAAGATTACAAGAAGAAAGACGGGCAGCACAACAGGCTGAGGAACTGATGGGAGATTTATTCAACTCTTCTACCGGTGGGAGTGGTCGGACTACAGGCGAAACGATTGCAGGGAACCCTGTCGGCAAAGGAAACATGGATGGCAACTCCTGGACTTTAGACGGTAGAGGTTTGTTAGGCTCAATGCCGCGACCAGCCTATAGTACAAACACAGAAGGCTATTTGACAGTGGAAATACGTGTCAATGATGCCGGAGAAGTGATCAGTGCCCGGATACAAAAAGGAACCATTTCTGATAACACCATAAGAAATTCTGCCATAGAGGCAGCCAAAAAAACCAGATTTTCATCCGGTAAAGGAACAGTTACCGGAACCATTACATATAACTTTAAACTGAATTAACCATGCGTATTTTTCTTTTTTTAGCTGAAGGTTTCGAAGAAATTGAAGCCATTGCACCTGTTGATATTTTCCGCCGTGCCGGAATTGAAGTTACGACTGTATCCATCACAGACAATTTGTTGGTAACAGGCGCTCACAACGTTGGAGTACAAGCTGACACAGTATTTTCAAAAGCTGATTTTTCGGGTGATTATCTAATCTACCTTCCGGGAGGTATGCCGGGAACCTTGAACCTGGACAATCACAGTGGTTTGAAAAAGCTGATAGAAACACAGCTTAATAAGGGTAAAAAAGTTGCTGCTATCTGCGCTGCCCCTTCTATCCTTGGTAAAATGGGAGCTTTAAAAAACAAAGAAGCAGTTTGCTATCCGGGTTTTGAGTCTCAGTTGACAGGAGCCAGGATCCCTCAAGCGAAAATTGCAAAATCAGACAACATACTGACCGCCAAAGGTCCCGGTGTTGCCATTCCTTTTGCTTTGAAGATTGTAGAAGAATTAAAAGGGAAACAGGTTGCTGAAGAGGTTGCTGCAGCTATGATTTTATAGCATATTGGTCCAATAGCAGTTTGGCACCTGCAAAGGAGCTTATTTCATTGGCTAAAACTTTCTTTTCCACCTCAGCAATCATTTTGATAATTTCAGGATCTTGATAGAACCTATCCCTGAGTTGCTCGTGGATGGTTTCGTACATCCAATATTTTGCTTGCTGATTTCTGTGTGCATCAAAAAAACGATTGGCGCGTGTGAGCTCCACGTATCTCAGCACCATATCCCAGATAGCATCTATGCCCGTTTTTTCTAAGGCCGAGCAAGGAATCACTTCCGGCGACCAGCCTGAATCGGTAGCAGGGAAAAGACGCAAGGCATTCTGATATTGGGTTTTGGCTATTCGGGCTTTATCAACATTATTACCATCTGATTTGTTGATGGCGATGCCGTCAGCCATCTCCATGATGCCTCTTTTGATGCCCTGTAATTCATCGCCGGCACCTGCCAATTGCAACAGAAGAAAGAAATCAACCATGGAATGTACGGCGGTCTCAGACTGCCCAACCCCGACGGTTTCGACAAAGATCACATCATATCCGGCAGCTTCACAAAGAATGATGCTTTCCCGGGTTTTACGAGCCACGCCTCCCAACGAACCAGCCGATGGCGAAGGACGGATAAAAGCATTTTCGGCAACCGAAAGTTCCTCCATCCTGGTTTTGTCACCCAATATACTTCCTTTAGAACGTTCACTGCTTGGGTCAATAGCAAGTACAGCCAATTTATGTGATTTTTTCACCAAATACATCCCCAGTGCTTCGATAAAAGTACTTTTGCCTGCTCCGGGAACGCCTGTAATACCCAATCGTATGGAATTTCCTGTGTAAGGCATACAAGCCTCTACAAGCTTTTGAGCAAGCTGTTGGTGTTTGGGCAAAGCACTTTCAATCAGGGTGACAGCCTGACTAAGCACAGAGGTATCTCCTTTCAGGATACCATCCAGATATTCTTCAACCGTGAATTGACGGCGTTTGGTTTTCGGCCTCTGATATGGGTTTACAGAAGAAACACCTTCCACACCTCTATTGACCGACAAACCTTTGTAGGACGGATCATTCTCGGGATGCTTATGATGACGACGCATGCAGCAATTTATTGTGGAACAGCAGGTTTAGGGATTACATCACCTTTGATGGTCAATTGGACAGGCTTACTATCCGCATTGGTGTATACAGTAATAGTTTTGACGAAGACGCCCGGACGATTGGCCGGATTATAAGATGCAGTGATACTGCCTGTTTTCCCCGGCAACACCGGTTCTTTGGTCCAGGAAGTAGCCGTACAGCCACAAGAAGCATGTACCCTGTTAATAATCAAAGGAGCATCGCCGGTATTTTTAAATTCAAACTTTTTGGTTGCAAGTCCGTCTTGTTCTTTGATTTTTTCAAAATCATGAGTTGTTTTTTCAAAAGTCATAACCGGACTCTGTGCCAAAAGCGCAACACCCATAATAAGTCCAAAAAATAATATGCTAACTCGTTTCATGTACTGATAGTTTAATTCAAAATGAAATAGAGTCACAAAATTAGGGAAAATAATTGAAAATAGGAAAGAAGACGAAATAAATTCCTGTGAAATGAAAACTGGGAGGTAATTATTGATATGCAATATGTGATTAGTTTAGAATACCGCGTATATTGCCAGAGCAGAAAGTACATTTTGTGTTTGTGATCTTCATATCCCTACCTTTTTGAAAACGTTTCATTTAAAAAGTGTATTTTTGTACGCACTGGATTATAATTGATTACATACAATCAGCAAATTTCACATTTTATATGACCCAATACAAAGACATAATGCAATACGAATCGGATATATGGGCAGCAGCCGATTTGCTGATTGCAGCCGGAATAAAACAGAGTAAATTTCCCGATTATATGATGCCCTACTTTGCTTTGATGCTGCTCGAAAGCCGTATGCTTCAAGTGCTGAAAAATCTTGAAGAGGACGGTCTTTCTCGTGAAGATAACTTGGAGGAATACATCGAGGCATTTAAGGAATATGGCACAGGCTATAATGAATATATAGTGGAACACGGCAAGAAACTTTCCGATATTTGCAAAAACGACACTACTTTTAAGCAAGATTGGGCTAAATATTTGAAAGGTTTTGATAATGAGCTGAAAATGCTGTTAGGTGTGGAGCGAGGAACAGAAGAATCGAAATATCTGAATATTACGGGCGTAAGTGCCGAATTGGAGAAAAAAGGTATTTTATATGCCACAGTTTCTAAGTGGAGCGAAATGGATTTTACACCGTTTGATAACTCCGAAATTACCACGCTCGAAGAACATATCAAACGCAAATGGGCGGATATTTCTGCCGAAACTGCCGGAGAACAATACACGCCAAGCGACATTATCAGTCTGATTGCCGAAATTGTGGCAGTAAAAGTAAAAATGCCCGAAAACGGCTATCTTTCTGTTTATGACCCGACTTGCGGCGGAGGAAACCTGCTTTTTGGCGTTGCCGACAAGCTAAAAAACATCTTTAACACCGATTTAATTCTTACGCGCGGATGCGATTTTAACGACACGCTTTATGCCTTGGCATCTATCGAAAGTCGTTTTAGAGAAGAATCAGAAATAGAACATTGTAACACATTGACTTCTATTACTCACTATGGTGTAGAGTTCGATGTAGTGGTGGCAAATCCGCCTTACGGTGTGAGTTGGAAAGGATACAAAACGAATGTTGAAAAAGATGAGACAGGACAATTTAAATTCTTTCCATCTGTCAGCGATGGACAACTTCTTTTTATGCAACATATTGTGCATAGACTTAACAACACGGGTATTGCCGTGGAAGTTCACAACGGAAGTACGCTGTTTAGCGGCGATGCGGGCGGAGGCGAAAGCAATATCCGCAAATATATGTTCGATAACGATTGGGTGGAAGCCATTGTACAGATGCCGAGCGATGAGTTTTTCAACACGGGCATACTCACTTACCTGTGGATAATGAACAAAAACAAACCTGCCGACCGCAAAGACCGTGTAATTCTGATAAACGGCAGTAACGGATGGCGACTCTTGAAAAAAAGCCGAGGCAGCAAACGCCGTGAAATGCTGCCCGAACACCGACAAAAAATAGTGGATGCTTTGGTTGCTTTTGAAGATTGCGATATTGCCAAAGTCTATCCTAAATGGCATTTCTACTACAACAAACAAGGCATTCGCCTTACCGAAGTGGATAGCGAAGGCAAATCGGTACTTGATACGCTGATAAAAGAGGACAAAACCGCTTATCCGCTTAAAGCCAAAAAAGTTATCATCGGCGATACCGAAATCCCGCTTAAAGGATACGCCACCAAAGCGGAAGCAGACGAAGTCGTTTCAAAACTAAAATCCTATAACTTTAAAGAGGATGATTTTAAGGTGGTTTGTGAAAAAGATAAGGTCTATTGTGTGGATGAGGATAACTCTATTATTTGTCGGCAGAATGCCGACAGTCCCAACGGCGGGTCTGTCGGCTTCCAGCCGACAACATATTACGGCTACGGCACATTCAATATCAAAACAGCCAAAAGTAAAGAGTTTACCAACGTCGTTATCGAAATCGTTCCCGTTTATACCAACGATTACGAGATAATTCCCTATTCGCCCAACGAAGAGGAAAACCAACAGCAGATTGCCGATTTTGTGGCACGTTATGTAAGCAAACCTTTTGAATATCGCGATAATGTGGTGGGTGTAGAACTCAATTTCAATAAAGAGTTTTATGTTCCCGAAACCGTGGAAACTGTTTCCGATATTCTAAAAGATTTAGCCGAACTAAGCAGTGAACTAAAAACATTGGAAAAGGAGTTTGAATTGTAATTGGGAGTGTCGGCTTCCAGTCAACAATCTGTCGGCAAGATGCCGACAGTCCCGAATAATCCCCAAAAATTAAAAATAAAAAGCTATGAGAAGTGATTGGAAAGAGGTAAGGATTAAAAACTTAGGAAATATCGTTACAGGCTCGACCCCTACACCAAATGAGGAAAATTGGGATGGAGATATTAATTGGTGTACACCAACAGATTTAAATTCATCTGTTTATATTTATGAAACTTCTCGAAAAATTACAGAAACGGGTTATAATAGTTGTGGCACTAAATTGTTTCCCCCAAAAAGCATAATTTTATCAACTCGTGCACCAATTGGAAAAATTGCAATTGCAATGGATTATATGTGCACCAATCAAGGATGCAAGACTATTGTTCCTAACAGGTCAATTGTAAATTCAGAATTTCTATACTTTTATTTACTTAATAGAACAGAATGTTTACAATCCTTGGGTTCAGGAAGTACCTTTACGGAATTAAGTACAAATAATTTAAATTCATTATTAATCCCCCTTCCCCCACTCGCCACACAACACGCCATAGCCAACTATTTAGATGAGAAATTGGCTGTGATAGACCGTAATATTTCGCTTTTGGAGCAGAAACGGGAGCGATATATCGCTTTGCGGAAAAGCCTGATAAATAAAACCGTCCGCTACGGACTAAATCCCGATGCGGAACTTCGTAACAGTGGTATAGAGTGGTTTGGCGAAATTCCAAAACATTGGGAAGTGAAGAGATTAAAGGAAATTAGCAAAGTCGAGTCAAGTGGTATTGATAAAAAAATTGTTGAGGGCGAAGAACTAACTAAAATAGTGAATTATGTAGATGTATATAATAATCAACGACACGAACTTTATAATTCAGATGATTATATGGTTGTTAGTGCATCTGCTGAGAAAATTAAATCAAAAAAACTCAAAAAAGGAGATATTCTTATTACACCAAGTTCCGAAACCGTTGAAGATATAGGTATTTCATCTGTTGTAATGGAAGATTTGGAAGGAACACTTTTTAGTTATCATATTTTACGTATTCAATTTTCTCAAAATATTGATATCAACTTTAAAAAATACGTTTTCAATAATACATTCGTTCAAAATTATTTTAGCTCTGTATCAACAGGTACAACACGTAAAATTTTAAGCCTATCAAAAATTTATAATTTACAAATCCCTATTCCCCCACTCTCAGAGCAAGTCGCCATAGCCGAATATTTAGATAAGCAATCGGAAAAAATAGACCGAATAGTAGAAAATATAAACGCACAACTCGGCAAGTTGGCACAGCTTAAAAAAAGCCTGATAAATGAGTGTGTTACGGGAGAGAGGGAGGTGGGAGTGTTGGCTTCCAGTGGGTCTGTTGGCTTCCAGCCAACAATTTAACACTATTAATAATCTGTCGGCAAGGATGCCGACAGTCCCAGATGCCGACAGTCCCTAAATAGAATAAGATGAAAGAAAAAGAGAAATATAAGTTAAGTGGTCAAGTTGTCGGCAAGATGCCGACAGACCCGCCCACAGTTCCGCCAAGAGAACATTTTAGGCGAGCATTGCCACATTATCAGCAGCCCGGTCAGGCTTATTTTTTGACTATAATGCTATCGGGTGCTATTCCTAAAAAGGCATTGGCGGATTATTCTCAAAAATTGGAACTGATTACCGATAATTTGAAGTTTTTGAAAGATAAACCGAAAAGATTAGCAGAATATCAACAGATGCGGCAGGAGTATTATCTTTTTTCCAAAAAATATCGCAAGGCTTATGACGATTTGTTGGATAATCAGAAAATCGGCATTGTGAATTTAGCCAAAAAAGCAAACACAGAAATTATTAAGAATGCATTGCTTTATTGGGAAGGCAAGCGAATTGAGAATTATGCTTTTTGTATAATGAGCAATCATATTCATTGGGTTTTTCGCACGTTTGAGAAGGATTTTGAAGAAAAACCGGTATATTTGCAAGAGATAAAACACTCGGTAAAAAGTTTTTCGGCTAACGAAATTAATAAATTAGAAAATAGAACGGGTAAGTTGTATCACGATGAGGATTTTGATACGACCATTCGAAACGATAAACATCTATATAGCGCTATAAAATACACAATCCTTAATCCCGTGAAAGCCGGATTGGTGGAGCATTGGCATGACTATCCCGGTACGTGGATTAGTAATGAGTGGATGGAGGTGTGGGAGTGTCGGCATCCTGCCGATAAATAATAGAGGAACTGAACTGTTGGTGGGTTTGTCGCCTTCCAGGCGACAATATTAAATCTGTCAGCAGGATGCCGACAGTCCCATCGACAGTTCCACGGTTCAAAATATTAGATTACATTTTCTGCAATCAAAACAGCTTGGCTACAAAAAACAGATATTTTTTGTAATCAACGACATTTGTTTCTATTTTTTTGAATACAAATCAATTTGAGAACAATATTTTGAAAAATATTGTAATATATCTATTTTAATTACAAAATAGTTTATATATTTGCAAGCAAAAACAAGCCTTATGGATTACGATTTTAATGGAGCCGTTAATTATCATTATGGTAAATTTCCACCAAGTGTTGATTATTCCTTTTTTATTGATGAACTTATTCGTGCCACCGATGCACTTGCACGTTTCGATCAGATGCTGAAAAATCTGCATAACAACGAAATCCTACTTGCTCCTTTACGGAACAGAGAGGCTCTTTTATCATCAAGAATTGAAGGTACAATAAGTACTATGGATGAGATATTGCAGTATGAAGCTGATGACGATGGTACTACTTCATTAAGTGCCAAATCCGATGTAATTGAGACCATACTCTACCAAAGGACGTTGAAAAGTGCACAACAAGCCTTGGAAGAAGGTTACGAATTCTCAATTAATTTCATCAAGCAAATGCACCAACAATTGTTGGTCGCAGGAAGAGGCGCAAGTAAATCCCCCGGAGAATTCAAAACAACTCAAAACTATTTAGCAGATAAAACAAAACGCAAAATACAGTTTGTACCGATAAGTCCGGAACTTCTTCCGCAAGCGTTGGAAACCTTATTTGATTATATGTCATCGTCAAAAGAACCTTCCCTAATTAAAACTGCTGTTATGCATTTAGAGTTTGAGGCTCTGCACCCATTTAAGGACGGAAATGGTAGAATTGGGCGTATGTTGATTCCGCTATTGTTGTGGAAAGAAAAAGTTTTATCGCAGCCCCATTTCTATATCAGTGATTATTTCGAGGAAAACAAAGACCTTTATATAGAAACAATGCGTAGTGTTTCAAAAACTGACAATTGGAATGAATGGATACGTTTTTTTCTTATCGCAGTTGAAAGTCAGGCAGTAAGAAATCTGCAAATAGCCGAAAAAATAAAAAACTTGTATGAAGATATGAAGGCAGAATTTGCCGAACTGTTGTCATCCAAATGGAATATGGAGATATTGGATTTTATTTTCACATATCCTGTTTTTAGGAATAACCGATTTGTTAAAAACACGGGCATTCCCGCCGCAACAGGTGCATTGATAATCAAAAAACTTGTTGAACAAGGCTATTTGAGGCAGATAGAGGAGGCATCAGGGCGGAGAGCGGCTCTCTACTCTTTTGAACCATTATTAAAAATGGTAAGAGTTTAAACTTACACTGAAAAAATTACAACAATGAAAGAACTTGATTTACAAGGCGAATATGTAATGGATTTTATCTGTCGCAGAGATGATGGATTGCTCTACCGTGAAGTAAAAAACACATCGGTAAACAATGAACTTTTTATCCCTTCCGATTTGGAAGAGTTTATCAGCGAAAACTCGCCACAGGCATGGAAACGCTTGCTGAAAAAATTTCCTTCGCCCAAAGATTTGCTTTCTGCCTTGATGGACGAACTCAAAAAACGTTTGATGGAGTCTACCAATGTTGCTATTTTTCTGAATGCTAATAAAAATATCACGTTCGAAGGTGAAAGTATTCGCCTTTTTAATGTGTCAGGCACAGAATTAAGCGAAGATGAGGAGTTTGAGAAAAATATTTTTTCGGCAGTAGAAGAAGTTCCCTATATTTTCAAACATAACGACGTTACGCAATTCAGCATCCGCCCTGATATTTCATTTTTCGTTAACGGTATTTTCTTTGGCTATGCCGAACTGAAAAGCAATTTCAACAATCAAAGTGCAAGCGAAAACGGTCGTAAAAAAGTTATTTACGACTTTCTTGAAGCGCTTAGGGCATACAGCCTATTGGCTGACGGAAACGACGAAAAACAAAGTTTACGTCGTCGAATGTTGCGCATTTTTGAAAAATCCATTCATATTACTTCCACCGATATAAACGAAACTTATGTAATAAGAGATTTAAGCCGCTATGTAGATGAGTTTAAGAAAGGTTTTTTGACAAATACCATTTCTATGGCGGAAGCTGCCAATGAAATTATAAAGACATTTAAACCTTATCCCGTTACCAATGAAACGGCAAGTATGCGTGCGAAGTTTGAAGAGGTTATCAGAGCACTTTACGACAAGAAAGAGATTCAAAAAGAGATACTCTATTACAACTTTATGGAGTATGAGTATGTAAAGAAAGGAAAAAAAGACAAAGAGCGAAAATCGAATCGAGGAAGGCTGATAGCCCCGCGACCCAAACAAAAGTTCGGTTGCGATAAAATTTTGCGACGCATCGACGAATTTCTTGAACACGAAAAACAACCCGATTACTACATCAATAAACTACGCAAAGATTTGAAAAAAATGGGTGCGGCACCCGATTTTATAGAAAAAGTGGTAGCTGAGCGAGATTCCTATTCCAATAACAAATATGTTTACTCTTTGCTGATGCAATATGCTGCCGGTTTCGGCAAAAGTAATATTATCGGGTGGACTGCACTGCAACTGAAAGACTTGCGCAAAGAAAACAAGTGGGTTTTTGATAAAATTCTGATTGTTGTGGATAGACTGCAACTGCGCGGACAGCTCGATGATATGATGCACAGCATGAATATTGACCGTGCCATGTTTGTGGAAGCAACCGACAAGAAAACATTTATAAAAGCACTTTCGGATAACAGAAGAATTATCGTTGTAAATATTCAAAAGTTTTTGGATTTACAGCAAGCCTTAACCGACAGTTCTGTGCAGTTTAATGATATGCGTGTGGCTTTCTTAATCGATGAGATTCATCGTAGCAACACGGGAGATACGCATGAAGAGATGATTTCTTTGTTTGATGAGCTGCAAAATGTATTTGACGAACAGGGCAAAAAAGCATCGAAAACAAATAAGAAAAATGTAATAATCGGTTTTACCGCAACACCAAGTCAAAGTGTATTAGCCCGATTTGGAGAATATTATCGAGGAGAAAATTTCAATCAGCTATGGAAACCTTTCGATGCTTACACCATGCGTGAAGCTATTGCCGATGAATATATTCTCGACCCCACGGAACATATAATTCCTGTTCCGGCAAAAATGTATTACGAAATACCTAATCTGAATCTTGTTTATAAGTCGGGTGATGATGAGGAGCAAAAATACAGTGTTCGTAAGGAACTTATTTATGGCAACAAAGAACGTATAGAGGCTATTTCGGGTTTTATAGTGAATAGATTGTTGAGTTTGGTTTACGGTAAAATTCGCGGTACGGGAAAAGCGATGCTTGCTGTATCGTCCATTCCGATTGCGATTGAGTATTGCAAGGCTATTCGTAGTAAAATGGAAGCCAAACTAAGTACAGGCAGATACGAAAGTTATCGCAATGCACCAATCAGCATTGTTTACAGCGACAGACAAGATGTACCAAGTTCCAAATCATTGAATAATAATCAATCGGAAGAAAAAGTAATCAGCAATTTTAAAGCAGCTAAAAATGGACTGATGATAGTAGTGGATAAGCTGCAAACAGGTTTTGACGAACCTAAGCTGCACACACTTTTTCTCGATAAGGAAATCAGAGATATAAATGCTATTCAAACCATTTCCAGAGTAAACCGCACAACAAAGTACAAGGAAGATTGTCACATTATCGACCTTTCGCACAATAATGTGAATATAAATAACATTCGTGATGCGTTTTTGACCTATTGCGATATGGCAATTTCGGATATGGAGCCAATTACCCTTAAAGCTATTATCGAGAAAACTTTTAAGTCGCTTTGCGGAGAAACATTATATAAAAAGTGGTTTGCAAAATATAAAGCATCGCTTGGCAGCACGGAAAGCAATACGTATCTTGTGCTTGAAATGGAAGATGATTTCCGCAAATGGATAAGTGATGCATTAATGCGTAAGCAAAAAGCAGTTGATGAAACAGAAGATATCGAGGCGAAAAAAGAGTTGGAAAACGGCGATGACGATGCCTTAAAACTCAAAAAGACTATCAATGAATATATTCGTACATTGCTGACAGTAAATGGTATAATCGAAATTGACAGTAGATTTTCGGACAAAGATTTTATCGATTTTTGGCAGCGATATGTCTATATCTATAATTTATTGTTCAGAAAAGATGACCCTGTAACACTTATCAATGTATCTTACGATAATGAGTTGGGTTTAGTTGTTGCACCCGAATTGGATGAAGATGACGATGAAGATGACGATAGCGAAAACGGTGAAGAAAAAAAGAAGAAAAAGAAATCGGGTAAAAGAAACAAAGTTAATTCGGATATTTATGCCATTATTCAGAAGCTGAATGAGCACGAAGAGATGAAAAAAGAGGAGATTGATGAGTGGCAATCATACGTGGATGAACTTTTCAACTTTATGAAACAGGATGAGAAGTTAATTGCAAAAATCAATACGCCCGAACATTTCACTCGTGAACAGCTGCAAGGAGAGTTTAAAAAATCGTTGCGAAAATTCCTTCGTAAATCACCCGACCCAATTAAAAGAAAATTCTTTGAGGAAAATTTTGAGTTATTGATGGAAGATTTTGAAAACTCGTTGAAGCCTATATCTGAAACAGAAAGCACTTCTGAAAAACCAATTTATGATATGAGACCTGAGCCTGGATTGTTAATGGTAGCTGAGAATCTTGGGACTGTCGGCGGGACTGTCGGCAAGATGCCGACAAACCCTCATCCCCACCCGAACGCAAATGTAGTAGATGATTTGTTTTTAAACAGTCCCAACTATTTCCCGATGAGTGAGACAAACGAGCCACCTTCCAAAGAAAACTCGCTATATTTAACTATAAATCAATATTGGTTTGATGAAATTGTGTCGGGTAGAAAAAATGTAGAGTATCGGGAAGTAAAAGAATCAACGCTTACACGATATTATCGAATTCCCAAAAAGGGAACTGACCCGATTCCTATAAATGATTTATTACCTGCTGACACTCCTCTTGATATTTGCGGCTATAACAACGGCATCTTTGTTTTCGTACCGCGTGATTTCCAATACTTAAGATTGGGAGTGGGTTATCGAAAAGATAGAGATACAGCCACAATCCGACTTAAAGGAGTTTGTACAATGCCGGAAAGAATGAAAAACGGCAGAATATATCGCTTCTCCGATAATCAAGAACTACCCTTAGACACAGAATTTACGACAACACCTGACGAATATACAGAATTAACTTATGTTGAAAATGGGGAGTTGTGTTATTGGACTATTGGTTTTGAATTAGGGGAAATAGTGGAGTTGAATAAAAAATAGGTACTATCCAATATTTTGTGTAAATGAAAAACTACAAGATTCTACTTCTTGTAGTTTTTTCCTGTAGTTTTTCATTCATATAACTTACGAACCTTATCTCAAAACCTCAATCAAACAGCCTCACCTTTAAGTGATTATATCCGTCAATGTAAGTATTTTGCACCTCATATTCCGTAGGCTGCAGATTTTCATTTTTTATCAACTTCCCATCCATAATCTACATAATTCCAACTGAATTTTTCTTCAGCATCTACACTTACATGCAAGTAACCCTCCTGGGTACGATGAAACTCACCTCTCCACCATCCGCCCGAAACAGCACCTCCGGTAAGAAACCAGGTGTCTTTTACAAAAAGTTCTTCATGTAAGTGCTGATGTCCCTGAAGAATGATTTTAAGATTATAGTTGAGCAACAAATCCCACACTTCCTTGTAATTTTCGAACATATCGGTCGGGGTTATTCTTCCCTCCACGGCCGGATAGTACAGTGACTGAAACGGAACATGCGTGCTTACGACAAGTGGGGTGTTTGCCCCGATCGCGCTTAAATCATTTTTCAGCCACTCGAACTGTTCGTCATTAACGAAGTATCTGTGCACAGAATCACGTT
>JAAYQF010000069.1 GCA_012519425.1 Bacteroidales bacterium | reverse complement strand
TTGTTGTCGTTCAGCCATTTCCAGTCTTTTTCCGTGTTGGCGGCATTGACTACCAAGAGGTATTTATTGACTTCATAATGATAAATTAAAATATCATCTAAAATACCGCCTTTGCCGTTGGGCAAACAAGTGTATTGTGCCTTGCCTATGGGTAAAACACTTAAATCATTGGTGGTCATCCGCTGCAGAAATTCCAGCGCTTTCGGACCTTTCACCCAAATCTCGCCCATATGCGAAACGTCAAATACGCCGACAGCATTTCTAACAGTCAGGTGTTCATCGGTGATACCCGAATATTCTATGGGCATTTCATAACCTGCATATTCGTGTAGTTTGGCACCCAGTGCCTTGTGAATATTAATAAAAGGAGTGAAGTTCATATCTGTTTTATTTTGCTAAGTTTTTAATGATGTGAATGATAACCTGTGTGGCTTTTTCCATGGATTCTATGGGAAGGTATTCAAACCTGCCATGGAAATTATGTCCGCCTGCAAAGATATTGGGGCAGGGAAGTCTCTTGAAAGAAAGCTGGGAACCATCCGTTCCGCCGCGTATGGGCTTGATGATGGGTGTAATACCCACTTCTTTCATGGCCTCAGCGGCTCTGTCAACAATGTGCATTACCGGTTCTACCTTTTCACGCATATTATAATATTGGTCTTTCAATTCGATGGTTGCCGTACCCGGTCCATAGGTGGTGTTAATTTTTTCCACCAATTCCTGCATGTTTTTTTTTCTGAACAAGAACTGCTCATGGTCATGGTCGCGGATGATGTAGGTCAAGGAGGTTTTTTCAATACCACCTTCTATGGCAAGCAAATGGTAAAAACCCTCATAACCTTCTGTTTCAGCGGGAGTTTCATCTGCAGGAAGCATAGCAATATATTTATTGGCGATCAAGATGGAATTAATCATTTTACCTTTTGCATACCCCGGATGTACATTTAGTCCGTTAAAGGTTACTTTCGCAGAAGCAGCATTGAAGTTCTCGTATTCCAATTCGCCTACTTGACCGCCATCCATGGTATAAGCCCATTCGGCGCCAAATTTCTTTACGTCAAAATGATGAGCACCCTGACCGATTTCCTCGTCCGGTGTAAAAGCAACCCTCACTTTACCATGCTTGATCTCGGGATGTGCGATCAGATATTCCATAGCTGTAACTATTTCAGCAATACCGGCTTTATCATCAGCTCCCAAAAGTGTGGTACCGTCTGTAACAATGATATCCTGACCTTTGTATTGCAAAATTTCAGGAAAAACAGAAGTTTCAAGAACTATTTGTTCTTTTTTGTTCAGCAGAATATCCTTCCCGTCATAATTTTCGACTATGCGTGCTTGAATGTTTTCCCCTGACATCTCCGGACTGGTGTCCACGTGCGCGATGAAGCCGATGGTCGGAACATCCTTATCACAATTTGCAGGCAGTGTAGCCATCAGATAACCCTTGTCATCCAAACTGATCTCTGTCATGCCGATAGCTGCCAATTCTTCAGCTAAGTATTTGGAAAAAACCATTTGTCCCGGCGTGCTGGGTGTCAACCCTGTGTTTTCATCCGAAGTAGTATGAAAACTGACGTATTTTAAAAATCGTTGAGTAATATTCATTTGTATTTTACTTATATGTGTTTAAACAAAATTTGAAAGAGAACAAAGATAAAGAATTTTGATACTTTTGCAAAGTAAATCATCAGTTCAATCTTATGCAAATAGCTATTTATTCCGGATCCTTTAATCCCATTCATCTGGGTCATCAGAAATTAGCTGAGTATGTGCTTGACAAAAAGTTGGCAGATGAAGTGTGGCTTGTAGTTACTCCGTCTAATCCGTTAAAAGATGTGGAACATCAACCCGATGAATATACTCGTATGGAAATGGTGGCAGCTGCGGTTGGTGACAATCCTCGCATAAAAGTTTCAGATGTGGAGTTTACCATGCCCGTACCTTCCTATACCGTGGATACATTAAAAAAACTGACCGAACTCCATCCCCAACACCGGTTTTTGCTGGTGATAGGAAGCGATAATGCCGTAATATTCGACCAATGGAAAGAGTATCAACAGATTTTAGATACTTATCCTGTGTTGGTTTATCCCAGAAAAGGATATGATTTTTCTACAGTGGCTGCTCAATATCCCCAAATGCAGTTGTTAGACACTCCGCTTTACGATATTTCTTCCACCCAAATCAGAGAGATGATCAGAAAAGGAGAAGATGTGTCGGCATGGCTGCATCCGAAGGTGGTGGAATATATTGCAGAGAAGAGGGTTTATGAACGATGATTTTTGGAAGTTAAAGAAGTTAGGGAAGTTGGTTTTAGTAGTTGGGAGTTGGTAGATAGTAGTTGGTAGTTTTTGGAAGTTAGAAGAAGTTAAAGAAGTTAGGGAAGTTACGAGTTCCGTGTTCCGGGGTCGCGAGTTTAGCTTTTGGCTTTTAGCTCTTGGCTTTTGGCTTCGTTCTTCGTTCTTAGTTCTTCGTCTTTATTCTTTTGTCTTTTGTCTTTGCTCTTTGTTTTCATAAAAACGGGTTGTATTTTCTTTCTTCTCCGATGCTTGTGCTTGGACCATGACCGGGATATACTATTGTGTCATCGGGTAATGTCATCAATTTTTCCTGAATGTTTCTGATCAGGGTGGCATAGTCACCTTGCTCCAAGTCGGTGCGGCCGATGGAGCCGTTGAATAAAACATCCCCTGCAAACAACACTTTTTCTCTTTCGTTATAAAAAACCACATGTCCCGGACTGTGACCGGGTACATGGATGGTTTTCAGGACGGTGTTTCCAAATTTAATCAATTGATCTTCCTGTAGATATGCTCCCAATGGCTGGGCATTTTCCGAAAAGGGAAAACCATATACTACATTGCCGGCCTTTACATACTCCAACAAAAACTCGTCAGCCCGGTGGGCTTCGGGTTTCAATCCATAGGCATCGAACAAAAATTTGTTGCCAAACTGATGATCAAAGTGTAAATGTGTGTTTAATACCCGTACCAATTTCAGTCGGTTATCGTCTATGTAGCTTTGCAGCAGCCGCTTTTCTTGTGTGTTAAAACATCCGGCATCGATCACGATTGCTTCACCGGTTTCGTCGTGCAAAACATAGGTGTTCACTTGTACGGGATTGAAAGTAAACAATTTAATTGTCATTGGAGTCTTTAATTATAAGGGGTTCAATAATATTTTTATGCTAATAAAATTCTTTTTTTGATGCTGATACAATCAGTGACAAGCACAGATAAATACAACACCGCTTCCAAAGGCTTCTCTCGAAACGGATTCACGTGTGTGAACTATAAATCGACCTCCCAAATATAAGGTTTTATTTTAAACCATGAGATTTGTTTAAGCAGTATTTTCATTAAAATTCTTGTGAAATTACGCTGTTTCGTCAGAATAAACCCATATCTTTGACATTTGAATTACATCTTTATGGGATATTTTATCCTGAAGGGTTAATTTTCATTGAGAGTCCTATACGACAACTAAAAAATAAAAAATAAACAGATGAAAACAGAAGACGATTTATTGTTTTATGACGATGTTGAGGCTGTCAAATTTATCTTCCAAAACTTGCCGGCCGATTTGAAGGAAACCATCACAGAGGAAAAAATTGAATATGTGCTGGATGTCATTTATGAGTTTTACGACGAACAAGGTTTAATTGAAGAAGATACTGCCGAAGAAGCATTTATTGATGAGGAAGATATGTTTGTGTATCTGAAAAAATGCATCAAAGAAGATGCTATGAACATCTCCGAGGAAGAAATCAGTCATATCCTGGAAGGTGAGTATGAATATGGTAAATCTATCGGCGTTTACGAATAGGCAATAGCTGCGTACTCTATGTCTTTTTATTTGATTTATGGTTTGATCTGGACAATCGCATGGCTTCCATTAGGGGCTTTGTATGTATTGTCGGACTTGATGTTTCCTGTTGTTTACTATCTGGTAAGATACAGGCGAAAGGTTGTCAGAAAGAACCTGACGCATGCTTTTCCGAATTATACGCAGACGGAAATTATCAAACTGGAAAAGAAATTTTATCATTATTTCTGTGATCTGTGTATGGAGATCATCTGGCAGTTACATGCGTCTCCTGAGGAAATAAGCAAAAGGATGACAATTGAAAACCTTGAGTTGTTGTACAATCACGCTCAAGAGAAAGAGATCGTCATGGCGATGATCGGACATTATTGCAATTGGGAATGGGCAACAATTTTTAGTTTGCACATTCCTTCTGATGTACCTGTACGCATTTATCCTGTTTATCAAAAGCTGAGGAACAAGCATTACGATAAGATGATGATCAGGCTGAGAAGTCGTCATGGAGCCATATGTGTTGAAAGAAACGGCCTGCTCCGAAAATTGGCAGAGATGAGAGAAACCGGCAAAATGGGTATTTTCCCAATGATTTCGGATCAAAGTCCGAAAGCCAGATTCATTCGACACCGCATGCAATTTCTCAATCAGGATACACCGGTTTTTTTAGGCACCGAGCAGTTGGCTAAAAAATACCATTATCCGGTTTTTTATTTAGATATTCAAAGGATTAAAAGAGGTTATTATCATTCGATTGTTAAACCTATTGCCGTTGACCCTCTTGCAACGGAAGAACATGAAATCACTGAAACCTTTATGCGCTACCTCGAAGAGAGCATCATCGTTCGTCCTGAGTTTTGGTTGTGGTCGCATAATCGGTGGAAACATGCAAAAAAAAACAATAGTTGAGAATTAAGTGGGTGTTAAACCATTAGGAATATGAAGGTTGCTGTTGTTATATTGAATTGGAATGGCGCGCATTATATGGAGCAGTTTCTGCCCATTTTGCAGAAGCATACGCCGGCATCTTTGGCAACTATCATTGTGGCAGACAATGGTTCCACAGACGATTCCATAAGCTTATTGAAGGAAAAATTCAAGGAAATCAGGCTTATTCAGTTTGACCAAAACTACGGTTTTGCCGGGGGGTATAATCGGGCATTGGCACAAATTGAGGCAGACTATTATGTGATCTTAAATTCGGATGTGGAAGTGACGGAGGGTTGGTTGTCGCCCATGATTGATTATTTGGAACATCATCCGGATGTGGTTGCCTGTCAGCCGAAAGTTCTTTCCTACAACAACCGGAATTATTTTGAACATGCCGGTGCAGCGGGAGGTTTCATGGATTATTTAGGCTATCCTTTTTGCAGAGGACGTATTTTGTCACATCTTGAAGAAGACAAAGGACAATATGATGCCATCATCGATGTGTTTTGGGCAACCGGTGCCTGTCTGGTGATCAGAGCCAAAACCTTTCATCAAGTGGGTGGTTTTGATGCTGCTTTTTTTGCCCATATGGAGGAAATAGATTTGTGCTGGCGATTGAGAAATCGGAATCATCGCGTTGTGTGCATACCTCAAAGTAAAATTTACCATGTAGGAGGTGGCACTTTGCAGGCCGAACATCCTCAAAAAACCTATCTGAATTTCAGAAATAACCTCTTGATGCTTTATAAAAATTTGCATCCATCCGAACTTTCTCCCGTGTTGACAATTCGTTTTTTTATGGATTATCTGGCAGCCTTTCAATTGTTAATTACCGGTAAACCTAAGAATGCCAGGGCAGTCCTCAAAGCCAGAATAGCTTACCGAAAGATGCGACCCCGATTCAAACAAAAACGCCTTGCCAATCTCCAGGCAGCCATCAATCCCCATATTCCTGAGATTACCTCCAAAAGCATCATTGTGAATTATTATTTGAGGGGAAAGAGAAGGTTTGTGGACTTGTGGTGATACTACCAAAGATTTTTCATCATTCACCAGTCAGTCGCTGCTTAAAAATACAACCAATTGTGTTTTTTCTTTTCTTTTGGCTGTTTTTTAGACTGTTTATTGTAATCAAAATATACTTTGTATGAAATACTTGGGATGATGGAGAACAGTCCGATTTTATATAATTGCAACGGCCGCGTGTAATCTGTAAAATTATCACGATTTTTATCATCATCATAATAATAACCAAATGGGTTGATGCGGTTGTAGGCATTATAAATGGAATATGTCCACACGGCTTTATTTCCTTTGCGATTCGTTATCGTATGACTAAATCCCAGATCAAGACGATGATAGGGTTGCATGCGTGCCGAATTTTTATCTCCGTAAATGATTTCAATCGCGGGTTTCTGTGTTTCAGGATTCAAAGTGTAATATTTCCCTAAAGCCGGTGTATAGGGCATCCCGCTCTGGAAAATCCATATCACGTTCATAGCCCAGTTTTTGGGTAGTTCGCGATTCACGGTTAAAGTCACATTATGTGGCCGGTTAAAATCATACTCGTATTTATCTCCGTTGTTGATGTTGGCAAATGTGCGATTGGCATAAGACCAGGCATAACCTAAAGAACCAGTCCATTTTCCGGTGTTCTTTTTCAACATCAACTCAGCACCATATGCCGTCCCTTTTCCATTGCTTTCAATCTTGTTTTCTACAGCCGTGATATTGATCATGTTTTCGTATCCTTCTTTTAGTGTAACAAGATGATTCATTTGTTTGTAATATACACCCGCTTCCACTGAAAATTTTCCTCCGGCAAATTGCCCATTCCACGAAAAGGCATACTGATTTGAAATTTCCGGTGGTAATATCGCCGTAGCAGGCAACCACACTTCCTTTTTCAATAATTCCGATTGGGCAAAAACCAAATGTGAACTTTGGCTTACACGCATGTAATTCAGGTTGAAACTTTGATTCTGATTGGGCGAGTATGAAATGTTCATGCGCGGCTCCGGCTCAATGTAGCTTTTACCACTGTTGCTGAAACTGCTTAAACGAAACGACGGTTGTATCAGTAGTCCCGGAATCAGGTTGATTTTGTTATCCATGTATACAGCGGATTCAACCGCTTTGAATTTATCGCCTATAGCGGGCGTGGAAGAAGTAGAAAGGTAGTTGTAATTGGGCTCATAAATAAGATTGCTTATTTGTCCGCCGAACTCGATATTCCAGTTTTTCAGGAATGCATATTTCCATGCTGAACGAAGAGAGAAGTCGTTGACAGAAGCTCTGTTCAGAGAATTGATTTCCTTTATCACGCCGTCTTCCTTATAACTGTAGTCCTGTCCTGTTTTATTGCGGTAACGACTGTAAGAGAGAATATTTTCAGCATAAATCCTGGGGGTGATCACCCGGTTCCAGCGACCTGAAATTAACCAGTTACCCCATTGTTGGTTGAAGTGACTGCGTTCGTCATTTGTCATTTTCCAGGGTTTGGTCCAATAATTCAGGTAATCGTCACCTTGGTATAAGTTCAGACTCAGGTTGTTGCGATCATCGGGTTTCCAGTTTAGTTTGGCATTGATGTCATGAAAGCCGTAAGCGACAATTGCATCATTCTCTTTAGCCAAAACGCTTATTAAGCCGAGTAGTGCATCTGTTACGGTTTTGCGGGCAGTCACTATATAGCTGAGTTTTTTATTAGCCAAAGGACCTTCAAATGTAAATGAAAGATCGGTGATGCCTACACTGAAAGAACCCTGATGTTTAGATATGTTACCTTCACGTTGTGTGATGTCCACGATTGACGATAATTTACCGCCTTGTCGTGCAGGGAAGTTCCCTTTGTAAAAATTCACCGAGTTAATCATATCCGGATTAAAAACAGAAAGGAATCCACCAAGGTGATTCACATAGATAAGTGGCACATTATCCAATAAATACTGATTTTGCCCCGGCTCACCACCACGTACCATCATCAGGCTCATTCCTTCCGACTGTGTTTGCACGCCGGGTATCAGTTGCAATGATTTTATTACATCCGGTTTCCCTCCCAGTGTGGGGATCTGCATCAAATCTTTAGATAAAAATCGTGTTTTTTCAAAATGCCTCTCGCGAAAGGCTGTCACGGTGACCTCTCGCAAGTTATTATCGGTTTCGAGGCTGACATTGAGCAGGCTGTCACGGGACGAAATAATGCTTAGTTCAGCGGTTTTATAACCGATGTACGAAATATTGAGTTTGCAGGGCGTACTTGCTTTCAGACTGAAATATCCCCGGTTGTCGGTTGTGGTCCCGCTTTGCTGATCACTGATTAAAACGTTGGCTCCAATGAGTAGCTCTCCGTTTTGAGCATCACGAACAAAACCCGAAAGCTGAACCTCTGCAGCCCGGTTATACTGAACTATTATTAAGAAGAGTAAAAAATATACGTGTTTGATTTTCATTTTTCCGCTATCCACTAATCACTATCCACCAACCACTATCTCCTATTTCAATTCTTTCCTGCTTACCGACATTCCCGTGAATATCCCCAATCCATTTGTAATATTGGAATAAAGCGGGTATCGTTGCGGAGAGCTGCCGAGACCACCCCAACCGGCTGAATCGTAGATATAATACTGTTTATGATAATGATAATAAGACTCATCGATATTAAGCAATTCGAGAAATAAGGTGTCGGTTCCGCCAAATGAGAAATAATTTTCACTGAAATAAAACTTTATCCAATGTCGGTCACTTTTCATTTTACGATTAGAAAACACTGTCAAGGGATTGGGTTCACTAAGCAGTACCGAGTCCTGTTCTGCTTTCATAAAAATATAAGCCTCATCTACTTGTGATCTTTCTGTCCAGTCTTCTACATCCCAATCATACAACGATCTAAACCATCGTTTTTTGAACTTCACTTCCCAAAACATTTCGGTTTCCACGTTGTTATGAAGGCGGAAAGCTACTGAAGATATTTTTTCACCTTCCTGACCCCGACTAGCTAAATCAGTGAAAATAACCGAATCGATTTCGGTAGGAAGAGGAACAGTAGTGTGAGCCATCATGGTATTAAAGCCGGGGATGTTAACCCTGCAAGTATAGCTATATCCCGCTTTTACGGTACGCGGACTTACATACCAACCCTCATCTGTATATGTTAAGGTGTCAACAGCTTGCTTTTGATCTTCTATGATTACCAACGCGTTGTCGACAAAGTCGGGCATGGTGTCGGATAGATTGGCGGCCAGACTTATCTGAACCCGGAAGGTGCTGTCAGCTTGTAAGATCCCGTTCATTACCAGCACTGCTTCAAAATCCGGAAATTCGTCTTCGACTAAGGTATGACAGGATATAAGTGTCAGGATACTAAAAACCGGTATAAAAAGCCGGGTATAATGATTAAATTTTAACATGATCAGAATTTATAAACAATACCAGCCTGCCATCTCAACTTACTCAGGTTATAAAAATGTCCAAAATGATATTCACCAAACACACCGAGATGCCGTATAAAATAATAACTTGTACCTACGCCCACACCATAAGCCAAAAATTCGGGTTTTTTAATGACCTTGTTATTGACGTCGCGGTAATTTTCGGAAACAAGCCCGATCGATGGTATCAGATATACATCCAACCGATCAATACGCTTATTTGAAAAAATCGGGAGCAGGTGAATGTCGGATTTCAAACCATAAGCAAAAGCATGACTGTCACACTGATAGTATGGGTAATGGTTAAATATATGCCGGATACCATCGTCGGACGTTAAAGCGTAGTATCCTTTTTCAGCATCGTAAGGTAAATCTATTTCATGATACAGTTTTGAATAGCCGAGATAAACCCCCAAATCAATTATTTTATTGAGTTTATAAGCAAATTGTAGTTGAAAATGTGGTTTTTTTTCTCTCCTGGCATATTGGCTCCCATTAAATTCAAAAAAAGAAATTGCATTCATGGGGGTAATGCCCAATTTACATGTTATCTTGTCGGTTAAAAATGAATTTTGACCATAGGTGGAGAGAGGATACAGAAAAATAAGCATTAAACAGAATAAAAGTTTTTTGGATTGCATATTTGATATTTTGGGGGAGACCGGGAATCACTTTTTATAATTTTGTTGTTCTTCTTCTTGTGATAGGATTAACAACATTTTTTGGTTGTTGCCGCCTTACAAGGTCTTTTGTAAGACGGCTTTTTCAATCAGATAAGACAAATTCTTAGTCATAACATTATATTGTAAGATCAGTTGATTTCAATCGGAGCGCAAATGTATTCAAAAAGTTTTTCAAGAGGTATGCAAATCGTACAATATTGAGGTGCGGGCTCTTTTTTTTACCTTTTGCGTTATTTTACAACATCAACAAACTTTTTCTGTTTTTCAGAAATCACTTTCGCCTTGCAACTGATTTTGCCATTCCGATAAATTTCGAAACCGAAAATTACCACGCGTAACTATATCTGAGATTTAAGATAAATTGGAGGAAACTACGTTGATATGGCAATACGACCCTGCCTATTCAAAACCTTATGCTGTAGCTCAGTGAAGGTAAAAAGGGAAACAGACTAAACTCGTATAGTTTTACTCCATGCATTGAACTGCTCACACGATACATATATGGATTTCTCCTATTATAAAGGTTAATTATGCTGAAGTCCCAAACACTTTCATATTTTAGTTTTTTAGTTTTGTAACTGACTCCGATATCCAATCTGTGATATGTTTTCTGACGGAACTCATTCATTTTACCATATAGAAGTACGTTGTTTCCTTCAAGATCGACAAATTGTGAACGGGGAATATTATACGGGAGTCCGGTGCCAAAGACCCAGGTCGCCGAAACAATAAACCTTGAGGTTAGTTGTTGTTGGAACAAACATCCGACATCCAACAACCTGTCATATTTATACGGGAATTCTTCTCCACCGTTCAAATCAACAAATTGTCTTTTTGCCTGAGCCAATGATACTCCAATCCACCCGGTTGATAGTCCGCTAACTTTTCGCACCAGCATATCAATGCCTTTGGATTTACCGTCACCATCAACAGCTAAAATTTTTTCCCACGGGGCAAAATCGGTTGTATAAGTTACACCTTCTTTTAAGTCAACCAGGTTCTCCATTTTTTTATAATAAGCCTCAGCGGAAAACTCATAGTTGCTTTGTTCAGGCTTGTAATTGACAGCAATTGAAGTCTGATTACTAATAGCAGGAGGAGCGTCCGGCATTGCCGGAATTCGATAATCGGCAGGAATACCTGCCCCATTATTGGATATAAGATGAAACGGTTGCCACATACGAGAAACAGAAGCTCTCAAAGCTAACTCATCTGTTATTTTACGTGTCAGCAATAATCTGGGTTGTAAATCATGAAAAGTAATGCCTTCTGTGAAGATGACATTTTCTCTGATACCCATATTTAAACCAAAACCATGTAAGTTATCAATGGTAATATCGGTAAAAATACTATGTTCATGAGCATTTGTTCGGGGATAACCCATGGAAAAATTGACTTCATTTAAGTCTAAACCTGATTGTTTTACTACACTTTTACCCGGATTATAAACGTGGTAATAGAAATTATAACCAGCCTGTATCCGCATAATATTGCTGAGTGAATACTTCCCTTTGGCAATAAAGAAATTGTCAGAGATGCTTGACATGAAATTGCTCTTATAGTGTCCCTCAAGAACCTTGTCGGGGTTGTAAAAATTCAGCATACTTTTCTCTCCGTAATGGTATGTTGAATGCCCTCCAATAAGATTTAATTGCAGTTGAGGGGAAAGAGTTTGATTCAATCGAAGAGAAATGGCTCTGTTACCCCATGTGGTAGCAATCTTTGATGTGAAACTTTCCTCTGTTCCGTCAACATCATAATTCATCGCATCTTCACCGGTATAAAAACTAAAATACAATCTACTTTTAGTGGAAAGGATATAATTGAGTTTTAGATTAGCATCGTACATCAAGAACCCCATGTTAGTATCAAAAAACCACTTAAAAATTGGCATGGTATTGATCCTGAATGAAGCCACATAAGATGCTTTTTCTTTGATGATAGGTCCGTCAAGGTGTATTTTAGAGGTCAGCAGACCAAGGGTTATACTTTGATGATGACGATGCATATCGCCGTCTTTTGTCCGAACATCCACGATGGATGATAAACGACCACCATATTCAGCAGGAAAAGCTCCCAGAAATAATTCAGCACTTTTGATAATGTCTGTATTGAATGTAGATACGATATTTCCTAAATGATGAATGTGATAGAGTGGCATATCATCCAACAAAAATAGGTTTTGATCGTTGCTTCCTCCACGGATGAATAATCCTGTATTGCCATCTCCGGCTTGCTGTACTCCGGGTGTCAACTGAAAATATCTGACTAAATCTTTTTCACCGGCAAGGCCGGGTAATACATCTAATTCTGTTTTGCTGATTTTAAATGTAGATGGTGTCGGATCAAGAGTTTTAGCGCGTTTAATATTAACTTCCACTTCTTTTAAGTAGAAAGAAGATTCATGTAATTTCCAGTTTATCTCTGAAACGTCGCAAGATGGTATCATGCGTTGACTAACATACCCCAAATAAGAAACTTCGAGTAGCGCAGAGTCACAATCAGAAGGTATCCAAAGTGAATAACGCCCATGGTTATCCGTAGTCGTTCCCTTTCCCGATTTTTTATCAAGAATACTTGCTCCGATAATTGTTTCGGAAGTTGTTTCATCATACACTGTTCCGAATATTAGTCTTTGGTTTTGGGCATACATTGGCATCCCGAGAAAAAGAAAAAAACTCACTATTTGTAAAATCCTATATTGCATGCAAGTTCATTCCTTTTCAATATTCGTCCTACCCTCAACGTGAATAGTTGTATCTGTTTTACAATAAGTTCCCAAGATACCGTATCCACCTTTTACATTGCTATAAACCCGTACGGGAGATGCCATCCCATACAACAAATCCCCTTCCGCAGCATATTTTTGTTTATAGAGGGATGTTTTGTATTGAAAATAAGCATGGGATACTGTACGCAATTGAACTTTAATGTTATGATCCCAGGTGGAAGTTGATCCGGCATGATATTCTTCACCCGCATTATATTCGAAATTTATTGATATGTTTTGATGCTGCTGTTTGTCAAGTTTGAAAAGTAGAGATTGTGGGTAAGCTGCTTCAAGCAAAAAAATATTGGGATAATATCCTTCTCGTGTGATTAACTTGTCATTTGTCTTTAGACTTAATTGATTGAAAGGATTATTTGAAGCCAATGACCCGCCGTCCGTGTTTTGCTGCCAGGCAATTAATTCATAATAATTTGTAAGATTTTCCGCATTCGGAATAAAACTCACGGAACCTAAATAAGACGTGGTTTTGCGTATCGGCGAAATGCTGATGTCGGTGATATTTACTTCGTGCGCAGGCATTGTATCGATAACTGAAATAATCCGGACAGGGTCAGTAGTCTTTATTTTTAGTTGGTATATATTCGATTTTAGCGGTTTTATGTCAGGGATATTTAATGTAACCACATGATCAGTATTCATTTTTATTAACGGGTAAGACAGACCATTTGAAAGATCTTCAAAAACAGCTTTTTCTATGGTAGGTGCGGAGATGGGTTCTTTGGAAAAGGCGACCTGAGTTGATGTGCAGCTTATGCTTATTAAGGAATCGGGATTTAAAAATGCACTTACTGCCACCTCCGGGCAAAAGCCTTCAGACAAATCTACTGCTGTGTTTCGGATGTCATTTGTACATGCAAAAAGGCAAACTGACAAAATAAATAATGGAAGTGTTTTGCTCTTCATGTTCATGGTGTTTTTGTTCTAACGGTGTTAGCACACCCTTAGTATTTTTTTCTACCGCCTTGCATGCCCTTTAATCCAATATCAATCGCCCCTCTGCGTTCGTTCTCAATTGATGGTCTTCGCAGAACTCTTTGATGATATCCAAAAAGTACGGACCAAACTTTTTGACTTTGATTTTTCCGAAGCCGTGGATCTGTAACAATTCTTTTTCAGTAAGGGGCAGCGAATCAGCCATTTCTACCAAGGTTTTGTTGGCAGCTATGAGATACACGGGAATATTGTCGTTGTCGGATATTTGGTTGCGCAATTCCAACAATCTGAAGTACAAGTTTGGATATTTGACGGTTATCGCTTTTGTTTTAGATGCTTTCGTTTTAGAATAAGCATTGATCTTTACATCGGGCACCACAAATTTATTCTTGAGATTGAAATATTGCTCTGCAACAAAGGGATGCCGTATTTTTCTCATGATGTATTGCTGCAAAGACAGATTTTCGTGCAGGCTTTTCATCCCTTCATTATAGACCTTGGCGTTTTCTCTGCTATCAGTCGTGGCAGGCGAATCTGCAATGGTTTTAATGAGTATGTCTATCTTCTCAAGGAAGAAGGAACAAGCGGCTTCAATGCGTTCTGTGAGGTATGCTTCATTAATGGGAAAGTGTTGGAATAATCTGTCCAATTGCCTGCTGAATTTAGTCGATACTTCATCCAGTTCTTCAAGTTGTTTGCCGATATTCTTTAAATAGGGCAGGGTCTCCTCATTGAAGGAAGTAGCCATCTCATCCATGGATTTTTTCAAACGGTTGAATTGTCTGAACTTCTCATTAAAATCGAAGAGGAGCTTCAAAATAAATATTCTGAAAGTATGTTGTGAGCGTTCCAACTCTTGCTCTAATTTGTCCGGCAATAGTTTTTGCTTCTCGTGCTCCAGGATCAGGGGGTCGTTTTCAATGCTGAAAGGATTGATCTTGCTCAACAACACCATGCCTTCCAAAGTTCTGCAACGGCTTAAAGCAACATACACCTGTCCGGCAGTGAAAGCTTGTCCGGCATCGATCACCGCTTTGTCGAAAGTCAGGCCCTGACTTTTATGGATGGTTATTGCCCAGGCTAACCGCAAGGGAAACTGGATGAATTTTCCTATCACATTTTCCTCAATCTGCTTGGTTTTATCATCTACCTGATAACGGATATTTTCCCATTCCATGCGTTTAACTTCTATGGTGTTGTCGTCTTCCGGACATTCAAGGGTGATGGTATCTTCTTCTATGGCAGTGATGGTGCCGATTTTACCGTTATAGAAACGTCTTGGTGTTTCGGTATCGTTTTTAATCAACATCACTTTGGCGCCTTTTTTCAAGACTAAGTTTTCATCAGTGGGGTAGTTATTTTCGTAAAATTCTCCTTCTATAGTTGCCTTGAAGAGGGACGTCTTGTCCGGCAGTTTATCCAGTTCTTCCGCATTGATGCGGTCCGCCTTGTAATTGTGGGTGGTTAAAGTAATATAGGTATCATCTGCCGGCGGAATGAAAGTTGGATTGTAGCGACTTTGCAATGCCTCCAAACTTTTGTTTGTCAGGCGATTATTCCTGACTTCATTTAAAATATTGACGAATTGCATGTCTTCCTGACGATATACTTTTTCCAGTTCAATATACACCGGTTGATTTTGTGAAATGGCGTGGCTGTGAAAAAAGTACGGGGACTGATAATACGGAGATAACAATTTCCATTCTTCATCATTGATGACAGGTGATAGTTGGAACATATCGCCGATGAAGATGACTTGCACACCCCCAAAGGGCTCCCTGTGTCTGTAACGCAGGTGTCGCAGTAAACCATCGACTGCATCCAGGGTATCTGCTCTCACCATGCTGATTTCATCGATGATGAGCAATTCCAGTTCTTGCAAAATTTTACGTTTTGCACTACGAATTTTACCTTTTTCCAATAAGTTTTTGATGCCTTCAGCAGTAGGAATAAAAGGAGTGAAGGGCAATTGGAAGAGTGAGTGCAAAGTAACACCACCGGCATTGATGGCTGCAACGCCGGTGGGTGCTACTACTGCAGTTTGTTTATTTGTCAGTCCCCTGAGATGATGCAGGAAAGTTGTTTTACCGGTTCCTGCCTTGCCTGTTAAGAAAACATTCCTGTTGGTTTGCAGGGCAAAACTCAGGGCAATTTCGTAATTATCAGTATGATTCATAGTAATGTTTGGTTTTATTGTGTTCAGCTTCAACTGTTCTTGTTAAGTCAGCAAGCTTAGCAGGATACCTGCGGCAACCGCTGATCCTATAACACCGGCAACATTGGGCGCCATGGCATGCATAAGCAGGTGATTGGTTCTGTCGGCCTGAAGTCCCTGTTCCTGTGAAACACGTGCAGCAGCCGGAACGGCAGAAACTCCTGCAGAGCCTATCAGCGGATTTACTTTATTGCCTTCTTTCAGGAAGAGATTCATGATTTTAGCGAATAAAACACCGGAAGCCGTTGCAATGATAAAAGACAGTGCTCCCAATCCAAAAATCTTCAAAGAATCCCAGGTGATAAACCGGTCTGCTTGTGTAGATGCACCAACAGTAAACCCTAATATAATCGTGATGCTATTGATCAGAGCAAACCGCGCTGTTTCCGCTAATCTTTCAGTAACTGTTGATTCTTTCAAGAGGTTACCCAAAAATAACATACCTAACAATGGTAATGCACTCGGAGAGATGAAAGCTGTCAGTATCAAACCAATGATCGGAAATGCAATTTTTTCTGTTTTGGAAACCGCACGTGGTGGTTTCATTCGGATGACTCTTTCTTTTTTGGTGGTCAGCAGCCTCATTACCGGTGGTTGCAATAAAGGGATCAAAGCCATGTACGAATAGGCGGTAACAGCAATGGTTCCAATCATTTCAGGAGCTAATTTGGAAGCCAGGAAAATGGCAGTCGGACCGTCAGCTCCGCCAATAATTCCAATTGCACCTGCTTGCTGGGGTGTAAAACCTATAGCAAAAGCTCCTAAGAAAGTCAGGAAGATGCCTATTTGTGCTGCAGCACCCAAGAGCATCAATTTGGGATTGGATATCAAAGACGAAAAATCGGTCATGGCACCGATGCCTAAAAAGACAAGCGGAGGATACCATCCCTTTACTACACCCGAATACAAGATGTTCAATACCGAACCTTCTTCATAAATGCCAATTTCATAACCTGTTGTAAAAGGGATATTACCCACTATCATCCCGAAGCCTATGGGCACGAGCAATAGTGGCTCCCAGCCCTTTTTGACAGCAAGGATGATAAAGATGATCCCAACGGCGATCATGGATAAATTCTTGAAAGCGAAATTAGCGAATCCGGTACTCGCCCAGAATGTATTCAGACTTTCCAAAATAGCATTGCCTGTTCCGCTATTTTGGCCAAAAACCTGCATAACACTGAACAGACTGATCAGCAGAAGTGTAAAAGTGAATCTTTTGATTTTTCTATTCATGGGTCTATTCAATTTCAAATAATACTTCATCTTGCAATACAGCCTTTCCAACAGCAGCGTGAACCCTGGTTATTTTGCCGTCGTGCTCGGCTAAAATGTTGTTTTCCATTTTCATAGACTCAATCACCATCAATATGTCTCCGTCTTTAAAACTGTCCCCGGCATTTACATTGACTTTCAATATATTCCCGGGAAGCGGTGATTTGATGGTTTTGGAACTTGGTCTCTTCTCTTCTGAGACGGGATGGAGGTTTTCTCTCATCCTTTCGTCCCCATGTTTGGTTTTCACTTCCTTTCTGACCAATACTACAGGAGTTTTAGATGTTTTGATCTCTTGCTCTATTTCGATGTCGTAGGGAGTACCGTTAACTTCTATTTCGGCAACATTGTTTTCTATTCCCTTGACGTTCACTGAATAGCTACTACCACCGATGGTGAATTTAAATTTTTTCATTACTTTATGCTGTTATTTTTTACCGAATTAAATTTCTCATACCGTATATTTTTGAATTCCACGGGGAATAACGTCTTTCTATGCGTTTGATAGTTATTACGTTGCTTTCCTCATCGTGTTCATCACTCAGAAAAAGATGCAATGCCATGGCGATGGCTGCTACTTCCGGTCCGCTGATAATCTTTTTTTCTGTTGCAACCGTTTCTGTATCTGTTACTGTTTTTTTACGTTTCAAACTGAAAGATTTGTTGCTGAGTTTTCCAAAACCAATAAAGGCAAAAACCAAAATTGCCAATGCAATGAAAACTACTAAGATACCGACAACAGTCATCAGTAAGATGTCGCCCATTTGTATTGTTATTAAACTCATACCTTATTATTATTTTTATATTGTGATCTGTATTTCCATAATTCAAATCGATGAATTATGGAAATCACAGGCTTGTTTTTCATTCTCAAACGATTACAGTGGAATATTGGAATGCTTCTTCAGTGGGTTGACAACTTTCTTGGTTTGTAAAGCCTGGAAAGCACGGATCACGCGGAAGCGGGTGTTTCTCGGTTCGATCACATCATCAATATAACCGTAAGCTGCCGCTTGATAAGGATTAGCAAATTTCTCATTATAGTCGGCTACCTTTTCAGCTATGTATTTTGCTTTTTCTTCCGGGTCGTTCATGGACTTAATATTACGTCCTTCCAGGACTTCCACGGCACCTGCAGCACCCATCACAGCAATTTCGGCAGTAGGCCAGGCGTAGTTGAAGTCTCCGCGCAACTGCTTGCAACTCATTACATCATGGGCACCACCATATGATTTTCTGAGGGTAACCGTCACTTTAGGTACGGTAGCTTCGCCGTAGGCAAACATCAATTTGGCACCGTGTGTAATGATACCTGCATATTCTTGTCCCGAACCGGGTAAGAAACCGGGAACATCAACCAAGGTAAGGATGGGAATATTAAACGCATCACAGAAGCGTACAAAACGCGCTGCCTTCCTGGAAGAGTCGCAATCCAGCACACCTGCCAGAAAATTGGGCTGGTTGGCAACTATACCTACAGATGTGCCATTGAAGCGCGAGAATCCCACGATGATGTTGCGTGCGTAATTTCTGTGAACTTCCAAAAACTCACCATTATCAACTATGGCATGGATCACATTTTTCATGTCATAGGGATGATTCGGATTGTCCGGAATGATTTCGTTCAGACTGTCTTCTAAGCGGTCAATGGGGTCATTGCTGCTAAAGATGGGAGCCTCTTCCAAATTATTTTGAGGAAGATAAGAAAGCAACTTGCGGATCAACAGCAGTCCTTCTTCTTCACTTTCTACTTTGAAATGAGATACTCCCGATTTTCCGGCGTGTACATCGGCTCCTCCCAAATCTTCAATAGAAATGTCTTCTCCGGTAACGGATTTTACTACCTTGGGTCCGGTCACGAACATATACGAATTTTGTTCAGTCATCATGATGAAATCCGTCAGGGCAGGGGAATAAACCGCACCACCGGCACATGGACCGAAAATCGCTGAAATTTGTGGTATCACGCCTGAAGCAAGAATGTTACGCTCGAAAATTTCAGCATAACCGGCTAAAGAAGTTACGCCTTCCTGGATACGTGCACCTCCTGAGTCATTGATGCCGATTACCGGGCAACCCATATTCATGGCCATGTCCATCACTTTACAAATTTTCAATGCCATGGTTTCAGACAAAGATCCGCCGAATACGGTAAAGTCTTGTGCAAATACATACACCGTACGGCCGTCAATAGTGCCGTGTCCGGTAACAACACCATCGCCTAAGTATTTTTCTTTTTCAATACCAAAATTATTGCATCGGTGGG
This sequence comes from Bacteroidales bacterium, assembly GCA_012519425.1. Lineage (GTDB taxonomy): Bacteria > Bacteroidota > Bacteroidia > Bacteroidales > Paludibacteraceae > Paludibacter. The sequence goes on along the minus strand of JAAYQF010000069.1, from coordinate 13,458 downwards.
TTACGAACATGTCTAATTCTTCGAAACTACCTTCATCAAGCAGCATGTCAATGCGTTCGCGTGCCGTAAATTTACCTTTTGCGTGCTGAGCTGCAATTCTTTTTTCACCGCCACCCAATTTGGCCTGAGCACGCAAGTCAATTAGATTTTTAATTTTTTCTTTGTTTTCCATATGATATGTAACGCTGTTATATTGTTGTTTTGATTGTCATTATTGTTTGGGCTTTTCACACAGCTCAGTCAGTACCCCAAAAGTTGATTTCGGGTGCAAAAATGCGATATTGAGACCTTCAGCCCCTTTTCTTGGAGTCTTGTTAATCAATCTGACTCCCTTTCCCTCCAGATAATTGAGATTTTCTTGTAAGCCTTCAACAGCAAAAGCGAGGTGATGAACACCTTCTCCACGCTTTTCGATGAATTTTCCGACAGGTCCCTCAGGATCAGTGGATTCCAATAACTCAATTTTTGTTTGTCCAACCATGAAAAATGCGGTTTTTACCTTTTGCTCGGCTACTTCTTCAATGGCATAACACTTAAGCCCTAATACTTCTTCGTAAAACGGAATGGCTTCTTCTAAACTCTTAACGGCGATACCTAAATGCTCAATGTGTGTAATTTTCATATGCTGATATGATGAAATGAATGAATGGAACTATAACTTTGTAAAAATGAAATCAAGTTTGTGTTTCCAATGTGTTTTAGAAAGAATTATTAAAGAAAAATTTCTTTATTTTAAATTTCTCGCAAAATTACTCAAAATAAATAGGATACACAATACAAAATTGAATGAATCAATTTGTATTAGTATTAAAAATAGTTATAAACAGAAGGAGTATTAACCCTCTTTTTCTATCTTTTAATTAAAATCTTCAATTTCCCGTATTGCCTCTGCCACCAATGGAATTCCTTCCCGGATTTTTTCTACTGAAGTATTGCAATACGATAATCGCATTTTGTTGTTGAGAATACCGTGAGGGTCAAAGGTTTTTCCGGAAACGAAAACTACGCCTTTATCGATGGCACGTTTCAGAACCTCTGTTGAGTCGATGTGTTTTGGTAAATCCAACCAGATGTAAAACCCACCTCTTGGTGCAGTGAAAGTGATTTCCTGTGGAAGATGTTTGCGCAGGCAGGTTACCATGGCTTCAGCACGTATTTTATATTCTTTACGTACGGTTTCTATGTAGTCGTAAACTGCACCGCTTGACACAAATTTATGCGCCAACATTTGCGTGAAGCTCGGCGAACAGGCGTCTATGGCTTGTTTGATCAATTCGGCTTTTTGGTAGATAGGCTCGGGGACCAGCATCCATCCCAGGCGTAGGCCCGGTCCCAATATTTTGGAGAAAGATCCTGTGTAGCAAACATCTATGCCTTTAGGATCCATGGCTTTGATGGTGGTCAGATGAGGCTTGTCTTCTTCGTAGAAATACAAATCGCTGTAAGCGTCATCTTCAATCAAAGGGATGTTTTTGTCTTTTAAAATATCAATTAACGCCAGTTTGGTTTCAACAGAGTAAAGCGTTCCGGCGGGATTGTGAAAATTGGGCGTTAGATAAACAAATTTGGGTTTTTGTTTTTCATCATTGACGGCTGCCCTTAATTGGTCTAAATCGATCCCGTTTGCTTTCAAAGGCACGGAAATAATTTCAGCTTCGTAAGATTTAAAGGCGGAAATAGCGCCAATAAAGCAGGGATTCTCGACAACTATGGTATCTCCCGGGTCAATAAAAGTCTTTGTCAAGATATTAATAGCCTGCAAGGATCCGGTTGTGATCATCAGCTTGTTGTTATCTACAGGTAATCCTTTTTTGCGAAGAAATTCTTGTAAAGTACCCAGTAGTTCAGGAATACCGCTGGTCGGACCATATTGCATGGCGATTTGTTTTTCTTCTTCAGTCAGGTTGTTGTAGATATCGTCAATCTCCTGTAATGGAAATAGATTGTTATCCGGCATACCACCTGAGAACAATATCATGTCAGGTTTAATGGCTAAACTCATTAAGTCGCGGATCTCCGACGAACGGAGGTTATTTATTGATTTTGAAAAACGAACCACTTTATATTGTGTTTTATATTAGTTATTCGACAATTTACTTCTATAACTTTCAATTTGCATTTTGATGTTTCAGTGAGAGCAGCAAATTACCGCCACACTTTTTTCGTGCGAAATTATTGCCATTGTATTGCAGTCAATATGTGTTTATCTATATCTGATAAATGTCACTGGCGTTTAATAATTTCATTTTGTTAGCTCTCAGCACTTTAACTGTTTGTTCATTGGATTCGGAACGTATGACCACAGTTGCGGCATTGTTAAAAGCAAAAGCATACATGTACTCTACAGCGACATTGTTTTCAGAAAGAATTTTCAATGCTTTGTACAGCCCTCCGGGTTCATGAGGAACGGTCAGGCAAACCACATCGGTCATATTTACAGAAAATCTGCTTTCTTTCAAGACTTTGATGGCTTCTTCAGGTTTGGTAACAATACATCTGATAATACCATAATCAGCGGTTTCTGCCATGCTAAAAGCTGAAATATTAATATTTTGCTCACTCAAAATTTTAGTCATCTCGGTGAGCCTTCCTGTTTTGTTTTCTAAAAAAACGGATAATTGTTTGATGATCATGATTGATTTTTTTTACGGTTATCAATTACTCTTTGGGCTTTTCCTTCCGAACGGGCGATGGAGAAAGGTTCCACTAAATTAACTTTGGCGGAAACACCCAGGGTGCTGGCAATATTGTGTTCGATGCGTTTCTTTAAATTTTCTAAAGTCCTGATTTCGTCTGACCAGAAATGATCGTCTAATTCTACGTTAACTTCCAGGGTGTCTAAGTTGTTTTCGCGATTTACCACTAATTGGTAATGTGGACTGGCTTCGCTCATTTCCAGTAATACGGCTTCAATTTGTGATGGGAACACATTTACACCGCGAATGATCAACATATCGTCACTTCTGCCCACACATTTATCCATCCGTACCAAGGTACGTCCGCAATCACACTTTTCAAGATGTAAGCGGGTCAAATCGTGGGTTCTGTAGCGCAACAGGGGCATAGCCTCTTTGGTGATGGTTGTAAACACCAATTCACCCAATTCGCCGTAAGGCAGGACTTCCAAAGTGTCCGGATCAATGATTTCAGGGATGAAGTGATCTTCGTAAATGTGCATGCCGTTCTGAGATTCACATTCCATGGAAACGCCCGGACCGATAATTTCGCTTAAACCGTATATGTCATAGGCTTTGATAGATAGCAGATTTTCAACCTGTTTGCGCAATTCGTTGGTCCACGGCTCAGCACCAAAAATACCGGCTTTCAGCTTGATGTTTTTTCTATCAATGCCTGCTGAAATCAGGCTTTCACCCAAATGTGCCGCGTAAGAAGGCGTGCACGCAATGGCAGTTGAGCCGAAATCAACCATCAGTTGCAATTGCTTTTTGGTGTTTCCTCCGGAGATGGGAATCACGGAAGCACCTACTTTTTCAGCACCGTAGTGTACACCCAAACCACCGGTGAACAGACCATATCCATAAGCCACCTGGATGACATCATCTTGTCCGATATTCGCCATTGAAAGCGAACGTGCCACTACTTCACTCCACAGGTGTAAATCGCTGCGGGTATATCCCACTACCGTGGGTTTACCGGTGGTTCCGCTGGAAGCGTGCAGCCTGATGATCTGATTTTGCGGAACGGTAAACAATCCGAAAGGATAGTTATCTCGTAAATCAGTCTTTTCTGTAAAGGGCAAGTCCTTCAATTGGTCTATACTCTTGATATCACAGAGCTCAATGCCTGCTTCATTGAATTTCCTCCTGTAAAAAGGCACATTATAGTAAATGCGTTCAATCATCTTGATAAAACGCTCATTCTGAATTTCTTTCAGTCTTTCTTTGTCTGCTGTTTCAATAAATTCGTTCCAAATCATATATCGTAATCTCAAGCTGTCCAAGTTCCCTGATGGAAACTTTTGGTTTTGCTTATTTTCTTTTCGCGCAAAGGTAATCAAAAACAAGGAAATATGTCAAAATAATTTGGTGTTTTGTTTTTTGTGATTGAATACCAGTTTTGAGACAGCCCCAATGTTACCGGCCTAATGGCAACGCCTTGGGATGTTTTATGTATGAAGAAAAAATACGCGGGGCTGTCCCTACTTTTGAACAGCCCCCAATGATTTGACAAATTGTCGTCTCGTAGTCGTAAAGTTAATTATTGATTTAAATGATGAACTTTATAGACTTATTGTTTACTGTTAAAAAATAAATTCCTTTCGGCAATTGTATAGCTATACTCTGACTATTAATTAGCTGAGAATAAGCTTGTTGTCCTGAAATATTGTAAATTTTTAAATTAGTATTGCTATCTTCAAACTGCAGGTAAATATTATTTCCTTCTATATTTATATAATGTTTAATATCCTGACTTGTAGGGTTTTGTGTTCCTGTTTCGTTTTTCAGCCTGGTTAGTTCCTGGTCTTGCCAGGCATTATTAGAATTGTACACTTCCGGATAACTTGCATGTTCTCCATTGAGAATGATCAAAGTCTCTTTTGGAGTGTTGATTTGGTTATAGCAGGCATAAACGCTTGTTGGCGGAGTTACCTCATCATTGTATCCCCATGAAAAATATCCCGGAACAGTGATGTATTGAGCAAAGTTAACTGTATCATAATATTTAGTGATTTCCCCGGCATTTACATTATATGAGGAAACATATTCGGGCTTGAACCAGCGAAAGTATTGGGGCCATCCTCCGGCTCTACCATACAGAAAACCTGTTTGGTCAGACAGAGCAGGATATAAAGCTGTAAAGGATTTAATTCGCTTATCCAAAGCAGTGACCATAATAGAAAGCGCCCCTCCCTGACTGGAACCGGAAGCAATTAAGGTTTTCCCATCAAATTTAGAATATTGAAAAAGCCAATCTATTGTTTTGATACACCCGGTTATTACTTTTTTGTAGTAGTACGTGTCTCTGGTATCTTCTTTTTTCAAAAATGCATATCCTGCAAGAACCGTAGTGTCTAAGTTTGCGTAGTAAGCCGATTCCATAGTAACGGGATATTCGTGGATATATACGTCTATCACGATAATATTTTTGGAAGCAGATGTACCTTTTCCCCAAAAACTTGGATAGACTCCGGCACCGGGAAATTGAATCAAAGCCGGATATTCACCGGGAGCTTTAGGGACATTCACTACTGAGTAAAATTTTTTGCCTTCTTGATAATTATCCAATTCCAGCTGATAAACATCGGTATTTGCATCACTTTTATCCGGTAAATGAGTCAATATATAGTTTGGCGATACAGCACGAGCATTGTTTATGGTGTTGGTCCAAAAATCCATAAAATCATCGGACTCGGGTTTTGTTATCGTAGGCAGGATTGAAAAAGGTGCAAACCCTAATGTTACTATTTCTTCTTGGTTTACACCGTCAATATTCGCCCAAAATTTACATCTCAGGAATCCCGGTTCAGTCATTGCATTGACTTGGAGCGTTGCCGCTGCTCCATTGGTAATCTGCACGGTTCCTTGCTGCAATACAGGATCCATTAGCTCCTGCCTAATTTCATAATTGATTGTTACGTTTTGTGTTGCTGTATTGGTTAGTCCAACATTAATTACAGCATTTTCTCCTAAATCATACAGCCAATCAGTATGATCCGGCGTTAAAGAAATGACAATATCTCCTTTTCCCCAGGGACGAGTAGAAGTTAATATACTTGTAAAATTTTGGGCTTGAATATTACTTGAAGCAACAAGTACTATCAGAATATACGTTACTATAAAATATATTTTTTTCATATTATAATGTGTTTTATTAAAAAATTTATACATCGCAAAGGTAATATATAAAATAATATAATAAAGTATATTTTCGAGAAAAATTCAAAAAGTGTAAAAAAATATTGATTTTAACTAATCATTCACCTACTCCGTCAACTGACGGAGCAGTGAGTTTGAAGGATTTAGTCAATCGAGCGCAAGTTTTTTGAGCGAAGCAGGCAAGGTCTTAATCTTTTTTTTGATTCGTTATTTGGTTTAATCTTAAAAAAGTTAATCATCTGTTAAACACGATTTTATATAAAAGTACGATCAAAAGCACATTTCGCACTTTTTGCAGTGCGAAAAAAGATAAAATTCAGTTGATAAATTTAATTGTTATTAGTACCTTTGCGCAGTTTTTCGAATACTTATTCGATAAATATACATTTAATTAGTTTTAATCATTTAAAAATTTTATTCAATGAAAATTAAATCAATTGTTTCGGTATTGTTATTAGCACTGGCAGTAAATTTATCTGCACAAGTGGGTATTCAAGCAGGTTATGCAAATGTCAATGAAGTTACAAAAAACACAACCTTGGGAGTAGATGCATCCGACGCAGTGAATGGTTTTGTGGTAGGACCTGTATCGGAGTATAATTTGATGCAGAATCTGGATTTGAGATTTGGAGTGTTATACACTTTGTTACTCAAGAGTACTGACAATGGTGCTTTAGGAACAAGTACCTACAGTGGTCACTTTGTAGATGTACCGGTTCAAGCTCAATATTCTTTTGAGGTTGCCCCATCACTAAAAATATTTGCATTTGCCGGTCCGACCATCAATTTCGGTCTTGCCCAGCAAACCGTGACTAAAACTACAGTATTAGGTAATGAAGTAAAGGCTACCATAAATCATTACGATGATTTTAATAATGACGATAAGGGTGACATATCACGTTTTGACCTTAAATTGGGTTTGGGAGCAGGTGCCCGCTACGATAAATTTGAGTTGAGAGTTGGATACGACTGGGGTATGTTGGATATGAATACAACCGACCCTATTGTGTTGCATAGAAATCAATTGACTGCTGCTGTAGTTTATCATTTATAATAGTACCTCTGAAAGAAGCAGCACACGGATGATGCGGATTGAGCGGATTTGCACGGGTTGCGACTTCCAGGGTGCGGGTTCCGGGGTCGGGTTTGAGAATGATTGAGTAGCGCGACCGAAGACCTCGTCCGGTGAGCCGAAAAATAAGTGAGAACAGCGTTAAGAATCGTCCTTGTTTGAGCAACGAAGTTGCGAGTTTGGACGATTTAACTGTTCGAGCGCTAATTTTTCGAGCGAAGCGGGCGCAGTCTTGATTTTTTTTTGCTTCGTTTTTTTGTATCAAAACAAAAAAATGAAGAAGAATGTTATTTTTGCAGGACGAGTTTCAATCATTTTATCAAATACCCTTATGCTGCACAAAGACAATTTGATAGAAATCGGTAAAGTCATCAAGCCTCACGGCATTCATGGTGAAATGTCGTTTACCTATACGGTCGATATTTTTGAGGTTGATGACTTGCCTTTTTTTATTTTTGAGATAGATGGCATATTGGTACCCTTTAAGGTAAGCGAGTATCGCATCAGGAGTGATTCAACCGGGTTTCTGACGCTGGAAGGAATTGAAAGTGAAGATGAAGCCCGTGCTTTCGACGGACTTGCCATTTATGTCAATCAATCAGTCCTTGCAACTGATGAACATTTAAATTTAAGCCTGGAATACTTCGTTGGATTTCAGTTGACTGATGTCTTGCAAGGCAAAGTTGGCGTGATCACCGACATTGATCGCTCCACGGCCAACGTCCTGTATGTTGTAGAAAAAGAGGATAGCGAGTTACTAATTCCCGTTGCGGACGATTACATCCGTGAAATTAACCACGATTTGAAAGAAATTGTTGTGAAGCTCCCTGAAGGCTTGCTCGACTTATGATTGTTTGATTTTATAGCATTGTTCTCTTACCCATTGTGCCCATTCAAATGGTGTTTTTGATTTGTCGAAAGTCTGCCAGGGTATCGGTTTCCCGATTTTGACAGTGAAATGATTGCCCCTTTGCTTAAACATCTCATCAGCCAAATACATCATCTCTATATTAAACTTGATACCAAGGAATTTGCGCAGATTGGCCAGGTTGTAGAAAAAATCAGAGTTCCTGCCATGAAAATAAATAGGCACCACATCACGCTGGTACTCAATAGCTTTACTAACAAAACTTTTCTTCCATTCCAAATCAACAATTTTACCCTTAATTTTTCTGGAACATATACCTGCAGGGAAATTAATTAAGTGATTATCAGATTTGTACAATTCACGCATCATCTCAGCACTTTCTCTTGATTGAGCAGCCCCCAACTTATTAATCGGTATAAAAAGTTCGCTTAGGGGTTCTAAGTACATGATCAGATCATTAGCAAAAAAACGTATTTTTTCATCGTACTCCTTACCAATCAAATAGCCGAGGATCATGCCATCCAATCCTCCCAATGGATGGTTGCTGACAAATATGTATCTCCCATCTTTGGGAGGAAGATTTTCCCTGCCCTCTACCGAGGTGGTAACTTCTAAAAACTCCAGACCTTTCTCAATAAATTCAATATTCCTTACACCCGGATAAGTCCTGAAGAAAAGATTGAAATCGTCCTGGTGCACTATTTTTTTGAGATAGTTGGCGACAAATTTTGGTATTTTAGTGTTTGGTGCTTTGGTCTTGAGCACCTGATCAATGTCAATTTGAATAATATTTTTTTTGTCCATACGGATTGAAAGAATTTGAAATGACAAAAGTAAGGTTTTTTTGGGAAAGAAAATGTATGCCGTTTTTTTTGAAGCTAAGAGGTGATATTTTGCTTTTTCTTAATTTTTCAACACCACTACATACCCCGCTTAAAATAAATCCACCCCCACTTTTCCCATATTATCTCACGTTTTTAGGTAACCATTTGGTAATCAATTGTGATTAATTTGTTTGTGGCTGATAAGCCTGTTTAAAACTCTGTTTATAACTCGTTTAAAACCCTTTGTTTGACCTTTAAAAACTTGTTGATAACTATTTTGTGGGGAAATGTGGGGAATTCGGAAATCTTTTTATACTTTTACCCTTTCAAACTGAAAACTGAAATTAATGTCCACTTTTATTGGAAAATACGAGCTGAAAGCTGATGCAAAAGGCAGGGTTTTTATTCCTTCCACTTACAGGAGACTGCTTCCGGACACACACAGGGAGCAGGTTGTCATGCGCAAAGATGCTGAAAACGCCTGTTTGATCATTTATCCCGTTCCGGTGTGGAATGCCAAACTGGAAGAGTTTAAGTCTAAGCTCGATGAATGGGATCCCGTCGATCAGTTGCTGTTGATGCAGTTTGTGTCGGAAGCCGAATGGCTCGATATCGACAGTCAGGGGCGTGTTCTGATCACCAAAAAACACTTGCAGGCTATCGAAATAGAAAATTCAGAAGTGCTTTTTGTAGGCATGATCGATAGGTTTGCAGTATGGAGCAAAGCCAAATATGAACAATCAAGCTTGTCTGCTGCCGATTTTGCTGCTTTGCTCAAGGAAAAAATGACGAAAAAATAATTGTATGCAAACACCCGTTTTTCATGTTCCTGCACTTCTCGCTGAAACTATCAACGGGCTGAACATCAAGCCTGAGGGCGTTTATGTTGATTGCACCTTCGGCGGTGGAGGTCACGCAAAGGAAATCATTCTTCGACTGAATAAAAAAGGTAAATTATTGGCTTTTGACCAGGATGAAGTTGCATTGCAAAATGCCTTTGAGGATAAGAGGTTGATACCCGTGCACAGCAATTTTAAATACCTTAAAAACTTTCTGAATTACTACGGGTTTGAGAAGGTTGACGGTATCCTGGCTGACTTAGGTGTCTCTTTTCATCATTTTGATGAAGCTGAACGGGGATTTTCATTTCGGTTTGATGGCTGTTTGGATATGCGTATGAACAGGAAATCGCGCCTGAAAGCTGCCGATATTCTGAATACTTATACGGAGGAACAATTGGCCGATGTGTTTTATTTCTACGGAGAACTAAGAAATGCAAGGGCAATTGCACAGGCTGTTGTGAATGAACGCAACAACGAGCCATTCGACAAGATTTCACCTTTCGTAAACCTGATGCAAACTTTGTTTCCAAAAGGAAAAGAGAAAAAAGAACTGACGAAAGTGTTTCAGGCTTTGCGCATAGAGGTGAATCAGGAAATGGAAGCGCTCAAGGCATTGTTGAAGCAAAGTGTTGATTTGCTGAATGAAGACGGACGACTGGTCATACTAACCTATCATTCGTTGGAAGACAGGCTGGTGAAGAATTTTATACGTACCGGAAATTTTGAAGGTAAACCGGAAAAAGATTTTTACGGCAATGTATCGGCACCACTGAAAGCAGTGAACAACAGGGTTATCGTACCTGATAAAGAGGAAATCGCAAGCAACCCAAGGGCACGGAGTGCGAAGTTAAGGATTGCTACTTTAAATAATTAATGGTCAATAAAACAGATTTTAAATGTCAATATTCAAAAAAATCATCGATAAAATTCGCAACAGCGAGGACTTCTCCGACTTCAGGTCGAGTAGCATTCGTGATGTTTTGAACGGGAACATATTTACTAAGAAGTTTATCAGAAAGCAGTATCTGCTGATAATATTACTGGTGATTCTCAGCGTCTTCTACATTGACAACCGCTATACAAGCGAAAAACAGATCAAGCGAATTGCTGAGCTGAAGAAAGAAGTTCAGGATGTAAAATATGAATCCTTGACCATTTCAGCTGAATTAATGGGAATTACCCGTCAATCGAATATTTTGAAATTGCTGGAAAACAAAAATATGAAATTAAAACCCGGCGATACGCCCCCCATTATCATCGAGCAACACGAGCAACAATGATAGGTATATGACAGATCAACGCAGAAATATTGTCCTCAGATTTGGAGTGGTTTACTTTATTATATCCCTCTTGTTTATTGGGGTGATTTACAAAATCATTCAAATCCAGTATTTTGAACGGGAACAATGGATGGAGCTTGCTGATAAACAAAAAATGAGTGATATCATGGTAAGGCCCAAGCGGGGTAATATTTATGCTGCCGACGGTCGTTTGCTTGCCAGTTCCATACCGACTTATACCGTTTTTATGGATATGGGTGCCGAGTCGTTGCGCATCAACTCCGGCAAGTTGTTTTACGACAATTTAGATTCTTTGTCTTTGTCGCTCTCCCGGTTTTTTGGCGACAAAACACCTGCTCAATACAAAAGAGCTTTGCAGAGGGCATATCGTGATAAAAAAAGGAGTTTTCAACTTTACCCGCATAGAATATCTTATTCTCAACTCAAAGAATTGAGGAAGCTTCCGTTGTTTCGGCTGGGAAGGGTCCGCGGTGGGTTGTATGAGCGTGAATTTGTTCGCAGGGTAAAGCCTTTTGGCTCTTTAGCTTCCCGCACCATCGGTGATGTGTATCCCGACGAGTCATTGGGAGGAAGAAGCGGCATAGAAGGTTCGTTCAACGAACAATTATTAGGGACACCCGGTATTTCGACCCGGCAAAAAGTAGCCAATAGGTATTTGGAAACGGTGGATGTGGAACCCATTGACGGATTGGATATTTATACCACCCTTGATGTTGAAATTCAGGATATTGCTGAGAAGGCGCTGCGCGACGTGGCCAATGAATATGCTCCGCAATCTGCTTGTGCTGTTGTGATGGAAGTTAAAACCGGAGAGATAAAAGCGATGGTCAATCTCGATTGCAATGAAAGAACGGGCGAGTATTATGAGGGGGTGAATCATGCGCTTACAAACAGAATGGAACCCGGTTCAACTTTTAAAATCGCATCTTTAATCGCCGTGTTGGATGAGGGAAAAGTAAAAAAATCGGATAATTTCGATATTGATGGAGGAGTATTGCCAGTTGCCAACCGCGTTTTGAAGGATCATAATTACCACCGTGGCGGATACGATACTTTGCATGTGGATGAAATTATTCACGCATCTTCAAACGTGGGCACCGCAAAAATGGTGATGAAAAGTTTTGGAAGTCGTCCGGAAAGATATGTCGAAAAATTGTACGACCTCAGACTCAACGATTCTTTGCCCATCCAAATGAAGGGAGTTGCCAAACCCTGGGTCAAGCATCCTAAAAAGGACAAGAAGCTGTGGTATAAAACATCTTTGGCATGGATGTCCATCGGCTACGAGACAAAAATCCCACCCATTTATACACTTACACTTTACAATGCCATTGCCAATAACGGTAGAATGATGAATCCCATCTTTGTGAAGTCTATCAAAAGGCATGATGAAATCATCAAACAATATGAGCCTGAAGTACTTAAAGAATCCATCTGTAAACCCAGCACTTTAAAAGATGTGCAGGAAATCATGTTAGGCGTCATCGAAGGCAAATACGGCACTGCGAAAAGTGTAAAATCCGATATCGTACGCATAGCCGGCAAAACCGGCACCGCACAAATTTCGCAAGGCGGTTTGGGCTATAGAGCCGGACAAACCTATCATAATGTATCGTTTTGTGGCTATTTTCCTGCCGATAATCCGCAGTATTCAGCCATTGTGCTGTTGACCGCCCCCCAGGGAATTCCTTCGGGAGGAAGAATGGCCGGAAGTGCATTTAAAACTATTGCCGAACGCACCATGATCCATAAGTCCAGTCATCATCCTGATTATCTGAAGACTGACACATTGAACCAACAGCCGTATTTTCCCGATATAAAATATGGGAACCCGGCGGCGTTGAAAACGGTGGCAACAAATCTCAATATTCCGTTGCAAAATATTGAATCACAAACTATCGTACAGCACGGTAAAAAAGATGTTTTAAGTCAGGGTATAGATGTGACAAAAAGTGAGGTTGTTCCCGATGTTTGCGGGATGGGCGCCAAAGATGCTGTTTATTTATTGAACAATCTTGGCTTACAAGTGAAATTAAGGGGTTTGGGTGAGGTCATTGCACAAAGCCTTACACCCGGAACTGAGCTGTCGGAAGGCAGTACGATTGAATTATTTTTAGAATAAAAATGAAAACCAATTCTATGTTATTAAGTGATTTATTGGTTGATATTGAGATACTTCGATTAGAAGGTAATCCGGACATAAAACTAAGCGGTATCGAATTCGATTCGCGCAAACTTGCACCCGGCTATTTGTTCGTTGCAACTGTAGGTACGACACTGGACGGGCATGACTATATAAATGCTGCCATTGAAAAGGGCGCAACAGCCGTCGTATGCGAACGGATGCCCGTAAAACTACATAAAAACGTCACTTACGTGCAGGTTCCCGATAGTGCGGAAGCCTTGGGATACATGGCATCTACATGGTTCGGACACCCTTCCGAAAAATTGATTTTAGTTGGTGTGACCGGTACCAATGGAAAGACAACGGTCGCCACGCTTTTGTATCAACTATTTAAAGAAATTGGCTATAAAGCAGGTTTGCTCTCTACTGTATGTAATTACGTGGATGATAAAGCTATAGAAACTACGCACACCACTCCGGACGCACTGACGCTGAATACTTTGTTGCATCAAATGGTAGACGCCGGCTGTCAGTATGCTTTTATGGAAGTGAGTTCACATGCCATCGAGCAAAGACGCATAGCAGGGTT